>PUND01000132.1 GCA_003551645.1 Phycisphaerae bacterium | reverse complement strand
GCGCGAGGGCCTGGCGCAAGTCGGAATTCTCGGAATCTTCAATTATTCTTCGGCCCCCGAATTGCAGACCGCTGAAGTGTTACGACGGCGATATCGGCCGGCCGGGGACTGCTTATCCGAGACCGCGGCGCCTTCGAGCGCGCACGCGCTGTTGACGCCATCCTCTTCGACAAGACCGGAACGCTCACCGAAGGCCGCTTCGGCGTCACGGACGTCCTGCCGCTGGGCGAGCCGGACGAACAGCAACTGCTCAAGCTGGCCGCCTCGCTGGAAAGCCGCTCCGAGCATCCCATCGCCCTGGGCATCGTGGAAGCGGCAAGGCAGAGGAAAGTGGACGTGGCGGCGGTGGAGGACTTCAAGGCCATCCCCGGCAAGGGCGCCGAAGGAACCGTTGACGGCCGGAATATCAAGGTCGTCAGTCCCGGCTACCTCAGAGAGCAGGAACTGGAAGCGGACGCCTCCGAAGCCCGGGAGTTGGCCGAACAGGGCAAGACCGTCGTTTACATCCTGGAAGGCCGGAAGATTCTCGGAGCAATCGGTCTGGCGGACATCATCCGGCCGGAATCTCGGGAGGCCCTGGCGCGACTGAAGAAGATGGGCATCCAGACCATGATGATCACCGGCGACTCCGAGCAGGTCGCCCGGTGGGTGGCCGGCGAGCTGGAGCTGTCCGATTACTTCGCCGAGGTCCTGCCCGAGCAGAAGGTGGACAAGGTCAGGGAGGTCCAGCAGCGGGGGCTGGTGGTGGCGATGGCCGGCGACGGCGTCAACGATGCGCCCGCCCTGACGCAGGCCGACGTGGGCATCGCCATAGGCGCCGGGACCGACGTGGCCATCGAGTCGGCCGATATCGTGCTCGTCCGCTCCGACCCGCGGGACGCCACCGACATCATGGCGCTTGCCCGGGCCACCTACGTCAAGATGATCCAGAACCTTCTGTGGGCGACCGGGTACAACTTGGTCGCCATCCCGCTGGCGGCCGGTGTGCTTTACGGGGCGGGCGTGGTCCTTTCGCCGGCGGTGGGCGCTGCGCTTATGGCGCTTTCGACGGTCATAGTCGCGATCAACGCCCGCTTCCTGCGGATCCGCCGCGATAGTGAAGCCGAACAGGAGCCGGCGCCGGCCGCTACGTCGGCTTAGCCCGCCCAGCGCCGTTGGCCGGTGCTTTTCGCTGACCGCTGCGTTGTTGCGGTTTCCGGCTCGGCGCGCATAATACGTTGGCCTATCCGCTCCGCGAGGCCATCCCGGAGATGGCCGATACCCGCGCCCGCCGGCGAGCATGAATACCCAGTCGTTTACGCGGGGCCGTTGTCGCCGGCCGGCGCTAGAATCCGGATACAAGGAGTCATCATGGCCAACGAGAAACACAGAAAGCCGGGCATTCCGGCACAGCTTTACAAGCCGCTGAGCGAATCGGCGGTAAAGAGGATAGCCGACGCGGCGTTTGACGTGCTCGCCAAAGGCGGTGTGGCGGTCTATTCGCCGACGGCGCGGGAGGCGCTGGCCGCCGCCGGGGCGGAGGTGGACGCCGAAAGCGGCACGGCCCGGCTGCCCAGGGGCCTTGTCGAGGATGCGGTCGCATCCAACCCCTCGTCGGTGACGCTGCACGCCCGCGGCAACGACGACTACAACGCCGAACTCACCGACTCGAAGGTCCACTACGGCACCGGCGGCACGGCCCTTTACGTGCTGGACCCGGACACCGGCCAGCGGCGCGAGGCCACCACGGCCGACGTCGCCCTGAACGCCCGGTTCGTCGAGCGTCTGGACAACATCCACGTTTTCACCATCAACGTCTATCCCCACGACGTCAAGAACACCGACGACATAGACCCGAACCGCTTCTTCCACTCCCTGAACAATACCACCAAGCACGTGATGGGCGGGATATACTCGATCGCCGGCTGCAAGAAGGCGGTCAAGCTCGCCGAGATGGTCGCCGGTACCCCCGACAAGCTCCGGGCCGAGCCGTTCGTCAGCTTCATCACGCTGATTATCAGCCCGTTCAAGATCGACAAGGACTACGGCGAGATGGCCTGCTACCTCGCCCGCGAGAACCTGCCCGTCGTAGTGCCCACCGAGCCGATATGCGGGACCACTTCGCCGATTACGCTGGCCGGAAACGTGCTGACCCACGTGGCCGAGACGCTCGCCGGAATCGCCATGGTCCAGTCGGTCAACAAGGGCGCGCCGGGCATCTGCGGAAGCGTCGGCTCCATAACCAACCTGACCACCATGGACCACCTCGGCGGGCCGGTTGAGCGTGCGATGATAAACGCCGCCGTCGCCCAGATGGCCCAGCACTTCCAGATACCGCTTTACTCCACCGGCGGGACAACCGACTCCAAGAGCGTCGATATCCAGGCCGCCTACGAAAGCGCCATGTCCAGCTTGCTGGTCGCGATGTCCGGGGCAAACTACATACACGACATTGCCGGGCTGATGGAGGCCGACCTTACCGTCAGCTACGAAAAGCTCGTCATGGACAACGAGATACTCGGCATGTGCCAGCGCGTGCTGCGCGGCATCGAGGTGGACGACGAGACGCTCGCGGTCGAGATGCTCATGGAAAAAGGCCCGGGACAGGACTATCTGACCGAGGACCACACCATCCGCCACATGCGCGAGGAGTTCTTCATGCCGCAACTGGCCAACCGCGACAAGCGTGCGCAGATGCAGCCGGACGATGAGGCGATTGGCCGCGCAAGGCGGTTCGTCAAAGAGATGCGCGACTCCGAGGCCCGGCCGCTGCTGGATGAGAACACCCGCAAACAGGCGATGAAAGAGTTCCCGGAGATAATCGCCTAGAAGTGGTTTCATAATTGTGTCGGGTGCCGTGGTTTGTCCGTAGCGGCCCGAAGGCCGCGACGGGCAACCGCGTTCCGGCCGGCGTCGGCAAGTCGCCAGCGGCTCGACTTGCGCGACCCTACTACCCGCCGGTCAATCAGGCAATAAGGACCGACCATGAAGTGCCTCATACTGACAGGAAGTCGCAATCCGGACGGCCAGACCGCCCGCATCGCCGCCGCGGTGGGCGAGGGGCTGGCCTCGGCCGCCGCGGATGCCGAGACGGTGTACCTGCCGGAATCCGACCTTCAGTGCTGCCGCCAGTGCGACGCCGAGGGCTGGGGGCCGTGCCGTTCCGAGGGCCGATGCATCATAGAAGACGACTTCGCCTCGCTTGTCGCCAAGCTCCGCGACTGCGACGCCTGCGTTTTCGCAACACCGGTGTATTTCGGCAGCTTGAGCGAGAGCATGCGGGCGTTTCTGGACCGGCTGCGCCGCATCACCCGTCACGAGACCGGCAAGGCCGGCGTCACGGGCAAGCCGGCGGTGGCGGTGTGTGTGGCCGGCGGCGGTGGCGGCGGGGCGCCGCAGTGCGCACAGCATATGGAACAGACGCTCGGCCAGGCCGGACTGGACGTGGTGGACGTCCTGCCGGCGCGGCGGCAGAACCTGACCATGAAGCTCGACGTCGCCCGAACCGTCGGCCGCTGGCTCGCCGGCGGGCCATCATCCTGATTCGCGCGGCGATTCGCCCGCCCGGCTGTTCTCGTGCTGGCAGCCCGCGCACTTCCGGCATCGGAAACTTCCCCTCCGAAACGATCTTGATCTTCTCGGCCGGTCGATCAACGATCCCGGCCGCCGATGCCGAAACCGACAGACAAATCCGCCCAACCGCCCCCGCGGCCGACGACCGGCCCGCCCGGACCCGACGGGGCCGGACCGTACTTCGCCTCCGCCGACGGGCGGTTCGTAACCTACCAGGGCGATTGCCGCGAGCTTATGGGGCTTTTCCCGGCCGAGAGCTTCGACCTGGTCTTCGCCGACCCGCCGTATTTCCTCTCCAACGGCGGAATCACCTGCCAGGCCGGCAAGATGGTCTCGGTCAACAAGGGCAAGTGGGACCGCTCGAAGGGCTTCGCCGCCAACTACGAGTTCACCCGCCTCTGGCTCGACGGCTGCAAACGACTGCTCAAGCCGCACGGCTCGCTGTGGGTCTCCGGGACAAGCCACATCATCCATATCGTCGGGGCGGCGATGGATGAGCTTGGCTACAAGATCCTCAACGACATCACCTGGGTGAAGCCCAACCCGCCGCCGAACCTCTCGTGTCGGTACTTCACCCACGCCACCGAGACCGTCCTCTGGGCCGCGCGCGACCGCAAGGCCAGGCACAAGTTCAACTACGAGCTTATGAAACGCATCAACGGCGGAAAGCAGATGCGCAGCGTCTGGCCGATAAAGCCGCCCTCCCGCGATGAAAAGGTATTCGGAAAGCACCCCACGCAGAAACCCGTCGCACTGCTGGAGAGAATCATCGCCGCATCCACGGACGAGGATGACGCCATCCTCGACCCCTTCTGCGGCTCGGGAACAACAGGAATCGCCGCCGCGCGGCTGAACCGATGTTCCGTCGGGATTGACGATGAATCGGATTACCTGGAGGTGGCGAAGAAGCGGTACAAGCGGGAGTTTGAGCGGCGCGGTTTTTCGCCGCTGTTACAAATGGCGCGGGACATGGCAGCTGACAACGCTGGTCCACGGCGTTCAAACGATGCCAAGAGCGGTACGCTGTTTACCGAAGGGGTCTGAGCCAATGAGGCAGAGTTCGGCATACTCACGATTGCTCAACTGCCAGTCTGCTGACGAGGTTTTCGAGTACCTTATGCGGACTCTCAAGGAAAACGTTCGGACATTCGATTACTTCGTGAACTGGGAAAGGGTGCTCCAAAACCTGCGCCGATATGAGGTCGGGCTGAACACGCTGAATGTGCTTATCGGCAAGAAAGATGTCGAATCATCGCTCGGCTCCTTACTACAGGAGCAGCCAGACCTTATGAAGTTGCTGCCCGTTCTCCTTGGGCTGCGAGAGCAGGCCGTACAGCCATCCCTGACGATACTCACCGATTATGAGCGGGGCGAGCTTCGATATCGCAGCTTCCGCTTGTGTTTAGAAGGTCCTGCGAGTAAAGACCAGATACAGGCGGCGGTCGAATTCGCCCGTAAGACAGGCATCCTTCAGCTACTCTCCAACCGACGCATCAAGAGTCTCCCCGACTACGTGTTGGGCGTCGAGGTCGGGCTGGACTCTAATGCCCGCAAGAATAGGGGCGGCAAACAGATGGAGAAGATAGTACAGTTCTTCGTCGATGACATCTGCCAGCGACGTGAGTTTAAGTATCTGCGGCAGGCGACCGCACGAACAATCCGTGAGGAGTTCGGGGTGGAAATGTCAGCGGGCGGGCCGGCGCGGAGCTACGATTTCGCTATTCTGGCGGGAGACCGTTTGTCTTTGGTCGAGGTGAACTGCTATGGCGGTGGCGGCTCGAAACTAAAAGCCACCGCGGGGGAGTATATGCAACTGCACACGCAATTGAGCCAGCAAGGGCACGGACTTATCTGGCTCACCGAAGGGGCCGGCTGGCACAGCACAAGGGCACCCCTCCGCGATGCGTTTGATCATCTGGATTGCGTTTTGAACCTTGATATGGTTGCAAAGGGTGTACTTGAGGCGCTGCTAGTTGAGAACATGCGAAGCGCCTAACAGAGCTTCTAGATAGTCGACTATGCTCTGTGCGATCCGGTCGAAGTCGTTGGGTATCTCCGGGTCAAACCACGCGAGTATTTCCGTGGTAGAAAGACCGCCGTGTTCCGCCATGCCGCTGATGTGGTAGTGGTAGTGATTGTCACAGGGGTCGTGGTCTGGTGATGTTGCCGGGTCGTGTTTGACCGCTTCGATGCGCAGTCGCGCGCCTGGCTCAAGGTCGAAGTGCTCGCCGAACCATGGGAACCGGGGGTTGTTCCGATAGACCAGGATATCGCCTTTGGCCACCGGCGCACCGTACGCCTCCTCCGCGCGGCGGATCAGGAAGTAGGTCATTTCGGTCGGGTTCATACCGGCGATTTGATCATCCTGGCGGATCGCCGTCAAGGGCTTTTGGCGGGCGGTTTGGGCTGCCGCGGGCGCACGGGGCGAGGACTTAGAGCGTTTGTCCGAATGCCTGTCTTGTTCACGCCGCCGCGCTCGGCCGTCATCAACATCCGCGCCGCCTCGGCCTTCAATCGCCCCCTGAAGGGGGCTCCGATTTTCATGCCCGCCCGCGGTCCCCTGGCTCCGTCTCGCGTCGCCCGGGGCCACTATCAATTGCCACGTGTGGGGGCGTTGTCGCAGTCGCGTGGCTGCTCCCTTCGGTCGCAGGCCACGGCACCCGGCTGTCGGGCACGCATGCCCGACCTTGTATCTTGACCATACTTTGAGTTTGATTGCGTTCGTGTGGCGGTTCCCCGAAGCCCTCATAAGAGGGCTGGGGCTTCGGGGAACCGGCGGCGGCGAGATCGTCCCGACCTG
>PUND01000110.1 GCA_003551645.1 Phycisphaerae bacterium | reverse complement strand
GGCAACCCAACCACTATTCCCGCGGCCTGGTATTGACCGGCGAGCCGTAGAACCCCCTCGACAAGCCGCTCGGCCGGCTCTGCCGGTAACACCGCCGCCGGCGAGACGATACCCTCGGCCGCCGTGCCAACGGCCACTCCCACACGCCGTGTTCCGCTATCGATACCCAGCCAGCGAGCCATCGCCTGGTCTTTCGCCCCAACCTGCCGTCCGGTTCAGAGGTACTTGCCGCCGAATTTCCGCTCAAGCGCCGAGACAAGCTCCTTGAGCCGGTAGGCGTCCTGTTTCCTGCATACCAGCGTGGCGTCCGGCGAGTGAACGATTACGCAATCGTCCATGCCGAGTACCGCCAGCAGATGGTCGTCCTCTGTGACAATGACGTTGCGGAAGCTGTCCATAATCTGTTCGTTCCGTGCGACCAGGACATTGCCGGAATCGTCAAGGTTGCAGACGTCTTCCAGCGCCGGCCAGGAGCCGACGTCCAGCCACTCGCAGTTCAGTTCGACCATCAGCACCCGCGGGGCCTTTTCCATGACGGCGAAGTCGATGCTGATCTTTTCCAGCGTCGGATAGACCTCTCGCACAACAGGCATGTAGTCCCGGCCCTCGGAGACGGCCCGGGCAACCCCCTGGAGTTTTTCAGCCGAGTCCGGAAGGAACTCCCCCAGCATCCGGTCAATGGTGCGGACCTTCCAGACGAACATACCGCTGTTCCAGTAGTGTTGTCCGCTTTCGACGTATCTCCTGGCTGTGTGGTGGTCGGGCTTTTCCTTGAACTCGCTTACCCTTCGCACGCCGTCGTCAAGCGCTTCTCCGCAGTGAATATAGCCCAAACCGGTGTGGGGCCAGGTCGGACGGACACCGAACGTCGCCAGCGCATCCGGATGCTCACCGACGGTATCGAAGGCCTTGCGGACCGCCTCGGCGAACCTCTCAGCCGGGCGGATGACGTGATCGGCCGTGAAGACCGCCATGGTGGCCTCCGGGTCCCTGCCGTTCAAAACCGCCGCGGCAAGCGCTATCGCGTTGGCAGTGTCCCGCCCTTCCGGCTCACCGATTACCTGCTCGCGAGGTATCCGCTCGATGGACTCGGCCACAATGTCGGCGTAGCTTTCGTTGGTGACGATGAGTATGTTTCTGGGATCAAAGAGCGTTTCCAGTCGCTCGACCGCCATCTCAAGCAAGCTCTTGCCCTGTATAAGCTTCAGAAGCTGCTTGGGTCGGTCCTGGCGGCTTAGCGGCCAGAGGCGTTTACCGGCCCCGCCGGCCATAATCACCGCATATTCCATGGGTCTGACTCCTCGGCTGGTGATGTCAACTAGATGAAAGGTCGTCCTGCTCGCTGTTGAGTATAAGTAAACTTACGCCCGCGTCCATGGCCCGTGCTCAAAAACAACCCATCTGTCCGACCGGTCGGCGGCGTCGCCGGATTTTCGCCGGCCACTGGACGCCGCAAGGCCGATGCCGTAAATTAGAAGTCCTATTATAAAAAGCGAACTCTGCGGATCTTGAACCGACTGAGAAGAAAGGAGCTTCTCTGTGCTGTACCGAACGCTTGGACGAACCGGCCTGAAGGTCTCGCAGCTTGGTTTTGGCGCTATGCGCCTGCCGACCACCGGCGAAGGCGAAGACCGCCGGGTGGACGATGAAAAGGCCATCTCGATGATCCACCGCGCCTTCGAAGCCGGTGTCAACTACATCGACACGGCCGTGATGTACCACGACGGCGACAGCCAGCGCATCGTCGGCGAAGCGCTGAAGGGCTGGCGGGACAAAATCATCGTATCGACCAAGAACCACTACTACGGCGAGGATGAGAAGAAGTGGTGGCAGAACCTTGAGGACTCCCTCCGCCTGCTCGGGGTGGACAGCATAGACATCTACAACCACCACGGAATCCGCTGGAAACGTTACGTCGAGGATGTCGAGCCGAGGGTGAAGAAATGGATGCTCGACGCCCATGAGCGGGGATTGATAAAGCATATCTGCTGCTCTTTCCACGACGACAACGAAGCGCTGAAAAAGGTCGTGGACACCGGCTACGTAGATTCCATCACGCTCCAGTACAACATACTCGACCGGCGTCTGGAAGACGGCATCGCCTACGCCCATGAAAAAGGCGTCGGCGTCGTGGTCATGGGGCCTGTCGGCGGCGGCCGGCTCGGCGAGCCGAGCGAGGTGCTCTCCCAGGTCGCCCCCAACGTCAAGCGCGTTCCGGAGCTGGCGCTCCGCTTCGTGCTGGCGAATCCCAACGTATCGGTGGCGCTTTCCGGCATGAGCACCATGGAGCAGGTGGAGCAGAACATCGCCGTCGCGAATGATGATGTCAGCTTGACCGAGCAGGACAGACAGGCCATCGCCGAGCACCTCGAACGGCTCGAGAAGATGGCCGAGCTTTACTGCACCGGGTGCAGATATTGCATGCCTTGCCCGCAGGGCGTGCTGATTCCGAGGATATTCGACCTGTACAACAAAGGTCGGGTTTACGGGCTTTGGGAATCGGCGCGAAAGGGCTACGACCACATCGGCCGACGCAAGCCCGAAGAGCATAAGAAGGCCGACGCGTGCAACGAGTGCGGACAGTGCGAAGACAAATGCCCCCAGAACATCCCCATCCGCGGGCAGCTAAAGGAGGCCCATGAGGCGCTTGCCTCACAACAGCAGCCGGCCGAGTAGTCGCGGACACAGCTCAGGTACCAGGCGCACTTGGCGTCCGCCGCCGGGTCGCATATAATCCCGCCCGAGAACGTGTAGGCAAACGCGGCATGGTGGTCTGGTCTGTGTATATCACGACCGCCCCGGCTGTGCCGTCGCCTTTCACGGGCAGGATGCCCTTGCCATCTAACGGCCCGTTTTCATACGCGTTCTGAGATGTGGTCTTGCTACCGGGAGCGGCGTATTGGCTGTAATCGCCGGCATAGACGAAGCGGGTTTCGGTCCGGTGCTGGGGCCGCTTGTGGTCTCGGCGGCGGCCTTTGAGGTCCCGCGCCAGTGCGCCGACGAGTGCCTGTGGCGGCTGCTCTCGTCGGCCGTCTCAAAGTCGGTCTCCAAGCGACGTCGCCGCGTCGCCTTCGCCGACAGCAAGCGGCTGTATCACGGGCGTCGCGACTCGGCCGGGCTGGAACACATCGAACGCGGCGTCCTTGGCATGCTCCGTGCCGCCGGCGAGCAAGCCGGTTCGCTGCGGGAGCTGCTCGGAGCGTTGGCGCCCGGGGCCGCCGGCCACGCCGAGAGCTACCCCTGGTACGCCGGTGCCGACCTGCCGCTGCCTACGACCATCAGCCCGACCGACCTGACGCTGTCGGCCAACTCTCTCAAGGCCGCCATGTCCGACGCCCGCATCCGTCCACTCATGCTCCAGGGCGAGCCGGTGTTCGTGGCCGAATACAACCGGCTTGTCTCACAGGTCAGGAACAAGTCGTCGCTGCTGTTCGATATCACATGTCGGCTGCTGGACAAGCTCTGGCGGCTTGACGTGGATGGGCCTGTTCACGTCTGGGTCGATCGCCAGGGCGGGCGGATGCGGTATCTGCCGATGCTTCAGCGGGTATTTGCCCAGGCCGATTACAAGATAGTCGAGGAGTCCGAGACCCGCAGCACCTACCGGCTGACGGCGCAGGGCCGGAACTGGCGAATCAGCTTCGTGCAGTCGGCCGAGAGCGGCCAGTTCGCCGTGGCCCTGGCGTCGATGATGAGCAAGTACCTGCGAGAGCTTTTCATGAAGCTGCTGAACGGTTACTGGCTGCGGCACCTGCCTGAGCTGACACCCACAGCCGGCTACTATCGTGACGGAGTCCGGTTTTACAGGCAGATAAGACCGCATCTGGCGGAGCTTGGTTTCGAAGCCGCACAGCTATACCGAAGCCGGTAGCAAAGACAAGAACGAAAGGCCGATGGAATGGGCGCCCTGCTTGGTTACATCCTGGTCGCGGCTCTGATGCTGCTTCTGCTGCTGGCGGTGGTATCGCTTCTGCGAAGCTTCCTGCTGTCGATTCGCACCGGCCGGGGAGTTGAGCCGCCCACGCGAATAGTGGCGCTTCCGCCTCCGGCGCCTGTGAAGCCCAGCGGCGGCGTGACGGTAACGGCCACACTGGCCCTGACTTGGTGCGCGGCGCATGTGGTCACCATAGTTATCTGGGCCGCTACCGCCCTGGCGGTGCCACGAACCTTCCCGGCCGTCATGGTGGCGGTTTACGTGTTCGCGGCGGCGGTTCTCACCGGCGCCGGCGGCGCACTGTTGGCGGCGACACGCGCCGTCGGACGGCGGGTAGTTGCCTGGGGAGAGTTCCTCCTGGGTGTGGCGTCGGTGCTTGCCACGGCCATCTCGCTGATGCTGCCGGGCTACGAAGACGCCCCCACACTGCTGCGCGACTGGGCTTACTGGCTGGCCGCGGGCTTCGCGGCGCACCTGGTGATCGACGTGATAATCGGAACGGCCGCACAGCATGCGGGAAAGTCGCCCTCGTCTGTTGACGATACACAGGAGGCGGACTCTTCGGCGGCGAGTTGACCGGCGGCGGGCGCCGCTGTACGCTGTTTGTGTGTAGTGAAAGGACACTGAACCATGGCAATCCAGAATTGGTCAGAAGATATCCTGGTGGTTGAGCTTGCCGACGATCCGGTTTTCACCGACGAAATCGGCACCCTGATGGAGCGGATGGAGGATGAGCCGAAGGACGTGGTTCTCAATTTCGCGGCCGTGAGCTTCATCAACAGCTCCAACGTCGCAAAGCTGCTGCGGCTTCGAAAAGACGTGCTCAACCAGAAGCGGCGTCTGCTGCTCTGCGACGTCAACTCGCAGGTCTGGGGCGTCTTCCTGGTGACAGGACTTGATAAGATATTCGAGTTCACCAATGACGTCTCCACCGCCCTGGCGACGCTGCAACTGGCCGACCAGGCAGGCGAACGACAGAGCTGAGCCATATCACAACCCCGTCGGCGGGCCCGGCGCGAGGCGGGGACATGGACATTTTCCGGGATATTTACCACACAGAATCGGGACCTATCGTATAATCCATATGTTGACTTTCGGAGCGGATTGCACGGTATCTGTCAAAGGGGCGCCCCTCCCGGCCCGGCAAGGACAGATGCCGCTCCGATAGTCCTGGGCCACCCGAATGCAGGATAGTTTCGTCCGCCGGACCCCAGTCGCCGTCCCGCCTTTGCTGCAGGTGTGTCCCGCCGCCTCTGACATAGCGGCGGGTGTGACCAGAAAAAGCGGAGTACTGAGCAAAATTGCCCCGGTAGCGGTGGAATTGACTGAAACGCGCCTATACTGGTCGAGTTTCAGGGTTTTCTTGGAGTTAACCGCGACGTCCTGAAAGGAAGGACGCCCATTCGGGAAGGCCCGGACGGGCGCAGGCGGCCGGACGCCCGATTATCACGAAATTATGAACAGGAGGAAAAAGATGTCTCCGAACAAACCAAACCGCTGGCTGATTGCTGTGGTTGTGCCAGCTGTCCTTACGACCGTTGCATCCGGGGCCTTTTACTCCGGCTCGCTTAGCACCGCCGACGGCGGGCTTGTCGGCACCGGACCGTGGGGCGACGGATCGTCGCTGTCGTGGACTATCAAGGAGGTCGACGGCCCCATCTGGGAATACACCTACACGCTGGAGGTCCCGGAAAGAGGGATCAGCCATTTCATCTTTGAACTGTCGGCCGACTTCGATTGGGCGAACATCGAATCGCCTTCGCTGTGGATCAACGGCGAAGATGCGTCCTGGACAGGCGTGGACGCGGACATAGACACCTATGGTCCGGCCGATCCGAGCAATCCGCTTATTCCGGACAACGTCTACGGCATCAAGGTGGATATGCCCGAGGTCAACGGCGACCCGCTTGTCGTGGAGTTCTCGTTCCTGACGCTTCGCGACCCGGTCTGGGGCGACTTCTACGCCAAGGGTGGACGTAACCGGCAAGGCGACAGCGAGTGGATGACCATGTGGAACGCCGGGTTCGCCAGCGAGGCCCCTACCCCGCTGGATCCCCCCGACGACGGCTCGCTGGAAGGACACCTGCTGGTCCCGAACCTGACCGAGATACCCGAGCCGATGACGCTGGTGCTTGTGGCGACCGGCGGGCTTGGCGTGTTGCTGAGAAGGCCAAAGGGTCATCTGAAGACCGCCTGAGACGCCGGACCGTTCGGGTTCTCTGGCAAAGAACTGCTATGATGCGCCTTCCGCGGCGGCGGGAGGCGCGTTCGTCTTTTCATGCCGGTTACCGCGACGGAGAAGCCGCGGGGCGACCGGGGTTGACGGCTTCAGTCATACACGCACGCGCAGTCGGCCAGCGTCATCGAATGCAGCTTCCCCCGGACGAATTCCTGTATCTCGGCCCACATCGGCCTGAGGCGGCACTGCTCGTTGTCGCACTGCGGCGGGTCATGCTGGCAGTAGTTCAGGACAATCGGCCCTTCGACCACCTCCACGACTTCCAGGACCGTGATATCGGCCGGGTCACGGGCGAGCATGTATCCGCCGCCCTTGCCGCGGACGGGTGTTATCAGACCGGCACGGGCCAGCGAACCGAATATCTTGCTGAGATACTCCTTGCGGAGTGACCGCTTGCGGCAGATGTCCATGATCCGGATGGGACCTTCACCATAACATTCCGCGAGGTATATGACACCGCGGACGGCCAACTCTGCGGCGGGTGTAAGACGCATGGAACACTCTCCGAATCGGGTTCAGGACGCCACAGACACTAAGACAGCCGGAGAGACATTTCAACGGGGAAAACAGCTTAGCCGTGAGCCATGAGCCATTAGCCATGAGCCACGGGCCAAGGGTGCCGTGGGCTGCGAAGCCCCGGCGAGCCGATGGGAAGCAACCACGTTAGACAGCAGCCACGAGCCACGCTTGCCCTGCGACTCGCGCTTCGTAGCGAATAGCTGCTTCGCTGAGTAGCAAGCCCGCAGGGCGAAGCAGGAAGCCGCGAACCGCGATGCGCCGGGACCCGCTCAATCGCCATCGCGAACCGGCAATCGACAATCGAAAATCGCTACTCCGTCTCCGCCACCCGCCCCAGATTCGGCAGGAAGTATTCCTCGACCACCCGCTGCCAGCTCATGCGGCCTGCGAGTCGATAGCCATTCTCCAGTCGCCGGGACAGAGTCTCTTCATCGCGCGGCAGCTTCTCGGCGAGCAACCCCGCCAGCCGCTCATACTCGGCGCTCTCCACCCGGTTCCGCTCACGGATGGACAAATCCAGAAGGTCATTAACGCTCGCCGAACGCGATACGCCAAGGAAATCGCCGATGATTACATTGTCCTCGATGCCGTCCTGCTGGGCCGCCCGGCGGGCAAAACCGGTACAGCCGCAGACATTGGATACCACGCAAAGCGCCCCGAAGCACAGCGGCTCAAGCTGTGCTATCCCGAACGGCTCATACACGCTCAGTCCGAACTCCACATCCGCGCCGCGGCGCAGATCGCCGAAGTCCATTCCCTCGGGCATCCGCTGTCCGCAGACGGCGCGGTTCCAGTCCCACTGGTTCACGAACACCGCCTTGACGTGCTCGTGCCCGCGGTTGAACTCGGCCACCATGTCGCCCAGAAGCTCTTCACCGCCGCAAAGGTCCGGGTAGCCGCGCTCATGATTGACAGGCCAGCCGTAAACACGTTCCATGTGGCGGACGTCCTTGCCGCGGCGCTGACCGGCAAGCGTGCCGAGCATGAAATATACGCCCGTCTCGCCGCGTTCTTTCAGCAGCGGCTCCATCCGGTCCAGCACGCCCAGGTCGCGCCACAGCCCCTTGCTCAGCACCGGACGGGCGACGTGCGTGAAGGTCCAGCTCGGCCGGAAGCCGAAGAGGTTCTCGACATACTCGGCCATCAGCTTCCGGCTGGCGACCTTTTCCGAAAGCGGCAACATGATGTCCGGAATACCGTTGTAAACAAGGTCGATGTCTATCCGCCGGTAGTGCGGGTCGAGGAACCGAAGCTCCTTCTCGATGTAGTCTCCGACCGCGAACACGTGGTCGCAATACCTTCCCGCCTTGACCAGCGGGTGCTTGTAGCTTGTTAGAATCGCGGGGAACAACTGCTCAAGCGATTTGCCGTCCGACGATGCCCTGTCGAGGATATTGTAGAACGCGGTGTCGTGTCCGGGCCTTTCCTCGACTATCGGCCTGACCGACGCGACTTCGTGGGCGTAGAAGACCGTCCGCGTGTTGGGCGAGCCGGCCAGGGCCGCCTTCAGCGCCGTCGGCATGCCCATATACTCATGCGCCAGCAGGACCATCTGCTCTGTACCGCCGTTGGCGTCCAGGGCCTTCAGCGCCTCAAAGCCCGGCTCGGCCAGACGGACGTACTGCTCGTATTCCCAGACGTGCTCGAACCGGTCGGATGGAACCGCGAACTTTTTGTAAAGCTCGCCCTTGAAAAGGTTCAGGCGGTCTCGGTTTGCGTGGAAGACGTCCACCAGCAGCACCTCGGCCTCGGCCGTTTCCGGCGACCAGTTGCAGTCAACCTCCCTGGTGCCGTAGATGATGCCGACGTCGTACGTCAGCTCGATGGGGCGGAACTTACGCTGCAGCTCCGGCGGAGTCACATCGTCCATAGAGCTGTAAAGGACCTTCCCGTTCTCGCCCAGCCGCCGCTCGGCCGGCCTGTCGGTCTGCAGGAGCGGGCCGAGCAATATGGTGCGCGATACGGTCTGTTTGTACGCCTCAGCGGTGGTCAGGCCGCCTATTACCGCGCCGATGCCGCCGATTTTCTCCACTGCCTCGTGCGTTACGTGAACGACTATCATGCTTTCTCAGACTCCCTTCCGTTGGCATGGTATTTTACGGCCCGGCCGCACCGATACATAGCGCCGCCGCCACTATCCATCGGCAAACCGGACGCTGGAAGTTACCCGGTGTCGCAACCTATACTGTGCGGGGACTTTGAGAGACTTCGTTTTTCTATGGAGCACCGGATGAAAATTATATCTGAACAGAATCCTGGCGGGGGCTTGTCGGCCGGCAGCGTAGAGGGAGTCGTGTCTGCCGCGGCGGATAGAATATGCCCCGACGACAAGCGGGTGCTGGTGATCATCCCCGATCACACGCGCACCTGCCCCCTGCCTCAAATAGCCCGGCTGCTGCACAAATCCATCGCGCCGCGGGCAGCGAAGCTGGACTTCCTCATCGCGCTCGGCACGCACCCGCCGATTAGCGAAGACCGCATCGACGCCCTGCTCGGCATCGAGCCGGGCAAGCGGGACGAGGCGCTGCCCGGATCGGAGGTCTTCAACCACCGATGGGACGCCCCCGAGGAACTGACCACCATCGGCACGCTGACGGCCGAGACCGTCAAGAGTATCATCGGCGAGGAACTGTCCGATTTCGCCCACGACATAGACGTTACCATCAACCGCCGCGTGCTGGACTACGACGTGCTACTTATCTGCGGGCCGGTCTTCCCGCATGAGGTGGTGGGCTTTTCAGGCGGCAGCAAGTACTTCTTCCCCGGCATCTGCGGGCCGGAACTGCTGAACTTCTTCCACTGGCTCGGCGCGCTTATCACCAACCCCAGGATCATCGGCAACAAGCAGACACCCGTACGACGCACACTCGAGACCGCCGCGGACATGATAGACCGCGAGAGCTTCGCCCTGTGCATGGTCGTCAGCGGACATGACCTTTCAGGGCTGTTCTTCGGGCCGGTGCGGCAGGCGTGGTCGGCCGCGGCGGACCTGTCCGACAAGCTGCACATAATCTACAAGGACCGCCCCTACCGCTCGGTGCTCTCGTGCGCACCGGAGATGTACGACGAGCTGTGGGTCGCCGCCAAGTGCATGTACAAGCTGGAGCCGGTGGTCGCCGACGGCGGGGAGCTAATAATTTACGCCCCGCACCTGGACACCATCTCCGAGACCCATGGGCGGATCATTGAGGAAATCGGCTACCACACGCTGGCGTACTTCCTCGGCCAGTGGGAAAGGTTTAAGGACTACCCCTGGGGCGTGCTTGCGCATTCGACGCACGTACGGGGCATCGGCACATACGCCGACGGCGTGGAGAAACCCCGAATCAACGTGACGCTGGCAAGCGGAATCCCCCAAGAGACCTGCCGCCGCATAAACCTCGGCTATCGCGACCCTGCCACCATCGACCCGGCCGAGTGGACCGACCGGGAGGATGAGGGCCTGCTCTGCGTGCCGAAGGCCGGCGAGATGCTCTACAAACTCAAAGACCCGCCCGCCTGGCAACGGCCGCAATAGGCGCGGCCTTGCGACTGGCCGCGTGACGGGCGAACAGCCGTCAACCGCGCAGGCCCGCCATGCTTGACCCGGCGGAACCGCTGCCCGATACTCTCGTTCGGTTTCGTGACAAATCCGATGATGAAGGGAATCGACCATGCGAAGAGTCCTCCTTCCGCTGGTAATTTCGGCCGTGCTTTTCACCGGATGCGACCCCAACGCAACTAGCGTCGGCCCCGATGGCGAATACAGTCCCGTCTCGCTTCGGCTGGACCGGCCCGAGGTGCTGACACGCACCAACGACCAGGTCCGGGCCGTGGCGTTTTCCACCGGGGGACGGCTGCTGGCCGTGGCCGAGGACCCCGCCGTCGCAGACGAACCCGCCGCCCTTACTCTCTGGGACGTACACGGCCGCCGCCGTCTCAGCCAGACCGAGACGCCGCTGCCCTACACGCACCTGGCGTTCACGCCCGAAAGCGATGAACTCATCGCCCTGTCACCGCGAGGCATCCACATATACGAGGTAAGCTCTTGGCAAAAGGTCCGCGGCATCGACCACCCCCAACGGAGCTGGACGGCCATGGACCTTTCGCCCGACGGACGCCTGCTGGCGGCGGTGGCGTGGGAAGACTCCAACGTGCACATCTTCGACACCGCAAGCGGCCGGCGGGTGAAGAACCTGACCGGCGACTTCTCGGCGGTCGCGTTCGGACCCCGACGGGGAGTCCTGGCCGCGGCCGGCATGGACGCGATAGAGATTTTCGACACCGATACCTGGGAAGCCCGGCGGCTGCGGACGCCGCGGGTGCTCCACGCCGGACCGCCGATACCTTTGCTGGGCGTAATGTTCGGCCCGGAGGCCGACTACGTTCTTACCGCCGGTGTCGCCGGGAGGGTCTGGGACACCTCCGACGGTGAGCTTATCGGCTCGCTCGAGCCGCCGCCGACCATCCGCTCGGTGGCCGTCTCGCCGGACCGCCGGGTGCTCGCCGTCGCCGGTAACGACCTGACACTCTGGGAGCTGCCTTCGGGCAGACGGTTGCACATCTCGTCCGAGCACGAGGGCGGGCCGACGGCCGTCGCATTCAGTCCGGACGGTGAGACGCTCGTTACAGCCGGCCGAGGCGAAAACGAACTCGTGCTCTGGGGCGTTAGAATCCGCAGGTGAATGTGGAATCGCGAGTCACGAGTTGCAAATCGCGAATAACCCGTAGGCCGGGTATATTGCCCGACAATGTCCGACAATCCCAGGCGGTGTCAAAGCTGTCTGGAGAATTCGTGATTCGGATTTGTTTCGGATTTCGAGTTTCGTGCTTCCTCCTTAGTCGTGGGTTAAGCATACCTGACCGACATAACCGTCCGGCCGGCAATCCCGCTGAGCAACCCGGTATCGCCCCGCTTACCCTGGCTGGGGCTGGCCCGCTTTGGCAAGGCGCATCTGGGCGGCGTGCATCTGCTCGGCGGTGGGCGCCCGGCCGGTTTCCATCATGTCACGAAAACAGTCGAACAGGTAGGTGGCGTCGTGGGGGCCTGGCGCTGCCTCGGGGTGGTACTGCACGCTGAAGACCGCCCGGTCGGCGAGCGTGAAGCCCTCCACGGTCTGGTCGTTGAGATTGATATGGGTGACTTTCGCGCCGGCTGCGGCCAGCGAATCGGCCTCGGCCGCGAAGCCGTGGTTCTGCGAGGTGATTTCCACCTTGCCCGTGGCCTCGTTGCGGACCGGGTGATTGGCGCCGTGGTGGCCGAACTTCAGCTTGTACGTCCGCCCGCCCAGAGCAAGTGCCAGCAACTGGTGTCCCAGGCATATGCCGAATACCGGGACCTTTCCGACGATTCCGCGCAGCGTCTCGATGGTATAGCCGACGGCCGAGGGGTCGCCCGGACCGTTGGAGACGAACACACCGTCGGGCCGGCGTTCGAGGATCGCCTCGGCCGGGGCGGTCGCCGGGACCACATGCACCCGGCAGCCCGCCTCGACGAGATTCCGCAAAATGTTCATCTTCGCGCCGCAGTCGATGGCGACGACGTGGAATGTCTTGTCGCCCCGGCCTTGGCGCTTCCGGGCGAAGTCGCCGACGTAGCCGTCGGACCAGTCGTAACCATCTTGCGGAGTGACCTTTGCCACAAGGTCCTGCCCGGCCATCGAAGGAAGCTGCTGAGCGCGGCGGACAAGCTCGGCATCGTCGTCAATCTCCGTGCTCAACACGCCGTTCATCGCCCCGGCCAGGCGGATGTGCCGGGTAAGCGCGCGGGTGTCGATGCCCTCGATGCCGGGAACGCCCTGGCGGCGGAGGTATTCGTCCAGCGTTTCGCGCGACCGCTGGTTGGAGGCGGCCGGTGAAAGTTCCTTCACCACGAAGCCGGCCACCTGAACCCGGTGATCATGGCTCTCGACATCCTCGTCGTTAACGCCGTAGTTGCCTATCAGCGGGTAGGTCATGGTGACTATCTGCCCGCAATAGGAGGGGTCAGTGAGGACCTCCTGGTAACCGCTCATCGCGGTGTTGAACACGACCTCGCCGCCGGAATCCCCGGCCGCGCCGAACGACCACCCTTCGAATACGGTCCCGTCCGCAAGGGCCAGCTTGCATGCCTTTTGTTCACCCATATTCATCCTCCGTCGTTCGCCGGCAGCCGGGCTTCGCTTTACCTACGACCGCAGGCATGATTACCGACACGTCGGCAAAAAATTGCCAACCCTGCCGCCTACTGCCGTAGGATCGGGCCAGTCGCGACGTGTGCGACTTGCCGACGCGGTTACCTGCCTGGTTCCTGGCTACCGACTACTGCTGCCGGCCGCAGCACTTCTTGAATTTCTTGCCCGAGCCGCACGGGCACGGGTCGTTACGAGCCGGACGCTCGTCGGCCTTTATCGGCTCGACCTTCTCGGTCTTTTCCAGCATCTCGCGCTCGGCCTCTATCTCCTCGGTCGAACGCGCTCTGTCTGCAAGATCGCTCAGCTTGTGGTCTTTCTGCTTTTTGTCGAACCTTCTCGAAATCGGGTCCCTGGCCATTATAAGCTCCTTGGGCCGCGTCGCATCCGCCGTTGGGCATCGGGGTAAACAGATTACCGACACGTCGGCAACAAGTTGCCGACCCTACGTGCTTCCGGAGTGACAGGTTCCGCGAGCAACAAGTTGCTCGCCCTGCTCACTGGCCACTGGCTCCCGGCTGCTGCCGGCCGCAGCACTTCTTGTATTTCTTGCCCGAACCGCACGGGCACGGGTCGTTGCGTCCGACCTTGGGCTGCTCGCGGACGATGGTCTGCGGGCGTTTCGGGCGTGCGGCCTCGGCCTGGGCGGACATGTCCTGCGCCAGATGGTCGTAACCGCTCAACTGCTCGTGCACCGCGCCGGAGACCTGATACACGCTGGTCATCTCCGCCTCCGGCGTCAGGCGGACCTTGAAAATCATATCCGTGACCTTCTCACGGACACCGGCGAGCATCTGCTGGAACTGCTTTGCACCCTCTCGCTTATAGACCACACGCGGGTCCTGCTGGGCGAAGCTCTGCAGCCCGACACCGCCACGGAGGTGGTCCATCGCCAGCAGGTGGTCCTTCCAGCGGGAGTCGTAAATCTGCAGCAACACGAACCGCTCAAGCTCGGTCATCTCGCGGCGTAGGAACCCGCGGCCGGCCTCGCGTAGCTTACCGAACGGGTCGTCGGCCACATCCTCCGGCGACAACTCTGTGTCGAAACGGCTCCGGGCAAGCTGCACGGCCGGCTCGACGTCCGGGGCATCGCCTAGACGACGGCGAATCTCCTCTTCCAACCGGCCGCCGGTGAGCCACTTCTCGGACATCTCGGTCAGCCGGCGGCGTATTTCGGCCGGCTTCATCTCACCGAGCTGCTCGCCGGTAAGCCCGGCGTCGTACTTGCGGTTGGCCCAGTCGGCCAGGGCGTTCAGCGCCCAGATGTTGTCCATGCCGGCCCGGCCGACTGTCATCTCCATGGCATGCTCGACCGGGTACTCCACTTCCCGTCGCAGATAGACGTGGTGAACCTTCTCGGCGAGTCGCTCACGGGGGTCAACTTCCTCACCATCAAGGTCGTCGGCGCTTACATCGACGTCGAACTTGTTCCGCGCCCACTCGGCGAACGATTCAAGCGGGAAGCGTTCGTCCAGGAACCGCGCCACGGGGGTGAGGTCTATCTCGTCGATTTTCTCGGCCGCCGCGGCCTTCAGCGTTTCCTCGACCTCCTCCGGTGTCATCTTACGGAGCTGGTTCTGCGACAGATTCACGCCGAACCGGCTCATCGCCCATCCGCTGAGCCCGCGGACATCCCACTGATGGGAGTCGGCGCCGATCTCCATGTACTCCCCGAGAGTAACGGAGATATTCTCGACGGCCTCGTCCTTGGCGAGCTTGCGCAACTGCTCTTCCAGCTTGGGCAGGTCGTCGGGGCTGTCGGCGTCTATCTGCGACTGGTCCACGGGGATCTGAAGGTTCTGCCTGGCCCATTCCGCGATGCATCGCTCGGAATATCCGCCGCCGAGATACGACTCGACCGCATCATCCACCGACTCGGCAATCATCTCCCGCACCACGTTCTCAAGCTCGCGGCCCTCGAGCACCTGCTGGCGGCGGGAATAGAACACGTGCCTCTGGTGGTCCATCACCTCGTCGTATTCCAGCAGGTTCTTGCGGATTTCGAAGTTTCGCTCCTCGACCTTCTTCTGTGCCCGCTCGATGCCCTTTGAAACCCTTTTGTGCTCGATGACGTTATCGCCCTGCAGCCCCAGCCAGCCCAGCACTTTTACGGTCCAATCACCGGCAAAGACCGCGACCAGGTCGTCCCTCAGCGACAGGAAGAACCTCGTTGAACCGGGGTCGCCCTGCCGGCCGGATCGGCCTCGAAGCTGGTTGTCGATCCGGCGCGATTCGTGGCGCTCGGTGGCAACTATGTGCAGACCGCAGGGCACTTCCTCGCGGCAGTCTGTGCGGCCTCTAATGGGAAAAGCGTCGTCGAGCTTCGGCTTGTAGCAGTGGGCGCATTCGGTCGTCGGGTCGTACTGAGCGCAATGGATGCAGCACTTGGTCGCCCCGGGCGGGAACAGATCCTCGACCTCCACGCCGAGTTCGGCGAGCTTCTCGGCCGAAGGAACCTTGCACCCCGGGTATACCACCCCCGCGCCGAGCTTGATGTCGGTGCCCCGGCCGGCCATGTTCGTCGCGATGGTCACCGTCCCGACCATCTTGTCCGAATCCTTCTTTATGGGATGCTGCGTTCCGGCCCTGGCGACTATCTCCGCCTCCCTTCCGGCGTTTTCCGGCCGAGCGTTGAGTACCTGATGCTCGATGCCGTAGCGGTGGGAGAGCATCTCGGAGAGCTTCTCGGACTTTTCGACGCTGGTCGTGCCCACCAGGACAGGCCTGCCAAGCTCGTGGCTGTTGTAGCGAATCTCCTCCACCACGGCGTCGTATTTGGGGTCCACCTCGCCGTAGATGCGGTCGTTGTGGTCCATCCGGTTGACCGGCCGATGGGTGGGCACCGAGACCACGTCCAGCGAGTAGATACTCATGAACTCGTTGGCCTCGGTCATGGCCGTTCCGGTCATACCGGCGAGCTTCTTGTAAAGCTTGAAGAAGTTCTGGATGGTAACCGTCGCGAGGGTCTGGTTCTCATCCTTGATGGGGACGCGTTCCTTCGCCTCGACCGCCTGGTGCAGCCCGTCGGACCACTGCCTGCCCTCCAGCAGCCGGCCGGTGAACTCGTCCACGATGATCACCCGCCCGTCGCGGACGACGTACTCCTTGTCCCGCTCGAATACCAGATGCGCCCGAAGCGCCTGCTCCATCAGGTGAGGCCATTCCATGTTCGCGCCGACGTAGAAGCTGCCGACCCCGGCGACTTCCTGGGCGGCCCCGACGCCCTCGTGGGTCATATGGACGGACTTCTTGTCCAGCTCTATCTCGTAATATTTGGTGTTTTGCTCCAGGTCTGTCTCGGCCTGGGCAAGCTCCCGTCGGGCCTGCTCAAGCTGCTTCTGGGCCTTCTGCTCCTGGTCGCCCTCGGCCTTTTCCACCTCCCCCTCCAGGGCCTTGACGCGACGCTTGAGCGACTCCACGCGGCGATTGGCCTGGTCCCACGGCCGGTTCCGCTGGATAAGATCGCGGGCGACGGCGTCGGCCTTGCGGTAGCGGTCGGTCTGTCCGTAGGCCGGACCGGAGATAATCAGCGGCGTGCGGGCCTCGTCTATCAGGATGCTGTCCACCTCATCGACAATGGCGAAGCCCAACTGCCCCTGGACCTGGTCGTCGACCGACAGCTTCATATTGTCGCGGAGGTAATCGAAGCCGAACTCGCTGTTGGTTCCGTACACCACGTCGCAGGCGTACATCTCCTTGCGCTGAGAGGTTTCCATCTGACCGGTGATGTAGCCGACGGACATCCCCAGCATCTCGAATATCGGACGGGCGAACTCCGCGTCGCGCTGCACCAGGTAGTCATTGACCGTAACCACGTGGGTCTTCAGCCCGTCAAGGTGAGCCACGTATATCGCCGGGTAGCAGGCGATGGTCTTGCCCTCACCGGTGGCCTCCTCGGCGACCCACCCTCGGTGCAGCACCAGACCGGCGACCAACTGCACGTCGAACTGTCGGTGGTCGCGCCCCCTGCGAGAGGCCTCCCGCACCAGCGCGAACGCCTCCGGGAGCAGGGAATCCAGGGTTTCGCCGTCCTCCCGGCGACGGCGTAGCTCGTTGCTCTTCTCGAGCATCTGCTCGTCGCTGAGGGCGCGCATCCGGTCTTCGAGCGGATTGACCCGCTCGAGGACGGTGGACATCATCGAGCGCACGATACGTTCGTTTCGGCTGCCGCCGATGAGTTTTAGAAACAGCTTTCCAAACCATTCAAACATAAGAAATTCAGTCCGGCGGGGCCGGTCCCCGGCCCGTCGCGTCCGGCCGACGCCCGCCACTGGATTACGCATACAACGGCGGCGGCCTAGGGTATTCAGGGCCAGCACCGCGAAGTATCGCACGCACGCGACAGGCAAGTCAACCTCGACGGCTTGACCCCGACTACCTTCGTGCATACGCTTTTGTGCCCTGTCGGCGAGGACACATGAACGCGAAAATCGACAACACCACCGGACTGTCGCTGGCGCTGGCCGGCTGCGGCGCGTTTGGTCTTTACTGTCTGGAGGCGTATTCGCAGTTGCCTTCGATCCGGCCGGTCGCCGCCGCAAGGGCGACCAGGCCGCAGGCCCGCCAACAATGTCGCCGCCTGGGCGTGGATGTCCTGGACAGCTATGAGCAGCTATTTGTACGAGAGGATGTGGACATCGTTCACGTCGCCACGCCGCCGGCTATGCACTACGAGCTTGTAACCGCGGCCCTGAAGGCCGGTAAGCACGTGCTCTGCGAGAAGCCGCTGTCGGCGGACCTCGCCGAGGCCGAGCGGATGGTAATGCTGGCCGAGGAAGCCGACAGGGTGCTGGCGGTCAACTTCGTGATGCGTTACTCGCCGGTCACCCGATGGGTCCGGCGGGTGCTGGAAACCGGCGTGATGGGAAGGGTCCTGGCCGGTCAACTGGCCAACTGCGGCTCCGACAGCGGCCTGGACGACGACCACTGGTTCTGGGACAAGCGGGCCTCCGGCGGCATATTCGTCGAACACGGCGTGCACTTTTTCGACATGTATGAGCACTGGCTCGGGCCGGGGCAGGCAACGGAGGCCCACGTCGAACGACGCGACGACGGCAAGGAGGATCGTGTGTACTGCACGGTACGCCATGCCACGGGCGCGTTGGTGGAGCACAGTCATCAGTTCGACCAGATATCCCCGATGGACCGCACGCGGCACCGGATGATATGTGAGATGGGCGATGTCCACGTGCTCGGATGGGTCCCGTCTGAGGTCGTTGTGGATGCGGCCGTCGATGAGGCCGGCGCCGAGCGGCTGGCCGAGGCCCTGCCGGAGGCGAAACTGACGATTACAGAACGGTTCGACGAGCGATTCGACGGCGGCATCATGGGTCGCGGCCGGTCGCGCTGCGTGGACCGCCGCGTTCGACTGACGGCCCGGCGTGCGGGCGATAAGGAAAGCTGCTACGCCGACGATCTCCGGTCTCTGCTTGCAGACCAGGCCGCGTACATCCTCGACCGCTCGCACGCCCGCAAGGTGACCGAGCAGAGCGGTCTTGAGTCACTGCGTCTGGCCGTGAAGGCGGCGGAGCTTGCCGCTCGAGAGAAAAAGAGCTAATTCGACACAGAGGTGCCGAGCAACAGAGACGCCGGAGAGGCGTAGTTGGTGCGACACGGAGACGTCCAGGAAAAGAGGCTAAAGAGCTTTCCACCCTCTGAACCCCTGCGGCTCTGTGTGGCACAGCATGAAAGGACCACCGGCAGATGAGCCGCGAAAGACCGCTTGGTGTCGGCCTCATCGGTTGCGGGGCATTCGGGATATTCTGTCTCGACGCCTTCGCCACGATGCCGCAGGTGCGCATTGCCGCCGTCGCCGACCAGAGGCCGGAGGCGGCCGAGCGAACCGCCAAACGCTTCTCGGCGGCCGCTGACACGAATGTCGCCGACGTGATCGCCCGCGACGATGTGGACATCGTGCACGTGGCCACGCCCCCGTCGAGCCACCATCAGCTTGTGCTAGACGCCCTGAAAGCCGGCAAACACGTGCTTTGCGAGAAGCCGCTGGCCATGAACACCCACCAGGCCGACGAGATGCTCGCCGCGGCCGGACAGGCCGGGAAAATCCTCCCGGTGAACTTCGTGATGCGTTATAACGCGGTCGCCCGCAAAGCCGCCGAAATACTCCGCTCAGGGGTTCTCGGCCAGCCCCTTGCCGGACGGCTTACCAACTGCGCCTTCGATACCTACATGCCCCCGGAGCACTGGTTCTGGGACCGCGAGATATCCGGCGGGATATTCATCGAGCATGGCGTGCACTTTTTCGACCTGCACGCCCAATGGCTGGGTAAGCCGACGGTGCTAAGCGCCCACGCCGAGACCCGCAACGGCACCGACATACAGGACCGCGTCACCTGCCGGCTTCGGCACGAAGGCGGCGCCGTCGTCAGCCACTATCACGGCTTCGACCAGATAGAGCCGATGGACCGAGCGGACCATCGGATCATCTGCGAGCTTGGCGATTTACAGGTCTTCGGCTGGATACCGATGCGTCTGGAAATCGACGCCGCCGTCAGCGACGAGACCCAACAGCAACTTCAGCAATCCTGTCCGGACTGCGACGTTGAGGTCGTCGAAGACTTCTCCGGCCAAACGCCGCTTATAGGTCGCGGCCTGCCGCGCGACGTTATACGCAGGATCCGGCTGACCTGGCGGCCGGACACCGACAAAGCCGCCGCGTACGCGCGGAGCATACGGGACCTGCTGGCCGACCAAGCCGCCTATATCCGCGACCCGTCGCACCGGCGGGAAGTCACCGAGAGCGACGGACGCGAAGCACTGGCCGTCGCGCAGTCAGCCGCCGAGCTTGCCGACTGACGCTCCGGTCAGCCACGCTCGGCCAGCGGCACATAGTGTCGCTTGCCGAGGATGTTCTTGTATGCCGGGCGTATGAGCCGCCGGCCGTTGACGATCTCCTCCAGCCTATGCGCGCACCAGCCGGCGATACGCGCCGCGGCGAACAGAGGCGTGTACAGGTCCGGCGGAATGTCCAGCATGCTGTAAACTAACCCGGAATAGAAATCCACGTTCATGGAGATCGCCTGGTCGGTCTGCTTGACCTCGCGGAAGACCTCCGGCCCGAGCTTCTCCAGCAGGGCGTAGAGCTGGTACTCATCCTCCCTGCCCTTTTCCCGCGCCAGTTCGAGCGCCTCTTCCTTCAGCACGACTTCCCGCGGGTCGCTCAGCGTGTAAACCGCGTGCCCCATCCCGTAAATCAGGCCGGTGCGGTCGAAGGCCTCCTTACGCAGGATGCGCGCGAGATAGTCCGACAGGGCCTTTTCGTCGGTCCAGTCCGAGACGTTGGCCTTTATGTCCTCGACCATCTCCATCACCCGGATATTCGCGCCGCCGTGTTTGCGGCCCTTCAGCGAACCGACGGCCCCGGCTATCGCCGAATAGGTGTCCGTATCGGTCGAGGTAATCACGTGGGTGGTGAACGTGGAGTTGTTTCCGCCGCCGTGCTCGGCGTGCAGCACCAGGCACAGGTCCAGTATGCGGGCCTCCAGCGGGGTGTATTCCTGCGACGGCCTTATCAGGCGCAGTATATTCTCGGCGGTGCTGTCCTGCGGCTCCGGCCGGTGGATATACAAGCTCTGGTCCTGGTAGTAGTGCGCCTTGGCCTGGTAGCCGTAGGCGATCATGGTGGGGAACCTGGCGACCAGCTCGATGGACTGCCGAAGCACGTTGCGAATGCTGGTGTCATCGGGGTTTTCATCGTAGGAGTAGCATGCCAGCGTACTTCTGGCCAGCTTGTTCATGATGCTGCTGCTGGGCGCCGCCAGCACCATATCCTCGGTGAAACCCTCCGGCAGAACCCGGCGAGAGCCGATCACTCGCTCAAACATGCAGAGCTGCTCGGTGGTGGGAAGCTGCCCGAAAAGCAGCAGATATGCCGTTTCCTCGAAGCCGTAACGCCTGTCGGCGCTGAAGCCGGCAACCAGATCCTGTATGTCGATACCCCGATACCGCAGCCGGCCTTCGACGGGGACCCTTTCTCCCTCGTCGAGAATGAACGCGTGCACGTCGCCGATCTCGGTAAGACCGACCAGCACGCCGGTACCGTCCGCGTTCCGCAGCCCCCGCTTGACCTGGAACCGCGAGTAAAGGTCAGGATTGATACCGTCGTTCTGTCCGAACACCTCCGCCATCTCGTCCAGAAACGCCTGCGCCTCGGAATCTGTGATGTATTCGTCTGTCATTTTCTGTCTCCGCTCTAATGCATGCCGGGCACCGGCCCGACCCGCCGAGACAATAGCGAAATGATGCCTTCGGGTAAATACCGTTTACCCGGCAAATCTTTCGGAATCCCGGCCGGGGGCTTATGATATCCCGCGAAGGAGCACTATATGCGAATCATGGACCTCGGAGGTCAATGGCAGCTTCGGCGAAAAGGCGGGCAACGCACAATTCCCGCCATGGTACCCGGTTGCGTACACACCGACCTGCTGGCGGCCGGTGACATACCAGACCCGTTCGTCCGCGACAACGAGCAGGCCGTCCAGTGGGTCGGCCAGGCCGACTGGGTGTATTCCCGCGATTTCGAAGCGAGCGAAGACCTGCTGGGCCGGCAGCGGATACTGCTCTGCTGCGACGGGCTGGACACGCTGGCCGACATAAAGCTCAATTCACGACGCATCGGACGGACCGACAACATGTTCCGCGCCTGGGAGTTTGACGTCACCAAGCTGCTGCGGCCCGGCGCGAATCGCCTGGAAATTACCTTCGCCTCGGCCCAGCGCTTCGTGGAGCGTCGTCAGCGGCAAAGCCCCATTCCCTACTGGGGCCATGACCACAAGAGCGGCTGCGCCGCCTGGCTTCGTAAGCAGCAGTGCAATTTCGGCTGGGACTGGGGGCCTATGCTGGTCACCTGCGGCATCTGGCGGCCGATCCGACTGATCGGTTTCGACACGGCCCGGCTGGCGGATGTCCACATACGCCAGAAACACTCCCGCGGCGGCGTGACGCTGACTGTGAACGTCGCGGCCGATCGCATCGGCAGGCCGGAACTCGCGGCGGAAGTGACCATAAGCTCAGGCCAGAAGGAGCTTGCCAGGAGGACGGCCCGGATGCGGGCCGGCAAGGGGCAGGTGAAGGTCCGCATAGACAACCCCCGGCTGTGGTGGCCGAACGGCATGGGCGAACAGCCGTTGTACGATGTGATGATGGACCTGCTCGGCCCGGATCGCGAACCGCTGGACCAGGTGAGCCGCCGCATCGGTCTGCGGAAGCTCGAACTGGACCGCCGCGACGACCGCTGGGGGCAGAGCTTCCGCTTCAAGGTGAACGGCAGGCCATTCTTCGCCAAGGGCGCCAACTGGATACCGGCGGACACGTTCCAGAACCGCGTGACGGCCGAGGACTACCGCCACCTGCTGCAAAGCGCCGCGGATGCGAACATGAGCTTCCTCCGCGTCTGGGGCGGAGGAATTTACGAGCAGGACGAGTTCTACGACCTCTGCGATGAGCTTGGCCTGTGCGTCTGGCAGGACTTCATGTTCGCCTGCTCGACGTACCCGACCTTCGATAAGCCCTTCATGGAAAATGTCGCCGAAGAGGCCGAGCAGAACGTCCGACGCCTGCGCCACCACCCGTCGATCGCGCTGTGGTGCGGCAACAACGAGCTTGAGCAGGGACTGGTCGGCCCGGACTGGACCGAGACCGCAATGAGCTGGGACGACTACAAGCCCCTGTTCGACAAGCTGCTGCCGGAGACCTGCGGCCGGCTCGACCCGGACCGGCCTTACTGGCCCAGCAGCGCCCACTCTCCCCGAGGCGAGCGCCACGACCACAGCAACCCACGCTGGGGCGATGCGCACCTGTGGTCGGTCTGGCACGGCCGGCAGCCGTTCGAGTGGTACCGCACGGCTTATCACAGGTTCTGCAGCGAGTTCGGCTTCCAGAGCTTCCCGGAGCCGCGGACTACCCGCAGCTTCACCGAGCCGCGCGACCGCAACGTCACCAGCCCCATCATGGAGCACCACCAGCGGAGCGCCATCGGCAACGACGCGATACTCCAGTACATGGCCTCATGGTTCCGCATGCCCGAGGGCTTCGACAACCTGCTCCGGGTCAGCCAGATACTGCAATTGCTGGGCATACAGTACGCCGTTGAGCACTGGCGGAGGAACATGCCGCGTTGCATGGGGGCCATCTACTGGCAACTGAACGACTGCTGGCCGGCGGCGAGCTGGTCGAGCATCGACTCCCACGGCCGATGGAAGGCCCTGCATTACGGCGCAAGGCGGTTTTTCGCGCCGGTGCTGCTCAGCGCCGTCGAAGATGTCAGCCGGGGGCGAATTGACCTGCACGTAACCAGCGACCTGAACGAGCCGAAGCCGGCCAGGGTGCCCTGGACGCTGGTGCGGCCTTCGGGAGAGGTGTTGGCGGCCGATGCCGAAAGCTGCGAGCTTCGGCCCGGCAAGAGCGCCCGCGCGGTTCGGCTGGATTTACGAGATCCGCTTGAGCAATACGGTCCCGACGAGCTGATGCTGTTCGCGGGGCTTGAGGTCGGCCGGGAAATCGCCTCGACCACCTATGCCGCCTTCGCCAAGCCAAAGCGGATGGAGCTTCAGGACCCAGGGTTCAAGGTCCGCCCGAAGAAGCTTTCCGGCGGGCGGTTCCGCGTCTCGATTCAGGCCCGCCGGCCGGCACTGTGGACCTGGCTGGAAATAACCGGCTGCGACGGACGGTTCAGCGACAACTTCTTCCATCTCTGGCCGGGCGTCGAGCACGAGGTCATAGCCCACCCGGACAGGACACTGTCGGCGGAGCAGTTCCGCAAGAAGCTACGGATCCGGAGCTTGGTGGATACGTACTGAACGGCAGTTGCCGGGAGTCAGGAGCCAGGGGCCAGGAGCCGGGAGTCAGTAGCCCGTAGCCAGGAGTCAGGCCGATTCTATGGGCCGCAGGGCATCCGCTCGCTTTGCTCGCGTCTGCGCGGGTTCTCATCCCTCGACGCGCCGCAATCTTTCACTGCCTGCGCAAAAGAAAAGCCCGCTGTTAAAGCGAGCTTTTTAACGAGGC
>PUND01000068.1 GCA_003551645.1 Phycisphaerae bacterium | reverse complement strand
GTGAACCGACACGGAATGGATGACTTCAGCGAGTACCAGGGCAAGCCCGTCACGCGGCTGGCCTACGAGATCAAGCCCGAGGACGCCTACGCCAAGGTGGCCGAGGCGACCTACCGGATCGTGCTGCCCCAGGCCGGCGTGATCGACTTCAAGGCCTATGAGCAGCCGATGGCCGGCGATTACATCGTCTATCTCACTGATGACGACATTTACCACTGCGACGCCGAGGTCTTTCGCGCGCGCAACGTCGTAGAGGATTGAGCACCATGCCCGAACAGGGAACTGACACCTTTGGCAATGCCGGCGTAGCCGCCGCCGACAAGAGTGGCGGCGAGCGCCTCGTCGCCGAGCGCCAATGGGCCCACTACGTTCGGGCGCGGGACAACGGCCACGCGGACTACGTGGCCATGGCCGAGAAGTGCGACGAGTTCTACCGCGGCGAGCAGTGGTCCGAGACGGATCGCAAGAAGCTCGAGGACGAGGGCCGTCCGGCGATGACCTTCAACCTGCTGCTGTCGACGATCAACACCGCGCTTGGCGAGCAGGCCAACCGGGAGATGCAGCTCAACTTCCTGCCGACGCGTGACTCCACCCGCGACGGCGCCATCGTGCTCTCCAAGCTGGCCCAGGCGATCAACCAGGCCAACGACTACCACTTCATCGAGAACTTCGTCTTCGCCGACGGCATCATCCAGGATCGCGGCTTCTTCGACGTGCGCATCTCGTTCGAGGACAACCTGTCGGGCGACGTGAAGATTCGCCACCTCGACCCGCTGACGGTGATCATCGACCCGGAGGCCAAGGACTACGACCCCAGCACCTGGAGCGAGGTGATGGTGGCCAGCTGGATGGCGCTCGACGAGATCGCCACCAAGTACGGCAAGGACAAGGCCGACAAGCTGCGCACCATGGTGTCGGGTGGTGAGTATTACGCCTACGACTCGATCAAGTTCGGCACCGGGCGCTTCGGCGGCGAGAGCTTCACCAGCCCCGAGAGCCACGACATGGACGGCGTGGACGACCGCACGATCAAGAGCGTGCGGGTGCTCGAGCGTCAGCACTACCAGTGGGTCAAGGAGCTGGTCCTGGTCGACCCCGAGACCGGCGACATGCGCGAGGTCCCCCAGCAGATGGAGCGCGAGGAGGCCGAGGCGCTCGCCGAGAAGTACGGCGTGGAGCTGATGGAGCGGGCCGGTCGCAAGGTGCGCTGGACGGTCACCGCCGACCACGTGGTGCTCTACGACGACTGGAGCCTGTACCGCTCGTTCACCATCGTGCCCTACTTCCCCTATTTCCGGCGCGGCAAGCCGTTCGGCATGGCCCGCAACCTGCTCAACCCGCAGGAGTTCTACAACAAGGCCCGCTCCCAGGAGCTGCATATCGTCAACACCACGGCGAACAGCGGCTGGATCACCGAGGAGGGCTCGCTGGTCAACATGACCGAGGACGAGCTGGCCGAGAAGGGCGCCGAGACCGGCCTGCACCTGGTCTACGCCCGTGGCTCCACGCCGCCGGCCAAGATCAGCCCCAACCATGTGCCCACCGGCCTGGACCGCATCTCCGACAAGACCGCCCAGTCGATCACCCAGATCAGCGGCATGAACTCGGGGATGTCGGGCATGGAGCGCGCCGACGTGTCGGGCGTGGCGCTCGAGCAGAAGACCGAGCGCGGCCAGGTGCAGCTGGGCCAGCCGTTCAAGCACCTGGGCTACAGCCGCAAGCTGGTCGGCAAGAAGGTCCTCGAGCTGATCCAGGACTTCTACACCGAGGAGCGCACGATCCACATCCTGCACCCGGATGACCCGGAGAACCGCGACGAAGAGCTGATCATCAACCAGATCGACGCCGTGGGTAACGTGCTCAACAACGTGACCGCCGGACGCTACGACGTGGCCGTCACCACCCTGCCGACCCGCGACAACGTCGACGAGGACGAGTTTGCCAAGCTCATGGCCATGCGCCACGAGGGCATCGCCGTCCCCGACGATGCGATTATTCGCAGGTCGAATATCACCGACCGCGACGAGCTGGCCGACCGCATCCAGCAGATGATGGGTCAGGCCGAGCCGACCGAGGAAGAGATGGAGATTCAGCAGAAGCTCCAGGAGCTGGAGATCGCCAAGCTCGAGGGCGAGCTGGACAAGCTGGTCGCCCAGGCCGAGGGCTTGCGCGCCGGTGCCGCCAAGGACCTGGCCGCTGCCGAGAAAGCCGCCGGCGGTCGCCAGTCACCCGAGATGGCGTTCGAGCAGGATAAGCTCGAGGCCCAGATCGGGCTCAAGCGCGAGGAGCTGATGACGCGCCTGCGCCTGGCCGGCATGACCCACACCGCACGGGCCCAGGGGGATCAGCTGCGTACCGCCGCGCAGCTGGCTACCTCCCGGTTCCAGGGCGAAACCCAACTGGCCACCGCCCAGGCCTCCCGCAACAACCCTGCCCAGTAAGGAGACGCCATGAGCGCCGACAAGAAAGCCGCCGAGAGCACCGCCGACCAGCCGTTCGATATGAGCGGCGTGGTCAACGACGAAGACCCGACCACCACCCTGGGCGCGCTGGACCTGGGGGATGAGGTCGAGGACGAGATCGAGGACGCGCCGGTCGAGGAGGAAGAGGCGCCCGTCGAGGAGCCCGAGCCCGAGGAAGAAGAGGCCCCCGTCGAGGAGCCCGAGGGCGAGGAGGAAGAGGCCCCTGTCGAGGAGCCCGAATCCGAGGAAGACGAGGCCCCCGTCGAGGCCCCCGAGGCGCCCAAGGCCAAGCAGCCGAGCATCCCCAAGGCGCGCTTCGACCAGCGCACCGCGCAGCTACGGGCCGTCGAGCGCGAGCTGGCCGAGGCCCAGCGCAAGATTCAGGAGGCCGAGACCGCCCGCCAGAAGGCCGAGCGCGAAGCCAGCACGATGAGCGACGAGCAGCTCCAGGCCAAGATGACCGAGGCCAACGCGGCGCTGATCGACGGCGACACCGAGAAGGCCGCCAAGCTCCAGTCCGAGGTGTTCAAGGCGATGCGCTCCGGTCAGGAGGCGAGCGGCGAGCCGGCCCCCCAGGTCGATGCGACGAAGATCGCCGCGGACGTGCGCGACCAGATGCTGTTCGAGCAGACGCTGACCGACATCGGCACCCGCTACCCGGCGCTCGACGAGAACCACGCGTCGTTCGACGAGGCGATGTCCGAGGAGGCGGTGAGCTTCCAGCAGATGTACTTCGGGCGTGGCTACACCCGCGCCGAGGCGACCGCCAAGGCCGCCGAGGCAGTGGCCAAGATTCACGGGCTGGCCGACACCGCGACCCCGGCCCCGGCGCCCACCACCAAGGCGGCGATGGCCAAGGCCAGCCAGGCCGCGGCGCGCAAAGGCAAGGTGGCCGCCGCCAAGAAGGCGCCGCCGGCGCTCGGCGGTAGCTCGGGTGCCAACGCGGACAGCGCCGACTCGGTGGATATCGACGCGCTGAGCGTCGAGGACTGGTCGGCACTGCCCGACTCCGTGCGCTCCCGGCTGCTTGGCGACTGAGCCTTGACGGCGGCCTAATCGCTGTGCGAATATAGGCTGTCGTTTCTGGGGTGTCCTGACGGAACAGGCTCTCTCCCGCGTGGTGGTGGGTACGACCAACGCCCCTGGCTCACAAGGCCGGGGGCGTTCTTGTGCTTGCCATATGACATTCGCTGTGCGAATATAGTCCCATCGAGTGCTCCACGACACGGAGCCGGGTCGCACCCGTCATCAACGCATTCGCAACGATTGTCCACGACACGGACACGAGAGGTTTCTTCATGACCATCATCAATCGCACTGCGAATGGGTAACGCCAACTGGCACCCTCGCAGTCAATAGCGAGGCCACCATGGCTAAGACCAATTTTGCCGCCCTGACTGACGAGCAGAAGACTGCTTGGGGCATGGACTTCTGGGCCCACGCCCGGAACCGTTCTTTCGTCAACAAGTTCCTCGGCAAGTCTGCCAACTCCATGATCCATCACATCACTGAGCTGCGTAAGGACAAGAAGGGCGCTCGCGCTGTTCTGACCCTGGTCGCGGACCTCACGGGTGACGGCGTGGTTGGCGATAGCAAGCTGGAGGACAACGAAGAGTCCATGAACAGCTTCGATACCGTGATCGGTATCGACCAGCTGCGTAACGCCAACCGCATCGAAGGCCGCATGGCCGATCAGAAGTCCATCGTGAACTTCCGCCGGCAGTCCCGCGACAAGCTGGCCTACTGGCTGGGTGATCGCATCGACCAGCTGGCGTTCCTGTCCATGTCCAGCCTGCCCTACACCCTGCACACCAACGGCGCTGCCCGTCCGGTGGCAGCGACTGGCCAGAACCTGGCTGACCTGGAGTTCGCTGACGCGGCCCCGGCACCGACCGCCAACCGTGGTTTCTACCTCGGCGCGGACGGCAACATTGTCCAGGGCACCGGCTTTGACGCCCCTGACGGCACCCTGACCCCGCTGACCTACCGCTCGCTGGTCCGCATGAAGGCCAACGCCAAGGACAGCTACATCAAGCCGCTGCGCAGCAATGGCGGTGAGGACTTGTACATGGTCTTCGTCACCCCGCAGGGCATGGCCGATCTGCGTCTGGACCCCGACTTCATCGCCAACGTCCGGCACGCCGGCGTGCGCGGTGGCAAGAACGATCTGTTCTCCGGTGCCTCCAGCGTCATGGTCGACGGCATGATCGTCCACGAATACCGCCATGTGTTCTCCAACGAGAAGGCTGCCACAGGTGATCGCTTCGGCGCTACCACCGGCACCGACATCGGCCAGCGTGTGCTGTTCTGTGGCGCGCAGGCACTGGGCATGGCCGACATCGGCGCCGCCGAGTGGGTCGAGGACGTGTTCGATTACGAGAACGAAGTGGGCATCTCGGTCGCCAAAATCTTCGGGTTCCTGAACCCCAAGTTCAAGGGCAACCTGGCGCACTTCAACTCCGACGAGAACTTCGGTGTCATGACGGTCGACACCGCTCTCTCCATCTACAGCTGATCCCCGGCAGGGTAGGCGCTTGGGCGGTGGCAACACCGCCCCTTTTTGGAGCTAGACGATGTCGCAACTCTACGTCTCGGACACAGCGCAGGTGGTCGCCCGCAACGGCGTCAGTGCGCTGTTCAAGCCTGGGGTCCCGCGCCCGCTTCGCCCGTCACTCGTCGAGGCCGCCATCGGCGCCGGCGTGCGACCGGCGGACGGCAAGGCCCCCGAGCTTCCGAGCAAAACGTCCGACCGCAAGACCCCCGAACAGATCGCCGCGTCCATCCGCCAGATCATGGCGCTGGGCAACAAGGCAGATTTCACGGCCAACGGCCTGATCCGCAAGCACGTGCTGGAGAAGGAAGTGGGCCACAGCATCAGCGTCGAGGACCGCGATGCGGCCATGGCGCTGGTCGCGGCCGTCCAGGCCGACGATTGAGGAGTAGCCCATGCCAGTCCAAGCGCGCGATGTCCTGAGCCGAGCGCAGAAGCAGCTCCAGGACGACACCGGCGTCCGCTGGCCGCTGCCCGAACTGGCCATGTGGCTGAACGACGGCGCCCGCGAGTGCGCCATCCACAAGCCATCCTCGACGGCCCGCTCGGTTGTGCTCGACCTGGTCCAGGGCACCCGGCAGGAGATTCCGGTCGGCGACCTGCAACTGATGCGGGTGATCCGCAACCTGGGCGCGGCGAGCACCGACGCCAACCGCGTGGGGGGTCGGGCCGTGCGCCTGGTCAACCGCGACGTGCTGGATACCCAGCTGCCCGAGTGGCACAGCGCCGAGGCCCACGCGTTCGTCCCCCAGGTGAAGCACTTTGTGTTTGACGAGGCCGATCCGCGGGCGTTCTACGTGTACCCCGGCAACAGCGGCACCGGCAAGGTCGAGGCGCTGGTCTCCCACGCGCCCGAGCCGATCCCGGAGACCGGGGTGGAGCTGTCGAGCTACACCGCCCCGATCCCGCTGCCTGACGTCTACTCGAACGCCCTGCTCGACTACGTGCTGTACCGCGCGTACTCCAAGGATGCCAGTTTCGCCGAGAACGCGGAGCGGGCTTCGCGCCATTTCCAGGCGTTCGCCTCGACCCTGGGCATCAAGCAGACCCACGAGAACCAATCGGGGCCGACGACGGCCGGCTACCGGGTGACCCGCGATGCTTGATCTCAACGAGCTGCTGCTTGGCGATGTACTGCTGGCGGCCCCCGGCTGCCCCGACGTCACCGCCGAGCGGGCCCTGGCACGATCCGCCCGCCAGTTCTGCATGGACACCCACGCCTGGCGCCACACCAGCACCGAGCTGGTGGTGGTCAAGGGCTTTCGCGAGGTGGACCTGGAGCTGCCGCGCGACACCAGCATCGTGCGCCTGTTCTGGGTGACCCTGGGCATGTACCCCCTGACGGGGGTCTCGGCGTCGAAGCTGTCCGACCAGGAGGGCTCGGCCAAGGGCTACGCGCTGGGCCACGACGGCAAGCTGCTGCTCGACCGCCGGCCCCCGGAGACCATCACTCAGGGCGGCAT
>PUND01000133.1 GCA_003551645.1 Phycisphaerae bacterium | reverse complement strand
GACCTAACCAAATGAAGGGGTTAGAGTTGAAGCCTTCAGGCCCCCAACCAACACCCCCATAAAGGTTTAAAACTCCTTCACCAACCACAACCATCCCTAAAGTGTAAATGTCTTTTCTACCGGCAAAGCCTTGGTCACAAACTAACCATGGAGTATCAATGTAGCAACGGCCACCTTCCCATCTTCCACCTGCAGCTTCACAATCACCTTGCGTTGGGTGAAGGTCTGTTTCATCATGCGCCATCAAGAAGGGAAAGAGGTTAAGGAAGTTCCCTGTCTCTAAATCTGCAAACCTCAGTTCCGCTAATCTATCTTCGAAGGGGTGTTCTGCAGGTTCGTTAGTTGCGGTTCGCCACATCTTCAGCAAAAACTGATCGTAATCTAAAACTTCCCATTCATCTTGTATTTGAACTAAAGACTCAAAAAACGCCTGCCCCGAAACGACACCGCCACCCCAAATACCGGTTGCTGCGCCTATTTGAGAAACCAAACCGCCGAGTCTGCTTTGCTGACTCTCAAGTTTCTGTAACCTGCTGACAGTTTTTGAAAGTTGCTTATCTAAAGTTCGAATATCCATTAAGGCACCTCCGATACAGTAATTTCTGCATCCCAAGTTGAGCCTGAAATGCTGTGGGTAACCTCAACAATCCTGAAGTTGTTAACCCCATCAGTCATTATTAAACCTGCAAATAAACCCGGCATTCCATCAACAACAAACGGTTCAACTGTGATTGGAGGCTTCTTGCCTTTCTCCACTTCCGCTTTAGCGACAGCTAAACATTCATCGTTGCTGAGTAAAGCTTGGTCAATTATTGGTTCCCCAACCCTTACACCGTATTTACCAACACTTTCACCGTCCTGAAAAGTTGCGCTGTGAGGAGAACCAACAAGACGGATATCATCAATCCCTAAACCGTCAGGGGCAGAGCGGTCTTCAACGTCAAAGCATAACCATGTAACTTCATCCCAATCAGGATTTCCTTCAGTTTTCCAAATTGCTCCGGGAGATTCATCTTCCGGATCCTCTGTAGCATCAACACCTAAAGGCAAGTCGAAGTGTCGCCATTTAGCAGCGATGGTACCAATCTTTAAATCTGCGTAAAACTTGTTGTTTATGTCTGGAGCCCACAACTCAACATGAGCTTTTATTGCACCAAAAACCAGAGTGTTGGGAAAACGGAAACGCCAAAACTCAAGTGAAGTGTGACGTCGTTTCCCGAATATAACCCAGACATCGCTTATGTCACGTCGGAACCTAACTTTCCTATCATCGTATTCTGCCCACAACAAATAATTTCCTGCCTTCGGAAGACGGATAGGAACATTCTGATGCTCATAAACTTCTAAAGCATGAAGCGAACCTTTATCGACAACCCATCCGTCAATGCTTTCTGACCAACTTTCGTCTTCAGGTACCCGTTTACCTGAAGCCCCAAAAACAGTCTGCCTATTTGTTACTCTGTGAAAATCGATTATTCTTGTTGCCGACTGAAGTTCAACTTCATCTTCAAAAAGCCAATCCATGCTGTAACGTAAATGCCCAACCAAAACACCAGAGGGCAGCTGCTGCATGTCAAACCCTACGATTCCTGCAGGATTATGTGCTTTCTCAAGAATCTCTTGCGCCACCTGCAAAGGCAACACATCATCATGCTCAACTGAATGAACAGAATCTATACGGTCATCTGTGTCACCAAAGTAGCCCCCCTCGTCAAACCAGCCAACCCCATGAGGGAAACGGGTAAGGTAACTGCAAAGGTCTAAAGTGTCTTCAATAATTTTTTTGCCACCTTCGTTTGTGTAAAGTTTATGAACTAGTTTTGGTGCAGCAGTTAACTCTGAAGCATGCCCGTAAAGATTAACGTTAATGTAAGCTTCCCCGTACTGAGGGAACTCCTGATTAATTGAGGATATTCGGCCACCAAACAGTTTACTCTCTAAATCAGTCAAAACATTTCTATCCCGACTCACCCAAATAATCCCAAAACCAAAATCCTTCATAGCAGCAAACGAGTCAGCTAACTCCTCCAAATTAGATATAGAAACAACCGCCGAACTAACCCTATCGTTTAACAACGCATCTCCAACAGTGATGTCAACCACATCTTTAGCAGCATCAGGATTCACTACTTCTTTACAAATCACCAGATAATCAAGAACAGCAGTTTCCCCCGGGCTGCTTCCGCAAACAAAATTTATGTTTTTGAAATCACCGGCATGATAATCCCGCAAATCCACAGCGTAATGCCCCGGAGAAGACTCATTCAAAACTGTTACCCAACTATCATTCGGGAGCTGGATTTGAACAGAAAAATTATCGGAAACCTCAGTCACCCCAACGGCAACGAAAGGATAATTAGAAGTAGATAAAAGATTTAGAGAAGTAGTTTGCAGATACTGAGTTGATTGCCCTGCCTGCACAACCAACTCTGCAGAATCATGCATGTAACTTACCCCGGCAGAAGGAGTGCCGAACCAATCACCCTTCAAAAAGTGGTCCCAAAAAGTGTGGCAAACCCTACCTTTAGAATCCTCGAATGTAGGGCACCCCAAAAAAAGCTCGACGTGACTCTCGGCAGGCGAAACAGAACTCAAACTCATTTAATTCCCACCTTCCGTAAAGCTTCAACTACATGGCCGACTGTGCCGTAACGAACATTAATAATTACTTTTCCTATGCGACTGTGGCTGTTTGGCTGATTCCTTGACAAAACTTGTTCGCCAGCCAGAAGGTTGTAAGCGCCAGATTGAGGAACAGTACCACCAGTATGTCTTTCTGGAAGTTGCTTGTTATTTGTCACGTAAAAGTTTCTGATGTTCCGTATTTGGGTTCGAGTTAAAACCTGTTCTCCCGCTTCAAGCTTGTACAAACCTGTTTGGGGAATAGAGCCTCCAGTATGTCTTTCAGGAACTTGTCTTGATATTGCTAACCCTGCAGCAGCAGCACCGGCTGCACCTGCAATTATAGCCCAACCGATAGGACCGCTTAAAGCATGAGCTACCGCATGAGCAGCAGCCCGGGCTTTCTCCGCAACAACATGACCCCAAGTAGCCATAGTAGCAGAAACCATTGCAGCTTTTTTAGCTAATATAGCGCCTGCAGCTTTTAAATTCAAGTCGATGAGCACCCGTAAACCTCGGCTCATATAATAAACTACACCAATCAAACTCGTCATTTCAGTGATTGTTCTGGACTGCTCATCCGATAACCCCCCAAAAGCACTTGCTAACCTACCGATTGCAGGAGCCATCATTACCATGTCACGCATTTGTCGGCCCGCTTGATGAACGTCTTTACCCATCTGCCGTGAAGATGCACCCATGCTTTTGAAGCCGGCGTTTACTTGCCCGACTCCATGCAGTTCAGCCTGCAAATCTACTCTTTCAGCCATTTCTTCTTTTTCTCCATTAACTCTAACAATTTATTTAGTTTCTCTGGATCTGAAGACTTATCTTTAGTTTTATAAGCGTCTTCAATCAACAAAGAATCTAACTCAAACTTGAATAAATCAGTTCCCTCTAAACCCAAAAGCGCAGTAGGCCTTTTATTTAAAATCAGCCCCAATGCCGTCGCGTTTTTTAGGGTTGGCCCTCTTGTCGAGAAAAAAGCTTTCAGCTTCTTTAGATTCTTTAATCGTCAAATTGTTAACTACAATATGTAACCGCGATTCATGCTCAGGTAACGGTTGAGGAGTAACGCAAGCACCTAAAATTTTGCTTCTAATTACAACCAACTCGTTCCCTATTTTCTCAGCATCATCTACAGAAGTCACTTTCCGCTCAACCAAATTAGCATATAAATCGTTGTAAGGCATCAAATTCAACGGTAAAGCTTTCACGTTATACTCGACGTTACCAAACTTCACTTTCATGCTTGTTCACCTCGCTAATAAGAGTCTATATCGTTTTGCAAAATAGCTTCAATCTCATTAGTATCTATTCCTGCATTGAAGCATCTGAAGGGGGCATTAACCATTAAAGGCTCGTTTTGAGTTTGCAAATTCGGCGTTGAATCTTCCATGTATTGACAGTTAGATGCTTGAGCACCAATTATATAGTGGAAAGCTGGATCTTCATTTGCTTCTTTAAGTATTTGTTGACCAACCGTAACTAGAAAGCTAAACTCGTCGCCAACAATAAATTTGTCATACAGATCTTGATTGTCAAAGTACGCCGTTAAAGTTCCAGAGACTACCCGTTGCCCTACCCGAAGTTTGCTAAAAGTCCGACCGGAAAGGTCTCCCCTATCGAAAGGTATATTGTTTTCTATCCTCAACTCCAAACTGCTAATGTAGACTCCAGCTTCAGCGTCACCATCCCAAGTAACATTGACTACTTCATCTTTCTGAGTGATAGGCTGCAAAGTATCAATTGTGAAGGACTCGTTTATGTCGTTTTTTGTTTCAGGAAAACCAGAAACAACGTCTGCACTGCACTTCACTGCTTCGCCAGCTTCGAACCTTAAAGTTAAAGCATCCACAAGTAACCCGGGAATCACTCTCTCCATCAACTCAACCCCCATTCGTGCTGTAAAACTCGGGATTAGTTTCGCAGGTTTAAAAGTGTGAGTTTTAACGCCAGATGAAGGAGTAGCAGTGTCAATTCCGCCTAAAACTCCAAGAAGCAAATCCCCAATTATCCCGTTAGGTGTAACGTCGAAGTCTCCGATGGTGCCTCTGCTTCGGTACAAACCTAAAGCGCGCTTCTGGAATCCACGTTGACTCACCGGCTCAGGAACAATCCAGTTGGGGTTTGGAGTTATACTGCCGATTGTGTCTTCATATCTTGTTGAAGCACCTGCTTCAGCGTCCCCGTAAGTTCCTTCTTTCTTTAATCCTAAATATCTTCCCATATTTTCACCTCCAACCTAATCTGTTTTTCTCCTCTTTGTTTTTAAAGTTATTTGGGCCGCAATGATTGCTCTGTCAGGTGAGGGCCGCCACTTCTCCATATCCGACACCCAACTTGTTCTTACTTGGCCCCCTAAAGTTCTGTCTTCAGCTAAACTTTTCTCTATATCTATTACGTGACTCATCATTTTATTTTCGCCTTTCTCATGGTCAGGATGCTTAACAACCAGCACAATGTTGAAGTTATCTTCAGCATCCATAACGTTAATTACTGTTCCGGGGGTTTGGCGTTTGCTTGTCCATTCAACCCATCCCCACGGGCTACTCGGATACTTCGTTTCTGGAGGTTCCCCTAAGAACCATCTTTTGAATTCTTGAAGCGACGGTTCGTTGCGGAGCTGACTCAACAAATATTTCGCTAAAGTTTTTGGGTTTATCAATTATATTCTCTCCAAAAAATCAATTATATTCTCTCCATAAAATTTGCCATAAAGTTTTAAGGAGCTTCCTGCACTGCTCCCTTGTTCTTTTTATAAAGTGAGTTGGTTTAGTTCCGGGGTGCTCAACCCTTTTGGCGAATATTGGGGCGCCCCAAGGGCCAAACCACCTTAAAGCCTGCGTGTGCCTCGGTAAAATTGTGTGGGGTTTGGTTCCTTCCTCAACGTATTTTGCATAGTAAACGTCAGGGTAAGTTGTGAATCCTTTAGGGGTAAACTTTGAAATTATGGATTCTCGAAGCTGAAAGGTTTTGCCTAAAGGCGCTAAAGAACGCATTACTCGACGAGTCTCCTCGCTGCCTTCCCTCTGCCAATGCTCAAACATTTTGCGGTTACGAATTGGCGCAGTGTACAGGTAATCCTGCATTTTTGTGTCTCTGATTCTTACTCTGATGTCAACCATTACTTTGATTCTCCCTCAAGTTTTAATCGACGCAAAGTTTCCGCTTTAAGTTTTTTATACAAAGTTTTTGATTCAACCGTTCTGCGTAACGATTTAACTTTTAGCTTTATTGCGACCGGTAAAACGTCAGTGACTGCTTTAGAAATAAATTTCCCGAATTTAGTTGAGGCAACTCTGAAGCACTCTGCAACCCTACTTGATTCACTTGTGAAGGCTTCAAACATGCTGGTTACTACAACCTTAACAGTTTTGAAAACTTCAGTTGCACTTATAAAGGCTTGATTAAACGATTTAGCTACACGACTGTAACTCACGAGACTTTTGGCAACAGAGCTAAACGAAGCAACTGCAGATTTTACTTTCCTACTCCAACCACCAAACTTTTTAAGGGTAGATTTAAAAAAGTTCAAGTGTGAAGTAGCTGCTTTGACAAACTCTGCTGTTCTGAAGGTTTGGCTGCTAAATATTTTCACAAAGCTTTTAGCTAAAACTACAAGGGTTAAATACCCCGCAGCCGAACTCCTCAGTTTTTCACTGTAAGATTTAACTGCCCGATGAAAACTACCAAACTTCTCAGCTGCAGATAAAAACTTGTCTAACTTTGAAGCTGCTCCCCTAATATATTCAACTATTCTATCAGCTTCACTGCTTAACGTTTTTGTGAAACTCATCACTTTGGCATATAAACTTCGGTAGCCATTAGCAAAAGAGTCAAAGATTTCGCTGTAAGACTCCACTACACGTTTATACCCTGCAACCCTCAAAACCATAGAGGTTAATTCAGCAAGGTCACTAAAAGCCTCCCTAACATAACCTACTGCTTTACTAGCCTCACTATTTAAAGTTTGGGTGAAACTCACAACCTTCGTATACAGCATCCGATAAGCTGAGTCAGAGTGCACATAATT
>PUND01000003.1 GCA_003551645.1 Phycisphaerae bacterium | reverse complement strand
AGTAGTCGCCGTCTTCGTCGATCCGGCAGCCGTCGCCGGTGAAGTACAGGTCCTTGTACATCGTCCAGTAGGTGTCGATGAACCTGTCGTGGTCGCCCCACATGGTCCGCATGATACCCGGCCAGGGCTTCTTGATGCAGAGCTTGCCGCCCTCGCCGAGTTCGCACTCGGTTCCGTCCTCTCGGAGAATTATCGGCTCGACGCCGAAGAACGGCCTCGATGCGCTGCCGGGCTTCAGCGTGTGGGCGCCGGGCAGCGGCGAGATGAGGATGCCGCCGGTCTCGGTCTGCCACCAGGTATCGACGATGGGGCACTTGCCCTTGCCGATGATCTGGTGATACCACATCCACGCCTCGGGGTTGATCGGCTCGCCGACCGTGCCGAGCACCCGCAGCGAGCTTAGATCTCGCTTCTCGGGCCACTCATTGCCCTGGCGTATAAGCGCCCTGATGGCCGTCGGGGCGGTGTAAAACGCCGTGACCTTGAACTTCTCGACCACCTGCCAGAACCTGTCCGGCTCGGGATACGTCGGGACGCCCTCGAACATCAGCGACGTCGCGCCGTTGGCCAGCGGACCATAGACGATGTAGCTGTGCCCGGTGACCCAGCCGATGTCGGCGGTGCACCAGTAGATGTCGTCTTCGTGGATATCGAAGATGTACTTGTGCGTCAGCGACGCGTGCAGCAGATAGCCCGCGGTGGTGTGGACGACGCCCTTGGGCTTGCCCGTCGAGCCGGAGGTGTAAAGGATGAACAGCTTGTCCTCGGCGTTCATCACCTCCGGTTCGCACTCGTCGGAGGCCTCGGCCATCAGGTCGTGATACCACAGGTCGCGACCATCGACGACGTTGCACTCGTCGTCGGTCCTCTTGACGAGAACGACCTTCTCGATGCTCGGTGCGTCGGAAAGCGCCTCGTCCGCTATCTTCTTCAGCGGGATCTGCTTGCCCGCCCGTAGCGATACGTTGGAGGTAATCAGCAGGCGGCAGTCGGAATCGTTGATGCGGTCGCGGAGGGCGTCGGCGCTGAAACCGCCGAATACGATCGAGTGGATCGCGCCGATTCTCGCGCACGCCAGCATCACGATAGGCAGCTCGGGGATCATCGGCAGATAAATGCACACCCGGTCGCCCTTCTGGACACCCAGGCCCTTCAGGATGTTGGCGAACTTGCAGACCTCCTGGTGGAGCTGCTTATAGGTGTACTTCCGGACATCCTCTTCCGGCTCGCCCTGCCAGACGATGGCGTCCTTATCCGCGGTCGGGCCTTCAAGGTACCTGTCCAGGCAGTTGTAGGTCAGATTAAGCTGCCCGTCCTCGAACCATGTGTGCTCAATGATCCTGCCGTCGGTGTCCCAGGTGTACTCCCGAGCTTTGGTGGGCTTCTTGAACCAGCTCAGCGTCTCGGCCTGCTCAAGCCAGAAGCCGTCCGGGTCGTTCACCGACCGGTCGTACATCTCCTGGTACTGCTCGAAGGACTTGATGTGCGCCCGCTCGGAGGCCTCCGCCGGCGGCGGGAAGGTGCGCTTTTCCTTCATAAGTGAGTTAATCGCGCGCTGTTGTTCGTCGGCCATCTTGCAAATGCTCCTTTCTGCTGCTCAATCGGGTTCGACGGCTCGGTATGTGCGACCGGGCGAAAAGGCCCGTTGGTGCCACTCGGCCGTTTGGACTGCTCGAGTACGCCACTCTTGCTCAATGGTGAAATTCTGTTGACAAAGAGGGTTCTTGTCAACCCTAAACGCTCGCCCGCCTGCCGCCCGGTTGGCTTACCGTTGCCTTTGGGCGTCCGCGGCGGTAATATCCGCGATGCCTGGCAAGGCGGCGGAACGCGGCGTTACCGCCGACGGAACCGGAGGCCGGACGTGAACCAGCGAACACTCCATCTGCTGGAAAAGATTCAGATTCAGCTCGCCACGGTGTTGGCGGGCGTGGCGGTGTACCTGGCCGCCTGGCCGGCGGTCCGGCCGTGGGATGTCCACGGTCCGGTCGCGTTCCTGGCAAACAGCGAGGTTTTCGGCGCGGTCGCCTTCGCGCTTATCGTCTGGCTGGTGGCGGCGGCTACCGCGCCGGTTACCGTCCGCTCCCGGCCGGAAGGCACACTGGTCGCAACCCTGCTGGCCTGCGGCGCCCTGAGCATACGCTCTCCCCAGATACGCTCGCTGCTGTGGCGACAGACCGGCGACATCGGGGGGATGTACGTGCTGATGATGGTCGAGACCGTCCTGATGGCGGCCGTTCTCGTAGCCGCGGTGGCCGTGGTGGCGATGATAAGGTCGCTGCTGGCGACGGCCCGGCCGAACTGGCTCTGGCGAGACCCCCTTGAACACCTCGGCGGCGAGCCGGCCTCGCACGACAGGTCGCTGCCACTGGTCCGCCGCTGGCTTCGGGAGACCGGCATGCTGCTGGGCCTGCTTCCGCGGGCATCGGGGCTGCCGGTTGTGGACACCGAGGACGGCCGGCCCAGGCGCCCCGAAAGCGGCGCCGGCACGCCCGCTCGCGCAGCCGCCTGCATGGCCCTTGCGCTGGTGACATCTCTGGCGCTGCTGTGGGTGCTGATGCAGTCGGCCGAGAGGGGGCAGATACTCTTCGCCATACTTGCCAGCTTTACGCTGGCGGCCCTGCTGGCCCATCAGGTGCTGCCGTCGAAACACGGGATGCTGGTCTGGATTCTGCCGTTCGTGGTGGCTGCGTTCCTCTATGCCATCGCGGCCGGCCTGTCGCTGGGTGACGGCCCGCTTGCGTGGAGCGCCGTTCCCTTGCGTGCACGCGCGCTGCCGATAGACTGGCTGACCGCCGGTGCCGGCGGGGCCTACCTCGGATACTGGCTCAGCGCGAGAATACACGAAATGCGATTCATCGAGAAACACTAACGGTCCCCAGAGAAAGGAAGTTAAAGATGACGATGCCCATAGTGGGCGCACAGCTCTACACTTGTCGGCAGTTCTGCAAAGACATGGAGGGCGTCGCCGATACGCTGAAGAAGGTCGCCGACATCGGCTACCGGAGCATTCAGATTTCCGGCTTCGGCGATGTGGACTGGAACGACGTCGCGAAGATGACCGAGGACCTCGGCCTCGACGTGGCCGCCACACACACCAAGTGGCCGCGATTCCTCAACGAGCTGGATGAGGTGATAGCCGAACACAAGCTGCTGAAATGCCCCCATCCGGCTGTAGGCGGTCTGCCCGGCGAGTACCACACAGCCGACGGGCTGAAACGCTTCCTCGAGGAGCTTGCCCCCGTCGCCAAACGGCTGGCCGAAGAGGGCATGGACTTCTCATACCACAACCACAATCACGAGCTGGCCCGCATCGGCGAGAAGACCTGGCTGGCCGAACTCTACGAGCAGGCCCACCCGGACATGCTCAAGGCGGAAATCGACACCTACTGGATACAGGCCGGCGGCGGCGGCCCGGCCGCCTGGATACGCATGTGCGCGGGCCGGCAGCCGCTGGTCCACTTCAAGGACATGTCGATTACGCCCGACCGCGAGCTGCGGATGGCCGAGATCGGCGAGGGCAACCTCAACTGGTCCGAAATCATCGACGCATGCGTCGAAGCCGGCGTGGAGTACGCCCTGGTCGAACAGGACAACTGCTACGAACGCGACCCCTTCGAGTCGCTGGAAATCAGCTACCGCAACCTGCGAGAGATGGGGCTGAAGTAAGAAGAGAAGCTATGACAGCCGGGCGGGCAACTTAGCGCGTAGGGCGAGCAGCTTAGCGCAGCTTGTTGCTCGCACCATGGGCGATGTCATCCGTGTTCTCCCGGCTCGATTGTCGCGAGGATTTCGAACGTCCGGCTGGTGCCGAGTCGGCTTGCGCCGGCATCGAGCATGGTAAGGCAGTCATCAAGCGTCCTGATGCCACCGGCGGCCTTGACGCCCATCGACTCGCCCACGCATTCCCTGAGCAGGCGCACGTCGTCGGCCGTCGCGCCGCCGGAGCCGCAGCCGGTGGAGGTCTTGACGAAATCCGCCGCGGCCGCCTTTGCCGCCCGGCAGCCGGCGACCTTCTGAGCATGGCTCAGACAGCAGCATTCCAGGATTACCTTGACTACCCGGCCCTGTGCGGCCGAGACCACCGCCGCGATGTCTTCCCCGGCCGCGTCCGACCGTTCATCGCGGAGCAGGCCGATGTTCACCACCATATCCAGCTCCAGGGCACCGTCGGCGACGGCTCGGCGGGCCTCGTCGGCCTTGTTTTCGGTTGACGACGACCCGTGCGGAAACGCCACCACCGTACCGACGGACACGCCGGAGCCGCTGAGAAGCTCCGCCGCCGTGGAAACATCGCACGGACGAACGCACACGCTCGCCGGCTTCCAGATGCTCGCCCGTTCGCACGCCTCGGCCAGCTCCTGGCGGGTCGTATCCGGACGCAGCACCGCGTGGTCGATAAGCCCGGCAAGCTCGGCCGCCGTCATGCCCTGCTCTGTCATAGCGAATCCCTTGTGCCAAACACCGCGAACCACCGAATGATATCAAATGATATCACCGGATGAGTGCGGCGTCCCGGAACGTTTACTTGTCCGGCGACGCCGCCGGTATATGATGCGTCCATCCCGAGGACTTTCCGTAATGCGAAAGCTGCGCATCTGCGAACTGATTACCGAGCTTGGTCCGGCCGGCGCCGAGCGGTGCGTGTTTGAACTCGCCCGGCGTATCGACCCCTCGCTGTTCGAGGTTCAGGTCGTCTCGCTACGCGGCGGCGCGGTCGAGGACTGGCTGCGCGGAGCCGGCGTCAAGGTTACCTCCCTGGACATTCGCGGCCGGTGGGACCTGCCCGCACTGCGCCGGCTCATCCGGCTGCTGGGCGACGAGCGAATCGACCTGCTGCACACGCACCTTTTCCATGCGGACCTGGTCGGCCGACCGGCCGCACGCTGGGCGGGCGTGCCGCGACTTGTGCATACCGTCCATGTCATCGAGCGTCGCTTCCGTCCCTGGCAGTTCGCCTACGCCCGCCTGGCCGCCGACCGGTGCGACCGCATTGTCTGCGTATCCGAATCGGTGCGACGGTTCCATGCCCGCCGTAGCGGCCTGCCGCTCGATCACTACACCGTGATACCCAACGGCATCGACGCCGACGCTTACGCCCCCGACGCCGAACTAAGGCGGCGTTTCCGCCGCCAGTGGGCGATACCCGAAAGCGAGGTCCTGCTGGCTTTCGTCGGCCGGCTCGACCCGCAAAAGGGCATATACACCCTGCTGGCGACAATCAGCCATCTCGGCGCCAGGGGCAATCCGGCAAGTGTCGTCATAGCGGGCGACGGGCCGAAGCGGTTCATCGTGGAGAACTTCATCGCCCACGGCGAAGGCGGGCGGAGCACGCGATGGGTCGGCTTCGTAAGCGATGTCCGCTCGGTGCTGGCCGCGGCGGATATCTTCGTGATGCCAAGCCGGTGGGAGGGCTTTGGACTGGCCGCAGCGGAGGCGATGGCCGCCGGGCTGCCCGTCATCGCCAGCGACCTGCCGCCGCTGAGGGAGCTTATAACCCACCGCCGAACCGGGCTGCTGGTGGAACAGGGCAGCGCGGTGGCCCTGGCCGACGCCGTGGAGGAACTGCTCGGCGACGCCGAGCTGCGACGCCGGCTCGGCTCGGCAGCAGCACAACAAGCCCGCCGGGCATTCAGCATCGACGCCAATGTCGCCGCCCACGAACGGCTTTACGCCGAGGTTGCCGGCGAGATGGTCCGGGAATAACCTCTCCGAACTCATCAAACATGTGTCCGCCGCGAATTCCGGGGGTTGTTGCGCACCGGAGCGTCAAAAAACGCAATTTTTTTGGCTTACCATCCGCCCAATCGGCGGGGGCGCCGCACGCGCCCAGGCCAATATATTGCCCTTTCGTCGGTCGGCGCATTAAGGACCGAAAAAAACTTTACCTGTTTTGGAATTTTTGACTTGCCGTATCCCTATTAGCGGTGTAGTCTCCCTAGCAGTAGTGGACAGAGGTGAAAAGGACCCGTCTATGGCAGTCTTTTTCGGGGAATTCGAAACGCGGATCGACGCCAAGCACCGCTTGGCGATAAACGCCGCGTTGCGCGAACAAGTGGATCCCGAGGAGGACGGTCAGAGCTTCATACTGGTGCTCGGTCCTGACAAGCATCTCTGGCTGTACCCGGAAAAATACTACCGTCGCCTGCTGAAAAACCTGCGTCGCTCGCCGTTTCCGGACCGGCAGAGCCGCAAGATAGACCTGTTCTTCGCCATGGCCAGGGTGTTGAAGCCCGACGCCCAGGGGCGGGTGGTCCTGCCGGAGAAATCGATGCAGCGGGCGAAGATAGGCAACGAGGTGACGCTGGTAGGCGTGGACGACCACATCGAGCTTTGGCCCAGCGACGACTGGGACCGTCACGTGGAAGAGGCGCTGCCCAGCTACGGCGAGATGCTTTATGAGGCGGGCGAGCAGTCCGGCGGTGACGGCGAAGATACATAGCACAAACTTAGCGGACTCCGGCGCGGCGCCCGGGTGGCGCGGGAGTCCGGCAACAGAACACCCGGCAGGAAAGGATTCTGACATGCTTACCTCCCAGGCAGCCCCGAGCGGGAGCCGAGACCGGCAAGGAGGCCGGCCGGCGGAACTCGCCGAACTGCGGCGCCGGATTGCCCGGCCGTCAAGATTGTGCGACGGCGACCGGCAGCGCCTGGCGGACCTGGCAAGGCGTCTGGCGCGCGTTCAGGCACTGGGAGGT
>PUND01000023.1 GCA_003551645.1 Phycisphaerae bacterium | reverse complement strand
CTTGTAAGCCTGCTTGCCGAGCATCGACGACTTGAGAGCACCTGCTGAACCGCCGTATACGGAACCGTACGTACGGTGGTGTGGGAGGCCGGGGCGAGCAATCGCCCCTGCCTACCCGATTCCTGGCTGCCGGACACCCGGTTCGTGCCACCGGCTCCTGGTTACCGGCTACTGACTACCGCTACTTGTAAAAATCGATCATCTCTTTGCAGGTCTTGACCGGCACTTTCGGAGCGTTGCCGGCCTGGCCGAAGTAAGTCATCCTGTCCAGGCAGACCTTCTTCATGCCCTCACGGGCCGGTCCGAGGTACTTCCGCGGGTCATACTGGCCGGGGTCCTCGGCGAAGACCTTTCGGATAGCGGCCGTCATCGCCAGACGATTGTCCGTGTCGATGTTGACCTTCCGCACGCCATGCTCGATGCCGCGCTTGATCTCCTCGACCGGCACGCCGTAGGTCTGCGGAATCTCGCCGCCGTGGGCGTTGATGATATCCTGAAGCTCCTGCGGGACCGACGACGAACCGTGCATAACCAGGTGGGTGTTGGGCAGGCGCTTGTGGATCTCCTCGATGACGCTCATCACCAGCACATCGCCGGTGGGCTTTTGCTTGAACTTGTACGCCCCGTGACTGGTCCCGATAGCGACCGCCAGGGCGTCCACATTGGTATCGGCACAGAACTGCTCGGCCTGCTGGGGGTCGGTCAGGTGTTCGCGGGCCTCTTCCTCGCTAAGCCCGGCGCCGTGGCCGTCCTCGATGCCGCCGAGCGTGCCAAGCTCACCTTCGACCGTTACGCCCCGGGAGTGGGCCTCATCCACGACCTGTTTGGTAACCTTGACGTTGTACTCGTAGCTGGCCGGCGTCTTGCCGTCGGCATCCAGCGAGCCGTCCATCATCACGCTGGTGAAGCCCTGCTCTATCGCGCTGAAGCAGGTCTCCGGCGAGTTTCCGTGGTCCTGGTGCATGGCGATTGGAATGTCCGGATACAGCTCCACCGCCGCCAGCATCAGGTGCCTCAGATAGGCGTCGTTGGTGTACTTCCGCGCACCACGAGAGGCCTGGACGATGACCGGCGACTCGGTCTCCTCGGCGGCCATCATGATCGCCTGAATCTGCTCCATGTTGTTGACGTTGAACGCCGCCAGTCCGTAATCATTCTCGGCGGCATGGTCCAGTAATACTCGCATCGGTACCAGTGGCATTGTTTCTCCCTTTTCCTGTTAGCCAAAGTAGGGTAAAGCCAAAAATCGAGCCGTGGATTATATGCGCGGATGCGGCCGTTGAGAAGCGTTTTTCCCCCGCGGCGTCAAACCGACCGCGGCCACGGCATCATCCGACATCGACGATGCCCGCGAGCCGGGCGACATATTCCGCCGGTATGCCGATATCGGCCACGCTTACCTGACCGGTGTATTGCTCCGCCGAGGGTGCGTCGAAGCCGGCCTTGCGGGCGACGAATGTAACGGTCCGCGTTGCCCTGACAGCCGGCCCGTCGGCCGCGCCCGTGTCGCAGTCCAGCCCCGTGGGAATGTCTATAGCCAGCACCGGCCGGTCCGCGGCGTTTATCTGCTCGACGGCCACGCCCAATGACCCGCGCAACTCCCCGCGGATGCCCGTGCCGCCGACGGCATCCACAACCACATCAAAACCCGCCAGTTGCTCGGAAAGCCGCGCCAGGGTAGTTTCGCCCAGATCGCGCACATCATGACGGAGATTTCCGATAATCCGGAGATTGACTTCCGCATCGCCGGTGATTTTCTCACGCGGCGAGGCCAGAAACGTCACAACCCGCGCCCCACGGGCCGCCAGGTGCCGGGCGATTACGAACCCGTCGCCGGCGTTGTTGCCCGCCCCGGCGACCACCGCGACCGCCCCGCCGGATGCGCCGCCAAGCATCTCGCAGGCGATGTCAGCGGAGTTTCGCCCGGCGTTTTCCATCAGTACAACGCCCGGGACGCCCAATGTCTCGATGGCATACCGATCGATGCGACGGATTTCATCACGGGTCATGCTGCGCATCGCACTGGCCCGGGTCAGTCCAGAAGCTCGTCGATGGCGTCCTTCAGCGCGTTCTTCTGCTGGACACCGACAAGCTTCTTGGCCACCTCGCCGTCCTTGAAGAGTATCAGCGTGGGGATAGCGCTGATGCCGTATCGCATGGCGACCTCGCGAGCGTTATCGGTATCAACGCTGCCGATGACGACCTTGTCGCCGTATTCGCCGGCAAGCTCCTTTATGGTCGGGGCCAGCATCTTGCAGGGCATGCACCATTCGGCCCAGAAGTCCACCAGCGCGGGTTTGCCGGAGTCGATAACCAGTTCGTCGAAATTCTCGTTGGTCAGTTCCACAACTTCGGACATACACGGCTCCTTATCGCGGCGAGTCGATATGATCTCGCACGGCGGAGAATCCTAGCACCGTCGGCGCACGAAAGTCAACTTCGCCGACCGATGCGCTAGCGGTCAATCCCGACAAACAGCATAGCCACTGCCCGACTCGCCGGTTTCTTCCGCATCGTACGCGCCGCGGGGAATATCACCCGCTCTTGATTTCTATCTTGCGGGTTTCGGCCGCCTTCGCTCGCGGCATCCGGACCGTGAGCACGCCGTCGGACAGAGTCGCCTCAATCGCCGCTCGGTCAACCTCATCACTAAGGGCGAACGCCCGGTAGTACCTTCCGCCGGCGAACTCGCCATAGACGGCCGAGTAGTCATCGCCGGGCGGCTCTATTTCGCCGTCGGCCTGGATCGCCAGCACGCCCCGTTCAACGCTGACATCCACGCTCTCGGGCTTCGCGCCCGGCATGTCGGCGGCCAGCATAACCGCACCGTCCGGGGCCTCCCACACATCCACAAGCGGCGCTACGGTCTGGCTCTCGGGATCGACCTCGGCCGCGGGTTTGCGTTCGACATTTATTTTCTTCTCCGCCATGGTTTCGCTCCTTTCAGGTCGGCTCAGTTCACGGGGACCTTGTGCGGCCTGGACGACTCCGCCTTCGGCAGACGGATAGTCAGCACGCCGGCGTCAAGGTCGGCCTCGACGCGCTCTCCATCCACACGATCCGGCAGGACGATGGTACGGCAGAACTCACCCATACCACGCTCGCGGACCTCATATCGCGGCCGCTGCTGCTCCGACTCGCCCTGCTCCGGCTCGCTCCCGGCCTCGACCGGGGGCCGGCGGACGCCGCGAAGCGTCAGTGTGTCGCCGGTCAGCGATACGTCCAGGTCGTCGCGGGCCACGCCGGGAACCTCGCATTGGACAACCACATCCTCGGTGCCGTCATACACGTTCACCGGCGGATAGCCCATGCCGCCGGCACGCCGGGCCTCGCCCAGCAGATCGCGCCCAAGACCCATCCACCGCTCCAGCTCACGCTGCAGTTGCCGGAAGCCGCCGAAGGGGTCCCACCAGTTCTCACCTCGAATCCGAGTCATAGGCCACGCTCCTTTCTGGCTTTAACCGCAAGTCTCTGTAAGCAAACTACGTGCCGCACAACTCCAAGCGTCCCATAGAGAATGAGTTGCGCTACCCATATGATAGGCGCGCAAGTGCCGTTTTGTCCGCTATCCACCGGTCGAGTACCGTTTTTGGCAGGTGCGAGCCGTCCGGTCCGCGGCGGCGGTTAACGGCTCAGCAACCCCCGTCGGGCGGCGGTGCGGGCGCCCCGGCCACTGGACGGGAGGCGGAGAGCCGCCGTCGGCGGCGCCGGACGGCTGTTCAGGCCCGCGGTAATAGCCGCGATGAACGACCATCACCGCAATCAGAAAGGCAACGCCATCGAAGTTGACACCATAGCCGCTCACATCGACCACCCTGTTGTTGACCGTGCGGGTCTGGAGCGAGTGGACGCTGTACCGTTGCCCGTTTCGCTGCCAGCTCTATTTGCCATCGAAGCCGGCAGGCCCGGCCGACCAGGCGACTGATACATGCCCGCAGCGCAGAAAAACGGCCGGGCGGGTCGCATATTGCGTTACCCGTCCGGCCCGGCTCTCCCAACTGCGGCCGAGAGGAGTCGAACCTCCACGCCCTTGCGGGCACAGGCACCTGAAGCCTGCGCGTCTGCCAATTCCGCCACGGCCGCAACTTCGGATGCATCGTCCCCATCGATTAGAATGTACGACGCGGATTGGAAATGTCAACCCTCTTGCCGGCACACGGCTGTTTACTCGGCCGAAGGCACTTAATCGGCGGGGCCGCAAACCACCGGGCCGAAGCAGATCCCACATCTACGGCGTAATCCCGCGTCAGCAGCCAATGCGCCGGGGCTTTTCCCGGCAGCAGGATGAGCGGCAATCGGCTCGGCTGCCAGAGCGCCAAATGCTTCCCGCTCCGTTCTGGCGGGCCGCAATCAGGCCGAAGGAGTCGAGCCGCCCTGCTGGCCCAGATCCACGGGCATGATGACGTACTGGAAGTCCTTTCCGCTGGTCAGAAGGGCCGGCTTACCGGGATCGTTCATCTCCAGAACGACCTCGTCGGTCTCAACCACTTTGAGCATGTCGGCCAGGAACATCGGGTTGAAACCGATGTCTATTGGTTCTCCCTCCAGCTCCACGGGGCAGTTGACCTCCGCCTCGCCGGTTTCGGGGGCCCTGCTGGACAGCGTCAGTTGCCCCTTTGTGAAGCTGAACCTCACGCCGCGGGACTCCTCGTTGGTCAGCAGAGCGGCCTGGCGGATGCGATGGGCAAGCTGCTCGGTGTCGATAGTCGCCTTGCGCTTGGCATCTCGGGGGATAACGTCGGCGTACTTTGGGAAATTGCCCTGAACCAGCGAACTTACCAGCACCGCCCTGGCCGTGCGGACAAGTATCTGGTTCTCGCTGATGCGGACATCCAGCACCTCCTCGCCGTCGCCGATCACCCGCTGGACCATGCTCATCAGCTTAGCCGGGACTATAGCGCTGATATCCCTTGGAGCGGCTTTGGCGAGTGTGCCCTTGACCAGGGCCAGTCGGTGACCATCGGTGGCGACGAGTTGCAATTTCTTGCCGGAGGCCTCCCACAGCACGCCGCTGATGGCGTAATGGCTGTGGGCACGGGCGGTGGCGAACAGCGTGCGGGTTATCATGCCGCCAAGCATATCGGCGGATATCCGCAGGTCCGACTCTTCGCCGAAATCCGCCACCTCGGGATACTCCGCGGGGTCGTATCCATAGACCTTGAAGTGGCTGGCACTTCCGTGGACGTGCGAGGCGTCCTTCTCGGTCTCTATGGTAAGCGATTCCTCATCGCCGGATTCTCGGACGATCCCCGAGAGTCGGTCGGCCGGCATGAGCGCCTCGCCTTCCTGCTCGACCTGCACGGCCGTCAGTTGATACCGGCACCCGACCTCCAGGTCGGTCGCCAGCAGCGTCAGCGTGTCGCCGGACGCCACCAGCTTGACGCACTGGAGCACCGGCTTGGGTGTCCGCGTGGCGACGATGCTCCCTGTCAGGTTCATCGCCTCCTGCAATGCCGCCGTTTGTGCGATCACCTTCATGGCATGTCTTCCTTCTGTGCCCATCTCCTCGAGGTGTCCTGTCGGGAGGGTGTTATACGTCCGAGACACACAGCTTGCAAGAGCAATCGGTCCGATTTGGCGAACCCTTGGAATTCCCGGCAGGTGCGCCAACAATATGTCGGGCCGCTTCCAAAGGCGGCCCGGTGGAGGTGGCGCATGATTGCGGCGTTTATCCGCGAGCACGGCGATGCGGACCGGATCGAGGTGGGCGACGTGGCCCGTTGCGACCCCCAGGGGCACGAGGTCCTGGTTCGGGGCAAGGCCGCGGCCATGAACCACCTTGATATCTGGGGCCGCGCAACCGCGCGAATCGCAAACATATGCGCTGGTGGGCATGGCTGTTTTGCCGGCGCCTGATGCTTGCGAAACGCCGGTTCCTTATGGTAAAGTTTGTCACCCCCCTGCTTCTCAATGTGGAAAGGACCTGAAGTAGCATGAGCTTAGAGGGCTTCTTCGACCCCCGAACGGTGGCCGTCGTCGGGGCGTCCCGTCAGAAGGGCAAGGTCGGTCACGAGATTGTCGCCAACCTCGTCCGCGGGGGGTTCGGCGGCGCCGTGTATCCGGTCAATCCCAAGGCCGACGAGGTTGAGGGACTGCGCTGCTACCCCGATCTCAAGAGCATAGAGACGCCGCCTGATCTGGCGGTGGTTTCCGTGCCCGCCAAGGCGGTTTCGGCCGTGATACGGGAATGTGGACAGGTCGGCTGCAAAAGCGCTATCGTCATCACCGCAGGATTCAAAGAGACCGGGGACGAAGGTCGGCGTCTGGAAGAGGAGCTGTCCCAGACAGCCCGCCGCGCCGGCGTGAGGATTATCGGCCCTAACTGCCTGGGGGTGCTTGTTCCCGGCAAAAAACTCAACGCCAGCTTCGGCGGAGACCTGCCCGAAGCCGGAGGCATAGGGTACGTCTCGCAGTCCGGCGCGCTTCTGACGGCGATTCTGGACTCCGCGAAGGCCTCCGGCATCGGCTTCAGCATGCTGGTGAGCATCGGCAACAAGGCCGATTTGGACGAACTGGATGTCCTTGAAGCACTGTACAATCACGAAGACACCTCCGTCATCGCCGGATACCTCGAAAGCGTAACCGACGGCAAGAGCTTTCTCCGCCTGGCCGAGGAGATATCGCACAGGAAACCCATTTTGCTGCTCAAGGCCGGCGGGACCACGGCCGGAGCCAGGGCCGCATCCAGCCACACCGGGAGCATGGCCGGCAGCGAGACCGCTTATGAGGTGGTCTTTCAGCGGGCGGGCATCGTCCGGTGCGATTCCATCAAGACACAGTTTGACTACGCCCAGGCGTTTGCGTATCAGTCCCTGCCGCGGGGCACAAGGGTGGCGATTGTGACGAACGCCGGCGGGGCGGGCATTATGGCCACCGACGCCGTCGAACGTCAGGAGCTGAGATTCGCGAAGTTTTCCGACGAGACCCTCACGAAGCTGAGCGAGAATCTGCCGGCCGCCGCCAACGTCAACAATCCCGTGGACATCCTGGGCGACGCCTTGGCGGACCGGTACGAGTTCGCCATGGACGCGGTGCTGTCCGACGAGAATGTGGATGTGGTGGTGGTTCTGCTGACGCCGCAGGCGATGACCGACTGCTCCGGCTCGGCGCGTGCGGCCGTGGCGGCGTCCCGGCGGCACGAGGACAAACCGGTGCTTGCGTGTTTCCTGGGAGGCGAGAAGGTCGCCGAGGCGGCGGGCATCCTCCGCGACGGCGGCGTGCCGCCCTATGACTCGCCCGAAAGCGCCGTGCGGACCATCAAGGTCATGCACGACTACGTCCGCTGGCGGTCACGCCCAAAGAGGGTCGTCAGATTGTTCCCCGTAAACCGCCATAAGGTGGAGAAGATTATTACTCGCCACATCCGTGAGAATATCCGCGAGGTCGGCGAGGCCGAGGCGAAGGCGGTTCTGGAGGCGTACGGGTTCGTCACGCCCAAAGGCGCCATAGCCACCACGGCCGATCAGGCGGCCAATGTCGCCGACCAGCTCGGTTACCCGGTGGTGATGAAGATATGGTCGCCGGATATCGTCCACAAGACCGACGTCGGAGGCGTTCGTATCGGTCTGCGGAACGCCCGGGAGGTACACGACGCGTTCGATTTGATGATGTACCGCGTTCCCAAACAGGCCCCGGAGGCCGACGTGCTCGGTGTGCTGCTTCAGGAACAGGTTTCCGCCGGCAAGGAGGTCATTCTCGGGATGCACCGCGACCCGAACTTCGGGCCCTTGCTGATGTTCGGAATGGGCGGGACCATGGTGGAGGTGCTGCGGGACGTTTCGTTCCACCTGGCGCCGCTGACCCCGGAGGAGGCCCGCGAGATGCTTGCCCGGACGCGAACCTACCAGTTGCTCCAGGGAGTTCGTGGCGAGGAAGGCGTCGATATAGACGCGGTGGCCGAGGGCCTTCGCCGCGTTTCACAGCTCGTTACAGAGTTCCCGCAGATAGAAGAGATGGACATCAACCCCTACGTTGTCGGACCTCCGGGGACAACATCGGTCGCGGTTGATGCCCGGATGAGCGTAAGTGAGAAGAAGTAGCGGAGAAGCGCGCAAAATGCCTGATTTTGACTGGAAAGCCGCTTACGGCGAGAGAATAAAGACCGCCGCCGAAGCGATGAAGCTCGTCCGCGCAGGCGATACGGTTTTCATAAGCACCGGCTGCGGACAGCCGCAGCACCTGACCGATGCGCTGGTCCGCCACGGCAGGCATGTCCGTGATGTTCGCATCGTGCAGTTGCTGACGATGGGCACGGCGCCCTACGCCGCCGAGCAGTACCGCGACACATTCAAGATGAACAGCTTCTTCGTAGCCGAGAATGTTCGCGAGGCCATGGAGCAGGGCTTTGGTGATTACACGCCGATATTTCTGTCGGAGGCCCCGGAGGAGTTCAACTCCGGACGCATTCCGGTGGATGTATCACTGATTTCGGTGACGCCACCGGACGCAAACGGACTTTGCTCGCTGGGCGTGTCGGTGGACATCGTCCGAAGCGCCATCGCCAACGCCAAGCACGTCATCGCCCAGGTGAACCCCCGCATGCCTCGGACGTTCGGCGACAGTCTGCTGCACGTCCGGGACCTCGACGTTCTGGTCGATCACGAGCAAGAGATAATCGACGTCGGCGTGCCGGAAACCAACGAGACGCTCAACCGTATCGGCGAGAACATCGCCCGGCTGGTGGACAACGGCAGCACCATCGAATGCGGCATCGGCCGACTGCCGCAGGCGCTGGCGAAGTTCCTCCGCGACAAGAAAGACCTGGGCATCCACACCGAGATGTTCGGCGACTGGATTATCGACCTGGTCGAGTGCGGCGCGATTACATGCGCCAAGAAGACGCTCAACCGCGGGAAAATCGTGGCCAGCTTCTGCATGGGTTCGCGCCGGTTGTACGATTACCTCGACAACAATCCGTTCTTCGAGTTCCGACCCAGTGAGTACGTCAACGACCCGTTCGTCATTGCTCAGCACGATAAGATGGTCGGCATCAACGTCGGGCTGGAAGTGGACCTTACCGGGCAGGTATGCTCCGACTCGCTCGGCTATCACATTTACAGCGGTATCGGCGGGCAGGTTGATTTTATCCGCGGCTGCGCCAGAAGCCGGGAGGGAAAACCCATAATCGCCATGCCCTCGACCGCACGAGGCGGCAGTATCTCCAGGATAGTCCCCAACCTCACCGAGGGCGCGGGCGTCGTTACCACCCGCGGCGATGTGCACTATGTGGTCACCGAATACGGCATCGCGTATCTGCACGGAAAGAGTCTCCGCGAACGAGCACTGTCGCTGATAAATATAGCCCACCCGAAGTTTCGCAAGGAGCTTACTCAGGCCGCCAAGGCCCGCAGGTTCGTACACGCAGACCAGATAGAGATATCGTGGGAGAAGATACGCTACCCCGAAGAGCTGGAGCGATACGAAACCCTCCGTGACGGCACGGAGATATTCTTCCGGCCTGTCAAGCCGGCAGATGAGCCGAACCTCTCGGATATGCTGTATTCGCTTTCCAGCGATTCCATCCGCTCGAGGTACTTCACCTCGACGATGACCTTCCCGCACAAGGACGTCCAGCGGTTTGCGAATATCGACTATCAGAACGACCTGGCCATCGTGGGCGTGGTGCCCGGGCCGCCCGGCGAAGAAGAAATCGTCGGAATCGCGCAGTATTTCCTGGACCCCCGGACCGATGCCGCGGAGGTGGCCTTCATCGTCCAGGACGAGTGGCAGCAGCGGGGAATGGGCACTTTCCTGCTCGACTACATCACAGAAATCGCCAGGAAGCGCGGCGTAAGACGATTTACCGCCAAGGTCCTGCCGAGCAACCGGGCCATGCTGGCGATTTTCCACAACTCCGGCTACCGCGTGCAGACCGAATTCGACGGCGAGGCATACAGCGTCGCATACGACCTGGATGAAAAAGACGACTCCTGAGCCGCACCTGATGGCCGATGCCCGCGCCAGGGGATTCACTCGTTCCATCGTAAATCAGTTGAAGCGTCGAGCCGACGGACGAAACGTCAGCGACCGGGGCCTTGGCTCCATGATCCGTATCCCGCATCCCCCGTATCCTTCCCGGCTACCGGCTCCTGGCTGCCGTCTGAACATATTCACAGCAACCGCGTGAACCACAGGAACACCAGCATTATCAACCCTCCTAGCGCAACACACGCCCCACCCAAAACCAGCCCGATAAGCGCACAGACACCGACCTTTCGCAGGCCTCGGAACCGTGAGGGGATGCCGATGACCCCAAAGAATACGAACAGCGGCGAGGCAAGCAGCGACAGGTAGTACAGCGGATGCAGCGGCATGTAGAAGGAGAGGGCCCGCAGGATTGACGGTGTTACCACACCCAGCCCAACACCGAAAACCGTCAGACCCATCGCGACAATCAGACCCGGCGGACTCCCGGGCCTTCTCTCGGAAGAGTCGGCCTGACCGTCGAAACCTAGCGACATCTCAGCATCTCCTTGGCTACGCGCCTTAAAATCGCCCCCTGCCCATTCTAAAGCCCCTGCAATGTCGGTAAAGAGCGTGTGCAAGATTGCACATACCGCGGCTAATGGCTCAACAGCAACTCCCCCTGCTTTACCCGTTTTCCGGCGACAGTCCGTTCGTCGGACACCCCCGGAGTGCCGCGCGATCGCCTCCGCTGTATCATGCCCGTACGGCCCGGCCGCCGAGCGGATATTGCCTTGACGACTGGCCCGGACAAAGAACCCCGGCATAAATCGAGCATCACACCGAGCGGCTTGCGCCGCACGATCCCGAGGATCGGGGCGATGGACGCCTTCGACGCCGGGTCGGCGGCAGTTTTTTATTCCACTTGTGACTCGATGTATTTCGGCCGGCTGCCGGAGAAGTCGATGGTGAGCTTCTCGACACCGTCGTTGAGTTCCAGCGCGCCGGAATGCAGGTCCTGCCTGACATACGGCGAGTCGAACACCGGCCAGTCCTCGTAGTCGAGCTGTTCGCCGTTGGTCCAGGCGTCAGGCCGGCCGCCAGGCCCGCCGGTGTGGCGGATCTTCAATTCGTCGCCGCGCAACGAAGTAAATGATACTGTCCGGCCCGACTCGAATTCGGACAGGTCCAGATCGCATTTTTCCAGAACGGCCGACTGGAAATCCTCCAGCGTCTCATACTCGGGCTGCTGGCCAAGTTGCACCACCCAACCGGTCAGCTTGCCTGGCGAGATGAGCCAGTGATAGCCGTTATCCCGCTGATCTTCCAGAGTGCCGAACTCGGCTTCGCCGTTCAGCGGCCTGGCGGCCAGATACGCCTTGCCCACCTGCCAGAAGAACCATCCGTCCCGTCGAGCCGGATCACCCGCGGCCACAGGCGCGCCGAGGATGCTCCGTTCGCTGATGCGGTCCGCATCGCCGCGACGTCGCACATCCTCATGGTCGGCCACGTAGCAGATGTTAATGGCCGCGTCGCGCGCCTGGTGGTACTGATCGAACGGGCTTCTGCCGGCCAGCGGGAAGCCGCCGTGGTAGCCGTTTGACGCCCCGAAGACCATCACGTCGCGGTCGTCCAGCAGAGCGGCCTTGAACATGGACGTCTGCGGAAGGATGGTCCCGCTGGTCCTCACGCCCCGCTCGGGCGAGTAGAGTGTTCCCATCGCATAGTTGTCGTTGAAAAACAGTATCTCCTGGTCCTTGTTGCCCTCTGTGCCCGGGTAGTTGGACTTCGAGCCGCGCGCCTCGTAGGGCATGGGAACATTCTTGGTGGCGATGTTGCGTATGACCCGGTGCGGTCGGTAGTCGGAAAGTGCCACGTTAAGCGTCGGGTATCGGTTGACCTCCACGTGCTTGCGGTCCATCCAGACGCCACGGGCGGAGTTGCCCCACCACAGCCAGGCGGTCCAGTCGGTGTGCGTGCCGGTCTGGGAGTAAAGCAGCGGTTCTGTGCCCGGGAATGTCGGCTTGACGTTGACAGTACCCACCGGCTCGCGCGAAAAGCCGCGGGCCTCCGGGCCTATGTTGATGCCGTGGAAACACTTCCTGGCGTAGGCGGCCGCGAGCCAGTCCAGGGTGGCCCGGGCGGTGTCGCGCATGGTCTCGTCGCGTGCAAAGTCGTAGATGTTGGACAAGCTCGCCGCGCTGAAGGCAATATAGGTGGAACTGTCGTACTCGCCCTGCCCGATCGTATAGAACTGCTCTGCCCGTCCGGTGACCCAGTCGGCCAGCCATTCTTTGTGCTCGTCGAAGCCCTCATCCGGGAATCGCTCATCCAGATACTCTGCCCACACGTAACCGCTGCAGCGGCTCATGAACTGGTGGTTCTCTGTCCCGCCGGAGCGCATTATGTGGAAGTAATTCCGGCTGTCGTAGATATTGCTGTCCACCACATCATCCGGCAGGTCGTCTTTCATCTGGAAAAACAGCCGCGTCCGCTGGAATGCCGAAAAGTGGTATAATCCGCGGTCGGATTTGAGCTTGTCCACCTCCATCAGGAAGCGATACAGCCGTAGTGCGACTTCGTCGGTGGGGTCCATGTAAAGCCGCGCTATCACGACGGGCATAGCGTACTTGTGCGGGTCGCCTCGGCCGTCCTGGAAGAACTCCGTGCGATTGAACCAGTCCACCATCTCGTCGCCGTCCCGCTCGGCGGTCTGACGGATATAAAATTGCGCACGCCGTTGGAAGGCGGCCTCGTCCGGCTGGTCCAGCGGCGGCCGGGGTGCTGCGACGCCTACGTCTGCGGCGGGTCCGTCGGCGGCGGCCTTACCGGCAGGCGCGCATGACGCCATCGCCGTCAGCACGATGGCCCCGATAATCATAAGCGTCAGGTTCCATGGGGCGGTTATCTTCATGCGTCGGCTCCTTTTGCTCTTGACAGGCGCGCCGAGCGGCCGGGCAGCGGCGGTCCCGCAAAGGCCCCGGAGTTTCGGCGACACGCCCAGGTGCGGGCTATTCCTTCTCAGCGAGACGGTCGACTTTGATGTCGACATCCTCGCGGCGGCGGATCTGCTTGATCTGACCGTCCTCCATCCAGACGATGCGGTCGGAGACGTCCAGCATCTTGTGGTCGTGGGTTGAACAGATGACCGTGACCCCCATCTCCCGGTTCATCTCCTTCATCAGGTGGATGATCTGCTCGCCGGTGTTGACGTCGAGGTTGGCGGTCGGCTCATCCGCGAGGATGATCGCCGGAGTATTGGCGAACGCCCGGGCGATGGCTACCCGCTGCTGCTGCCCGCCGGAAAGCTCCTTGGGCGTGTGGAGGATCCGGTCTCCAAGACCGACCCGCTCGAGGATTTCCACGGCGCGGTCCTGGGCGTCGTCGCGCGGCACACCCGCAAAGAGCATCGGCAGCAGCACGTTCTCGACGGCCGTCATGACCTTGATGATGTTGTAGCTCTGGAAAATGTAGCCGATCTTGCGACATCGCAGCCAGGCAAGCTCGTTGGCGTCGAGCTGCGCGACGTCTATCTCGTCGATGAAGACACTTCCGGCCGTCGGCTTGGTAAGCCCGCCGATGCAGTTGAAAAGCGTGGTCTTGCCGGAGCCGGAAGGCCCCATGATTGAGATATATTCGCCTGAACCAATGGACACGCTGACGTCGTCAAGGGCGTGGATGGTAATCTCGCCCATGACATAGTCCTTGCAGACGCCCTTTGTCATGACGGTGCAGTCAACCTGCTGGTCCAGGTTGGCAAACCACTGAACGTGCTCGCTCTGGCGCGGTGCGCTGTCGGATTCGGCGGTCGTCATTTTTCACCTCTCATCGCTTCAACCGGCGGCATCTTGGCGGCTACCCAGGCCGGTATGGACGCACCGAGCGTGGTGAGAATCATCCCCACGAAGAACACAAACATGACTTTGTAGCCCAGCCCTCCCAACTCCAGTTCCTGGAAAACGTTACCGCCGTGCGAAGCAAGCCCCAGCAGCACGGAGATGATCCCGCCTGCGATGGCGCCGGCGATAGCACCTATCAGCCCCAGCATAGCCGCCTCCAGCAGCACGCTGTACAGGACCATGGTGTCCAAGGCGCCCAGACACTTGATGGTCCCGATCTCGCGGTATCTCTGAGATACCGACATCAGCATGGCGTTGAGCACACCGGCCGCCGCGACGATGAGCGCCAGCGTCAGCATCAGGTACCAGCTCTGCTGCTCCGACGCCTCGGCCGCTCGCGGCATCGTCAGCAGGTACATCATGAATGCCGTGGCCACAGTGATGGTCAGACACGTCAGGAACGACCGGAACAGCCGCACACGGAGACTGCTGATGGCCATCGACCAGACCACCTCGAAGCGGAGCTTCAGATGCCCTATTTCCCACTGACGTATCTGTCCTTCACCCATGCTAATATCCGGTTCCTATGGAGACCCAGAGGAAGTAAATAGCGATCGCTAGCATACCGGTCAGGCCCATCCCGGCACTGAAGCCCACCATGAGTATGGGCGCGAAGTTTGTCCACCGCTCCCGCCCGAACTTACGGGCGAAATAGTATCGACCGAGCAAGGCGCCTATAAGAAGCAGCACGGCACGGTCGAACCGTCCGGTCAGCGTGGCGATTGCGCCGTAAACGTACTGCGTGCTGAACCCGAAAATCGCCGACAGAATGAAGAACGCGCCGACGCCGCCGAAGGTCCCGATGATAACCTTGGGCTGGAGCGACTGCTCGAACATCAAGCTGCCCTCCTGCATCGACGACGCCCACAAAGCCCTCATCTGGGCGTGCTGAGGCCAGAACCGCTGGGCGAATGGATACGCCTCAGACGGTATGGGACCGAGCGAGTTGATGTAGCTCCAGAAGATAAACGAGGCCACCAGCATCAGCGGGAACACCAGCAGTTCCGCCTTGTAGATTGACGTGAACTTGGTACGCGTAAGCTCGCAGACCCGCATCTTGTCGGCCATACCTCCAAAGTTGTGCAGAGGCAGCGGCGCGAACCATATGTCAACGTACCTGTAACCGGAAGTGAAGATCGCCGTTTCCATGATGAACGGCACTCCGGCGAACTGTCCGGCAATACCGCTCATGCGAGCATTGATGTAGGTGTTGATCGGCGTCCACACGAAGGCGAACGTTATCAGCCACCATACGTTGAAGCCCGGTTCGCCTTCGGGCACGGCCGCGTTCACCAGGCGGTGACTGAGCACTACGAAACCAGTCGAGGCGATAAGCCACACAACCACGGCCAGCCAGATTGGCGGATCGCCGCGCGATTTGTTGCGGCGGACCAGCGCGCGGATATCGACCTGTTCGCCATCCGGACGGCGCCTCCTCGTAAGCGCGCGCAAAACACCCACGAGGCCGAACGCAAACACCGCGAATGAAACGCCGATGGACACGGAAAGATACAGATCGACCTGATTGGACACCTGAGTCTGGATGGCGTCCATCTCCGGCCCCCAGTGAGGAAGCAGTCCGGCCGGATACAGAATGAACGGGTTGACTACCAGGTGAACCAGTATCGCCGAGCCAACCATACCCACGACAATGCGCCAGGGAAGCACGAACCCCATGAACAGCACGCCCAGGTTAAGCGTGATGGCGATGGCGGCCGCCGGCAAATACTGATTCACATGCGGGGTCAGGTCCCAGAAAGGAATCGGTATAAGGTGTACCGGCTGGTCCAGGAACGCCTGGGACAGGACAGGCACCGCTATGTAGAAGACCCCGAAGACCGCACCGCCGATGACGCCCAATGCGAAGCAGTACTGACGGAAGCCCTTTTTTCGCTCCTCCTGGCTGCGCTCGGCCAGTGCGATGGCACCCTCGGCCTGGACCGGCGCAAGCGGGAACGGCAGCCGCTCCACATCCACGGTCAATTTATAGGCCAGGAATCCCAGCGACAGCTCTGTCAGCTTCGACAGAGCCATAGCCGATACCAGCACCGCTATGACCGGTATCCACGCCGGTCCCAGAAAGCCCTGCTGATACGCCACATCACCATAGGGGGCGAACCAGTCCGGCACCTGGTGGGCTATTCCGAAGTTCTCGAAGGCCTCGGAGTTTCGCAGATAGCGCTGCCAGACCAGCATGGCGAACACGCCGCCGCCCAGCGCCAGGCCGCCCATCACGTGCGTCAGGTGACCGACCGCGTACCGGAGTATGTAAAGCTCCTGTTTGCGGAGCGTGATGAAGCTGCGCCGGGCCACCTCCACGAACAGGATGATGGTAACCCAGTCCGCGGACATATCCACGTCGGAGCCGATCATCAGCCCCATGAAGATGATGCCCGGCAGCATGACAAACGCCACGAAGAACGCACCCAGCACCGTGCGCCACGTGAATCCGTTATCGAATGGCTCGTGCTGCATCGCCTCGATAGAGAACGATGCGTCGTAGAACCTCTCGCCCTTCGGCTCCTGCTTCGGCTCTGGGGTCTCGTTGGGCTGCTCAGCCACTTACCGGCTCTCCTGAGTCTGGCTCTGTTGCTCGCTGAATAGCTCCGCGCCTTCGGTGATATAGTTCATGCGGGTATCGTTGTCGAGATTCCGCCACAGGAGGAACTGGTGCCGCACCAGGTCCAAGAATCCGTAGTTGGTGCGCAGCCAGGCCTCCTCGGTGCCGGAGAAACGATCCAGGTTCAGTCGCACACCGAAGACTCCCTGGTTCTCGGTCGGGACAATTTTCATCTCCATCTTCTGCGCCACGTCAAGGTCGTAAGGACTGAGCCACATATCCGCGCGAATACGCAGCGCATCCTCCTCGCCGCTGAGCATGTCCATCTCGATATTGCGGCAGTTGAAGCCGGGGCTGGCGGCCTCGGTGTGGTTCAGGAGGAACTTGCGGAAGAACGTTATCATCCCCACGGCGTTTCCGCGGGTGAGCGTGAACGGCAGGTCGAAGTGGATGCTGTGGTCCTTCGGTTCGGGCAGCTCCCACTTGCCCATACCGCTGGGGGCGGCCAGGCGGGCGGCCTTGTTCGCCGGAAGCAGCGTCGCCAGCAGCACCACAACGCCGGTCAGCATCGCCAGGCCCAGCGCGGAAAGCGACGTGAAGTTCAAGCTCAGCCCGACCAGGAATTCGGGGTTCACCGTCTGAATCCATCCCACAACGTTGGCAAACAGCAGTCCGGCGAACGTGCCGAACACGATCCCCAGCACACTGAAGACCGAAGACTCCGACAGCAACAGGAACGATATCTGCTTGGGCGACAGGCCTATCGCACCGAGCATGCTCACTTCGCCCTTGCGCTCTTCGACGTTGGCAAGCATGGTGTTGAGCACGATGAGGATGCACAGGATAACCGGCACGATCAGCTTCGCCAGTCCGCCCACCGTGGACATCTGCCGGGCGGTAATCAGCGATGGCTCGCCTTCGCGCGTACCGAGGACCGTGCGGTTCGTCCGAAGCGCCAGGTCCTTGTAGAATTCCTCCTCGTCCATATCCTCGCCGAACCGCACGATGACGGAGCGCGGCTTGGCCTCGACCTCGTCGGCGGCGGCATGAGGCACTATCGCCAGCCGGTTCCAGTCCATGTGATACAGCCGGCGCTCGTTGAGTATCTCGCCCGTACCGGCCGCGGCCGTAATCGCACTGCGGCGGTAATCCACCATCGCCAGCGACCTTCCGCTGACGTCACGCATGCGATTGGCGTGTTCGGTGTCCAGGATACCGATCACGCTCCACTGGTGGTTCCGCATGAGCACCTGCGGCAACTCGTCCTTCGGCAGCCGGTTACCGTCGTCGTCGTAGAGCATATCGGCCGTGATACCCAGCGCCTCGGCGCAGCTATCCGGCAGGATCGTAACGAACCGTTCGGCTTCGGTGCCTTCGGAGCGGTCCTCGTCGCGGAACCACTCCTGGTTGCTCACCGCTTCATTCAGCCCGCTGAACCGCGGTTCATTGGGCATGAACGTCATCACGCCGGTGACGATGTGCATATCATCGCCGTGACGGACCGCTACCTGGTTGACGCCTTCACGGTCCATGTTGTTGCCGCCCTCGACCTCGAGGTAGTAACCGCGCGTGGTCATCTCGTGGCGAGGACCGAACTCGCTGTCAACCGCTGAGATGAAGGTCTCCTCAAGACCCGTCCAGAAGAAATTCCGGAACTTTATGCCCTCGTACTGCGGCGGCATCGGATCGACCCGCTCGCCGGCAACGTCGTCGTCGAGGTCCATTGGCCTGGTGTGCATCTGGTCTTCGCCGCGGACCGAGACGAACGTGATGATGGAGAACGTCAGCACGGTTACTGTAAAGACCGTCAGGAAAGTCCTGGCGGGCCGCTTCTTGAGGTTGGAGACCCCCAGAGACAGGGCCGTGCCCAGGGACCCCATGAAGCTCATCTCGTCGCTCTCGACCTCACCGGCGGCGAACCGCGCCCGCCGCACAAGCACCTCGAACCGCTGATAGCTCAACACCAGAACGATCGTCGCTATCAGGATCATCGTGAACGCGATCATCACGATGAAAGGCGAGACCGCTATCTCGAACGCCGGATGGAAGAACCTCATGAAAACCACACCCAGCGAGAAGATTACCGCCGTGCCCACCAGGCGGGCGATGATGCTCTTGCCACCGATGATCAGCCGTTCCAGGAACACGCCGGCCGGCACAAGCAGACCCATCAGGATCACCGCGCTGAAGACCGCCTCGCGGCCCAGGGTAAGGATGCGCGGAAGATTCTTAACCAGAATGCCCCATGCCTCGCGGCTCAACCCGATCGCCGCCTGCCAGTCCCGCGCCTCGACCGCCTCGTGCGCCTGGTCCAGCTTGTACCTGCTCCGCTCGACGGCATCGTAGATGGAGGCGTCGTGTATCCCGAACTGCTCGTAGAGGTCGTACCGATACCTTGCCATCTGGTACATGTCCTCAGCCACGTGCAGAGGAGTCAGCGGCAGGACCAGGTTCCGATCATCGCCGTCAGGCCCGACGACATAGCCCCGCCCCTTGACGTCCGCGACGGTCTGAGGCACATCCTCTTCTGTCTCCAGGTCGGGCAACTCCCCCACCAGCAGCATCTTGTAATTGATGGCCCGCTGGGCCACGACTCTGGCCCTGCGCCGTTCAGGCCTATAGTCGGCAGGGTCAAAACCGGGAATGTCCTCCAGGCCGGGCAGCTCCTCGGCGATCTCGCCTTCCTCGTAGGCCAGGTACAGGATCGTGGAATCTATGTCCTGCTCGCTGTACTGCAAGATGGAGTTATCCATCGAATAATGCCGCGGCTCACCGTCTCTGACGGCGTCGGTTATTCGCAGATCCGTCTCACCGCCCCCGATGGCCGTATAGTCCTGCGGTTCGGGCCCCGGCGCGAACACCCAGGGGTACACGTCGGCCATTATGATCCTGTGTTCACGGTTCTCACCGGCACGGCGAAACTGGAATTCTCTGGCCTGCGTCTGGGTGCCGATCTGGCCGTGGTTCAGCGCCTTATCGAACAGCGCCCTGTTGCGGTTCAGTCGATAAGCGTGCACCGTCGATTCGCCGTGCCTGCTGGCAAAGGCATCTGTCTCCAGCGGCAATCGGTAGGCGCCGTTGAGCAGTGTAATTCGCAAAACACCCCTTCGGGCGCCTCGATGGGTGGCGCTGTTTCGAACACCGTCTCCATAGCCGCTGCCGCTCAGCGCGGGGTAGTACACCCAGCAGTTGGGCACCGGCGCCCTGGCGGCGATACCGGAGCGGATGTTGAACTCGACGGTCTCACCGAACACCCGACCATAATCAGGCGCGGTGACGCTGCTGGGAGGAAGCGAATCTGTAGGGTTCTCAATGCCGATCTTTGTCAGCAGCAGCATGGTCCTTGTCTGGACCGAAAGATTCTCGAAGTTCGTGTGTTCCGGGGTGTCATGTGGAGTGTCCAGAAACTCACGACGGTCGTTATACGACGATATCGGCAACAGCGCCACGTTTCCGGCCGTCCAGAACTCCGAATAGTGCGGAGCAGAAGCCGGCTCGACCATGGGGAACTCGCCCCGGTCCTCATCCCTGAGCCAGGCCCACTGCTCGTCCCAGCCGGCGCGGATGCTCGCGAAGCCCATCACCCGGCTGAACCTATCCTCCAGCCGGCTGGCATTTTCGGCGCCTGCGGCGCCGACGCCTCTGAACTGGTTGGACCGGTTCACGCCCAGCGACCTGGAGCCGTGCGACAGATCATACAGCCAGGCCATCGCCGGCGTCGAGCTGTCGTTCGGGTTGATCCGTTCACGCAGCTCATCCACCACCGACATGTTGTTCTGGGAATATGCGTGGAGCACGGCCTCCTCTTGCAGTTCCTCCCTTATGCGCTGGGCAAAATCTTCCCGCGTCATGCCATAATGCTGGAAATAACCCCGGTGCTCCTCCTCGCCCAATCGCTTCCAGAACTCCTCTACCCGCCGAGGCCAGGCCCATCGTTCCTGTCGCAGGGTATCCCTTCGCATCCCGGCGAGGAAGTCCATCCAGTCCTGGTAGCGGTCTATCACACGCTGCATCGCAGCGTACTGGCGATCGTGCCGCTCACTGAACTCCTGTTCGTACCGCTGCGGATCCTTCTGGCGAAGGTCCGCCATCTCCTCGGCAAGTTGCCTGTCAAGCGCCTGTTGACGCTTGATGATCTCCACCCGCGTCTCGGCGATGGAGACCCGGGCTTCCTCCAGACGAGAACGCAGCCATTCCGTACCGAACCACCGAGCGACTTCCTCGCTCAGCTCGACCTGCTCTTCATCTTCAAGCCAGGCGACCAGATCCCGGTAACGGTCTATCCTCTCGTCGGGGTCCTCGTCGTGGGGCGAGCCAAGTTCACCTTTTTTGAGCTGAACGTACTCCGCAAAGGTTCGGCTGCTCATGCCGCCGGTGTTCTCGGCGTCCAGGAACCCGAAGAGCACACCCTTGCGGCGGGTTACTTGCTCGCTGGTCGCCAGGTGCTCCATGGCGGCCAGGGCCGCGGCCATGTTGCCCGCTATCTGACTGCCGTGAGGGGCGTCAGGTACCACCGACACGCTGTCGATGGGCACCTGTATCATCACGGTCTCGTCGGTGTTGGGGATAGTCAGGGTCTGGCCGGGCCTGAGATGATGGTCGGACAGATCGTTCGCCTCGGCCAGCTCGTCGGCCGACATCGCGTAATCAGAGGCGATACGCCTCAGGAGGTCGTCTTCCCGGACCTGATACGGCTCGTCCCTGTGCGGTATCAGGAGTTCCTCGACATCGCCGACGTCGGGCGAGTCAAGCCCGTTGTCGCGCATCAACCGACCAGCGCTTACCTCGAACTCCGTGGCGATGCGGTTAAGCAGGTCGTCCCGCCGAACCTCGTATTGCACCGGCTCGGTCGGCGGCAGGTAGGCAAAAATGGCCTCAAAGGGACGGTCCTCATAGGTGTTGCCGCCTTGCAGCAGGCCGGTATCACCGGAGATGACTTCCGCCTCGTCGCCGCGGTGCACCCTGCGGCCGGCGTGGTCGCGAATCTCGGAACCGGTGTCCCTGTCAACGTAAAACCGCGGCATCGGAACCGGCGTATTGGAGAACAGGCCCTCGGCGTTCTCACGGTTGACACGGTTGTCCTCGACGACCACCACCGCCTGGACGCCGAGAGTCATCAGCCGTTCCCACCTGCGGCCGCCGGCGAAGTCCATTATCGCTATGGCGCCGTTCAGCTCGAGACCCTTGAGGTCCTCCCACTCGGCCCGGCCGACATCCACCAACGGGCCTTCCAGCCCTCCGGAGGGGCACAACGCCGGCATAGCGCCGTTGGGCCACATCGGCAGAACCTTCCAGTCCCGGTCGGCCACCGTCAGGGTCGCGTGCGGCTCCCTCTTGTCTTCGTCCAGCAGGCGGTGCAACGAAACCGGAACAGCCACCTGCCCCTTAAGAGAGCCGACGTACTCGACACCATCATCTTCAAGGGCCTCTATCTGCTCAAGCAGGTAGTGGTGGATGGGGGATCTGCCGTCCTCATCGACTTCGCGGGCCCCCACGGCGAGACTCCCGCCACTGACGGACATAATCTCGCGGACCCTGGCCTCTATTTTCTCCGGGTCAGTGGTCTGGCCTATCTCGGCCAGCGATTCGTCGGAGGTTGCGGCCATGTTGTCCAGCCGGCGTTGCTCTGTGGGCGAAAGCTCCTCCACTCGCCTGGCGTTGTAATCGGTCCTGCCCAGTGCGGTAACCGCATGGGCCAGTACTAAGAGGATTGTCGCCGTTATACGCAGCATTTTTCAGTCCTCCAGGTCAGTACACCGACGGACTGTAAGGCGGCTGGTCAACAAACGGGTTGACCAACCAGGACGGAACATCTTCAAAGACCGCCTCGGAAACCGAGGCCACGAGGTCTATGCTGTTCCAAAGAAACACGCACATCACAGCACCCACCACCAAGCCGATGAAAAATGGCTTGGCTCGTTTGTACGAGAACATGCCGCCGTACTTGACCACGAGTTTTTTGACCGCCCAGGCGACCAGCACGCTGCCCCACAGCCAGGACGTCTCCGACTCGATACCCTCGCCCCCCTTGAAATACGGCGACACCCACTCGTAGTAAATCGACAACAACAACAGCATGTACCCGAGCGGATGGAACGGGAACCTCAGGAACCTGTTCCTCAGGTACGTCAGCACCAGCAACACGCCGGCGCCTATTATCATGAAGTAGATTCTTATCCAGTGTGGTTCGGTAAATCTGTCCAGCCCGACCTCGCCGAGAAAGTGCGATACCCACAGCGGATAGTGGGCCAGACCCTGGCTGCCGGTGGGACCTTGGTCATCGTGGATATCGCCGTCGGCGCCTGCATAGAAATCGCTGCCATAGTAGTACGAAAAACCGATGAAGCTCACCATACCGACTGTCAGGGCCGTCAGGAAACCCAGCACAGCCGCCACTGCGATCACTTTATATTTTAGCTTGTTTCGGCGGGCCAATTCAATGTTTTCGAGATGCTGGGGAAGCGTGCGGAACAGCAGCGTCACCGGCAGAAAAACAAGGTTCGTGAACAGCGCGTATCCCTTGGCGCCCATCGCGCCGGTCAGGCCAAAGACCATGGGAAACTTCGTATATTCGTAAGATGCGTGGTGCGTCGGCAGGCCGGTTTCGGCCCTCACGCGAGCCGTCGCGACGGTCTGGGCCATAACCACCAAACCGAAAAACAGCAAAAACCACGTCAGAGCCGGCGAAAAGCCCATGTCCCAGAACAACAGCAGGATCGCCGCCGGCAGGACAATCAGCCCGATCCTATTGAGCCGGCGCGGGATAAAATATTCCGTCGCCCCCTGCTCAATGCGACGGCCCAGCCGGAAACTCTTGTAAAGCGTAACCGCCGAGAACGCCATCACCGCCCCGAGCATCTGCTCCATAGGGAACGGATAATGCCTGCCTCCGGCCCAACCGGTGTACATGCTGTCCTGTGGAACCGCCTCCATGGCCAACTGCCCGGTCAGCACCGCGGCGCTGTAGATAAAGAAAATCGTCCAGACCGAGAAGCTGATCTCCAAGCTGACCAGAAACGCGATGCCGATCACGATCGGCGAAAGAACCAGTTGCACCCCGTCCATCTCCCTCAGCGCGCCGGTGCGGAAGACTTCCGATGAGATGTTATACGTGGCCACATACTCGGTACCGGTAATGTAGTGACCGAAGGCCTCGGCGAATATCCAGATGAAGCCCACCCCCAAACCCATCAGAAAGATGGGGTTGAAGGCCCACTGCCGCTTGGGCGGCTCGCGTGGGTCTATCGCCAGTTCGACCTCCCAGTCGTGCCGTATAATGCTGTCGGCCACATCCACCAGCGGAAAGGCGAGGTTTTCCCGCTCGATCCACTTACGACGCAGCCACTCGGCAAGGCACATCAGGAACAGGAATATGCACGTGAACAGCAGTCCCCACATGATCATCGGCCTGGCCCAGATATGCCACGGCAGGTCGCGCCGAAGTTCCTCGAGGTTTTCTGTCCAGGCCGCACTTTCCCTGCGGCGCTGCTCGTCCAGCGTTCTCCACAAACTGTCGTTGAAGCCGGCGAGGTTCTGGTCAGGCCGCCCGCCGGTGCCGTCCTGACGGAATATCGACTGGCGTTCGCGCCGGGTCAGACGGTACGTGAAGCTGTTGCGGACCTCGTCGAAGTCCGCATCGTCCATCTCCTCGAAACGCGCAAGGTTCCGCATCATCAGAGTGTTAACGACATCGCGGTAATCGGACGAGCTGAGGTCGGTCACCTTACCGCGGAGTTCCCCCTCACGCTGCTTCAGCATGTCTTTCTCGGCCATCAGCCGACTGCGGTGGTCTTCCGGCAGATCCTCGAGGGTGTTGTCTATACGCCCCTGGCTGTCAGGGTCCAAGGCCTCGTAGTTGCTTTCCAGCAAGCTTATGGCAAACTCGCTCACCTGCGCCAGTATCTGCGGCAGCTCCTCCGCGGTCTGCTCGCTGACCAGCATGGTCTGCTCATAACGCGAGGACAACAGGTCGGCTATGGTCAGTGACCCAACCGCCTCGGCCATCTTTGCATCTGCCCCCTCGTCGCCGCTTTCCTCGACCATCTCACTAATGGCCTCGATCTGGTCAAAGCCCAGCGTTTCCACATCCTCGACGAGCTGTTCGATCTCCTCCTCGGTCGGCTCGGCCTCGACGGCCAGTTCGCCCGCCCGGACGGCCTCGAGCCGCTCTGCCTCCTCCGCCAGCGCTGTCAGCAGTCGCCCGGCTGCACCTTCGGGCTGCTCCGGGCCATCCGGCTCACCTAGTATCTCGGCCGGCTCCTCAGCCGTCCCCTGCGGCAGCTCGGCCTGGGGGTCAGTCGTCTCGGCGTCGTCCGGCGTCTCCTGCTGCTGTTCCGCCCGACGCG
>PUND01000034.1 GCA_003551645.1 Phycisphaerae bacterium | reverse complement strand
ATGTGCCATGCCAGCGGCATGTCCTCATCGGCGTGTATGACCAGCGGCCTGACTCCGTTGGAGATTACATGGAGTCTGGGCTGGCTTCCCAGGCGGAAGTGTGCGTTGGCCAGCTCGTGGTTGGGTCTGGCGACTTTCATCCGGTACTCGGGGAACATATGACGATAGACCCTGCGTATTCCGTCGACGAACTGTCCGCTTCCGCCTTCGGCTACTGAGAATATGACGCCGCCCTGATTGACGTATTCCCGGAGCCGGGCTATCTGCTCGTCGGTGAACTGCGGGGGTCTTGCTCCGGAGATATAGAGTATGGGGGCGTCGTGCCACTCGCTGACCGGCATGTCGAAGTTGACGATCTGCCAGTAAACGTCGGTCTCGAAGGTCCTTGTTATCCACTCGCACAGTCCGGCGAGGTCCCGCGGGCGGTTGTCCCAGTCGCCGTCGAACTGCAGCTTGTTGAACAGCACGGGCCTCTGTCCGCGCGACAGGAACAGCAGGGCGTAGGAGGTGGAAACCAGCGGGTTCCACCTGCCGCTCCAGGAGCCGTCGTCCCTCTGGTTGTCCATCAATCGAAGGGCGCCGGCCTTGTACCAGTCCACGCCTCCGAAGTGTTTTATTCCGCTGGCAAGTCCGATCCGCTCGATGCCGAACAGGTGATAATACAGGTCGCCGGAGCCGAGGCGCCTGCCCCTTAGCGTCTCGGCAAATCGCTCATCGATCCACTCTATGGCCTCGTCCAGCACACGGGATCGCCCGCCGCTGCCTGGTCTGACGAAGCGCTCGAGATGGATGTTGTCCATGACCACGTACAAGCTGGCGATGCCGGCGGCCGTCATAGTGGCGGTGGAGTCCCGATCGAACCTGTATCCCCAGCCGCCGTCGCTGTTACGGTTCTGGGTCCAGTGCCTTTCGACGATTCGCCAGTACTCGGCCGGGACTTCGACTCCGCCCATTACGCCGGCCCAGACGCCGTAGTTGCCGTACTGGGTGTTGGAGTTGCAGAAAGCCATTTCCAGGCCTTTGCCGCTGGCCCCATAGCCGTATCTGCCTTCATCGTGGGAGTCGATCAGTTGCAGGGTTTCGTACCTGAGCCGTTCCATGTACCTGCCGCCGGTGAGGCGGTTGGCAAGCTCCCATGCGTTGCAGCGCAGCCCGAGCGAGTAGGTCATCTCCGAGTGGTTCTCGCGCAGCCACTCCAGGGCCTTTTCCATTCGCGGGTGCTGGGGGTTTTCGCCGGCCTCGAGCAGGGCGAAGACCACGATGGACGTGTAGCCGGTCGGCCAAGAGCGTCGGCCGCCTCCGCGCGTGCCGCCCCAACTGCCATCCTCTCTCTGCTGGCTCCACAACCATTCCCTGGCCCGCTCGATGCTCTGCTGGACGTCCTCGCTGCAAAAGCTGTCCACATCCACCGCAAGCGCGCGGCCCGCCCCCGCTACCATAATGACGATGAAAATCGCCAATAGTGTACGTCGCATTGAAGGTCCTTTCACCGGTTTCTTTGGCGGGTTTTTATGGCATGTTCCTTAAACCATTATACCAGATTAAGGACTCGGTCAAACAGACGAAGTTTGGCGTCAAAAGGTCGCGGGTACGCAAAAATCCCGCCGTTGCTTACGGGCCTGGCCGTCGGCTCAGGTCCTGTCCCCGCCGGCTTCGGCGAGGCATCCGAGGCAGGTCGCCAGAGCGGACGGAAACTGGCCGAGCGCCCGTTCGAGTATGCCCGGCGACTTCGCTATGGTAAGGCAGTAGTTGGCTACGGGCACACCGGCCTTGCGGCAGCGGACCATGCGCGACAGCACCTCGGGCCGGTTCCACATGCACGCGCCACAATCGACCGCAAGGCCTGATTGAGCAGCGATGCTGAGGCGGAGACGGTCCGATATGCCGTCCGTCGAGCAGAGAAAACACATTTGTCGCACCCCCGATCGTTGATAGATTGGTTAGAGAGGCCGACGGCGTTCGTTGGCGAAAGGCCCCCCTGGGAATCCCGGCATGATGCTGCAAGGCCCCTGACGGACCAGGGCCGGAGCGCAGTTTCGGCCGCTTCGCTTGAGACTGGCCCGAAGACAATGGAGATCAATCGATGACACACGCAATCCGTATTCTGGGCGCCGCCCTGCTGGTTACGGGGTTCGCCGTTGCCGCCGACAGCCCCGACTGGCGTGAAGCGCAGCGCACCGGCCGGGATCTCTGGGCTGAATACGTCCGGAATCCCGACAATCACAGCCATCTTCCCAACGTATCCTTTGCCGGCTACAAGCGCGGTGAGGTACACGTGCCGGAGTTGCCGGTGGTGGTCGATATCCGGGATTTCGGCGGGGACGCAGACGGCGAAACACCCAACGACATCCCCGTGCAGGATGCGATAGATGCGGCGTGGCAGCGCGGCGGCGGGGTCGTTCACTTCCCCGCCGGTACCTATAACTTCGAGCACATGATCCTGCTGCACCGTGATGGCGTGGTGCTGCGCGGGGACGGCAAGGGCGAGACCATATTCCACTTTGAGCGCCCCCTGCTCGAGGTGCTCGGCCGTACGGGCCATGGCACTCAGCAGTGGAACTGGACCGGCGGGCTGCTGTGGATCGGCCCGCGCGAGCATTTCCGGCTCAACTGCGCAGGCGACTCCGAAAGGAGTTGGAGCCATCAAATACGCTACGCGCGACCCGTGGATCACGATGAGCGCGATGATGTGTCCATGCCCGAAAGCTGGGAGACATGGGGCACCGTGGGTGCCGAGGGCATCCTGGCCCACGTCAGGTCAAGCCATCAAGCCGGCACCCGCGTGATTACGGTGGATGATGCCTCGCAACTCCAACGGGGCGACCTGGTCATCATGTCATGGCAGAACGATCCGGATACCCACGCGCTGTACCGGGAAATGGCCGGGCACGAAGCGTTCGACGACACCGGCTTGTTCGACGGCCGGCTGAAGTCTCGACTTGGGTTCTGGTCATGGCCGGTCGAGATTGAAGCGGTCGATGGGGAGCAGGTCACGCTCAAACAGCCGATTCGTCTCGACATCAAGCCGGAATACGAGGTCGCCTTCAGACAGATCGGCGCTGATGGGAGCATGGAAGAGCTTTCCTATGGCGGCAGAAGGCAGGCCCTGTCACCGGTCGTGCAGCAGGCCGGCGTCGAGGACCTGACCATTCGCATGGCCAACACGTCCGAAGAGCTTGGTTACAACCAGGGGGACGGGTGGAATGGCATCTTCTTCAACCGCGCCTACAACGCCTGGGCGAGAAACGTCGAGATTCTCAACGCCGAGACGTCGATCAACGTCTCCTCGTCCAAGAACGTCTCCATCCGCGACATCGATGTTGACAGCCCCTATCCCGCCAAATACGCCTTCACCAACCGCGTGATGTCGCACGATGTGCTTTACGACAACTTCACCGTCTCCAACACCGCCCGGGTGGCCAACGGCATCAACACCGAGTGGCTCTCGAGCGGCAACGTCTGGTCACGGGGCGACATGAGGAAAGGCACGTTCGACAGCCATCGAATGATGGCCTTCGACTATGTCCGCACCGATATAGCGCTGAACAATCCCGCCAACTCCCGGCCCGGTGGCCACCGAGATGCCGGGCCTTTCACGGGCAGGCGGGCCGCGCACTGGAACATCACCGTGCGCGACTCGGACCGCGACCCGGACAGCCGCGGCAGATGGGTTTACGATCCCGCCCAGTTCACCCGCGCTGCCCTGATCGGCATTCAGGGGGCAGACAAATATGAAGATGATGACCCATGGGGGATGCCCGGGGGTGACAAGGACGTGATCATCGGTGATGAAGGCCGTACGCCGTACCCGGCAAACCTTTACGAGGCCCAGGTTGAGCATCGCCTGCAGAGCGAAGCGATTCTCCGGCTCGACACGCCGCCGGATGGCTTCTATGCCACCCGGCAGCCGGTGGTCCTGCGCGGGGCCGGGCATCCGAAGCAGGGCCGCTCGATCGAGCAGGTCCGGTTCTACCTCGGCGATGAGCGACTTGGTACCGTCACGGAGAATCCCTACCACTTCGAATGGACCGAACCGGAGCCGGGCCGGCACACGGTTGAACTGGAAATGGTTGATTCAGAAGGCGAAACCACGCGATCGCAGCCATACGACATCATCATCGGACAGCGCCAGCGCATCGAGCATGATGATCCCCGTATCACCTACAGCGGCGGCTGGTCCACCGAATCGCAGTACACCGAGTCAGGCCATCCGCGCTTCAGCGAGGGGAAAGCGAAGGTGACGAACGACCGTGGGGCCTATGCCGAGGTCACCTTCCGCGGCACGCGACTGCGATGGGTCACCGGCCGCAACGGCCAGAATGCACAAATCAAGCTCAACGGTGAAATTATGGGTGAGGTCGGTTTCTCACGCGTGGCTCACCGCAACTACAACGCGACCGTCTGGGACTCGGGCACATTGCCGGATGAGGAACACACCGTGCGCATCCACCACAACAGCGGGACGCTCACGCTCGACCACTTCGTCATCGACTCGACCGAACCCCGCAAGTGATGCAAACCAAAAAAAAATGCAGCAGAACCCGCCGCGGGAAGCGGTGTTGAAGGATAGTATGTGCGAAAACCAAAACCGAACCGAAAGGAGCTGCGAAATGTCAAACGCCAAGCCGCGAAAGCTCAACGTCCTCGTACCGCTGGTTCTTATGGCAGCCGCATCAGTTGCCGTGTCGGCCGTCGCCGGGTCCCCGCCCGACGACTTTCAGCGCTACACCATCAACCTGAAGGAGACCGACCTTGCCGCTGGCGGGGAGGTGGCGCTGCACCTGAACTACCAGGACGGCCGCTTCCTCCAGGGCTGGCTCGAGATCGATGGCGAGCCGGCGCCAAGCCGGGTGGATCTGTCTGAGCTCGAACTGACCGACGGTGCCCTGCGCGGCAGCGTGGACATCGTGCTCGGTACGGGCCGGCGAAATAACCGCTTCCTTGTCATTGATGTAGATGCCAAAGTGGATGAGGACGGCAGTGTCACCGGCGAGCACAAGACCCGCTACGGGCTGCTGCGTGGACACACTTATGGTGGAGGGTTTTACATCTTTACGGATGACGACCTCGACCACGATACGCCGGTGGTGACCAAGGATCAGATCCGGTTCCAGCGCTCGGGCGATGAATGGTCCGGCCCGGCCGAAGGGACGCTGGAGGCGGCCATCAGCGCCGATGTGCCGGTCCGCTTCCACATCGAAATGGGCCGGCCGCTGCGCGGTCCCTCGGCCACCTGGCAGCGCTATGTTTACCTGGACCTCGTGGTCAAGGGCGATGAGCTCATCTCAGCCGACGCCCACCCCGAACGAGACGAGCCATGGAGCTTACGGGAAGAGGTCGATGCCGAGGTGAGCTTCGATGGCGAGCGGATCAAGGGGGAGGCGACGATCGACATCGATGCCACCTATCCATACAGTGGTGAATACAGCTTCACCTTCGAAGCTGAGGTGAAGCGCAACGTTGTCACAGGTCAGACGACTGTTTATCACGAGAATCCCCACGGCTACCATGGTACTCGCGAAACCGACCATAGGATCAGCGGACGTGCCGAACTCGCCAACGCCGGGGCCACCGACCCCGCGAATGCCGTTCACAGCATCGAGTTCAAACCGTCGCAAGGTGTGGATGAGGGGGTCACCGTGCTGATTGAGATGAGGGAAGGGCAACTCGCCGGCGCAATTGTCGAGGCGATCTACCGTGGCGGCGGCGTTGACTTCCCAACTTCGATCATCGAGTCCGAGGTCAATCTCGAGGGCGACCGCCTGCACGGCTCACTGCTTTTCGACCCCAACAATCCGGGTTACCCTGAGGAATGGGATAACAAGGAGCGCGCCTACGAGTTCGACCTGCGCATCGATGATGGCAAAATCACCGGCGATTACGATGCCCGCCTCGACCGAATGCACAGCAGCGAGGGTACTGTCAGCGGCAGACGGGTCCCCATCGAGGAGCTGCGCGCGGCCAACCCGGCCCCGCAAGTGAACTGGCCGACCTGGCACGGGCCGAAGCACTCACTCAGCGCGGCGGATACCGACACGCCGCTCATCGATGATCCATCCGAGGCGAAACTGCTGTGGAAGAGTGAGCGTACGCCGCCGGCGCGGTCCCAGATTCAGCGCTATGGCCGTAGCAATATCGGCAGGAACCTCATAGCCGGTCCGGGCGGTGGTGCCGCATCGCCGGTGGTCTATGACGGCAAGGTGTATCTCCACTACTACGAGCCATCCGGCGATGCCTCTACCGCTGAGGGCGTGGCGCGGAACTACGGCCGTCAGCTCGAGGAATCCTGGAAGATTCTCGCCGATGATGTGGTGATCTGCATCGACCTCGAGACCGGCGCCACGCTCTGGAAGCAGCGCTTCGAGCAGACGGGGCTGAACCTCTACAACACGTGGAAAGAGGCCCCCGGCTCGACGGCCTCGGTGGGTGAGGGCAAGGTCTTTGCCGTCGGCTCGGGCGGCAAGTTGTGGGCGATGGACGCCGACACCGGGGAAGTCCTGTGGGAGTCCGGGCTTCCGGGGTTTTACGAAGGGATGCAGCGCAACCGCGAACGGTCGCTGGCGGAAAACAGCCGCCCGGGCGCGGGCAGCTTCCGCGCCGGCACCCGTATCGTCGTCGACGGGCTGCTTGTCGGTACGAATTTCGGGGGCGACCTCGTCGGCATCGACACGGAAACAGGCCAGAAGCAGTGGCGGGTCGATGGCGTCATCGCAAGCCAGAACACACCATCACTGTGGCACGGCCATGATGAGCCGGTGGTGATTGTCAAGAACAGCCCAACTATCAGCGCGGTAAGTGTCGCGGACGGCGAATTGCTCTGGCAGAAAGACGTGGCACGCATTCCCCGCTCCTATCCGGTTCCCGTCGAGGGAGACATCCTGACCGCCATCGTGGACGCCGAGGACGGGGATGAGCTCCACCTCGCCGGTTTCCGCATCAGTGCCGATGGGCTTGAGCGGCTGTGGACGCTTGAAAAAGCTCACGACCATACCGCCCGCCGGCCGTTGATGATTCACGATGGCCATTCCTACAGCTTGGGCCTGGAAGGCCACGATGATGATGCCTTGTATCGCGTCCACCTGGAAACAGGCGAGTTCACCGCGCTTGAAGACCGCGGTTCACTCGGCAGCATGGTCGTCATGTTCGGCGTGGGTGACCGCGTGATGTTCGACCGTAACCGGCATCGGTTTGTTACTGCCGATGATGATCTGCGCCGCATCAGCGGCATCTGGAACGTACCCCTTCGCACCTCTGGGGGTTATCACAGCACCCAGATGACCGATGCGATCGTTGACGGCCGCCTTATCGTCCGCGGAACGGGCGGCATCTACGCCTTCGACCTTCGCAGGCAGGAGGACTGACCCGCAATCGCCCTGGCATAGGCAGCGATACAGCCAGCGGCTTACAACGCCGGCCCGCAAGTGCCCCGCCTGACCGAGTCCGCGTAGCCACGCGCATCCGGTCGGCGGGGCAGTTGCCGCTAGTCATCCGGCGGCAACCGTCCCTTACGGTGCCTGACCGGCGAGATGATCGCCCGTGGCTTCAGGCAGGCGGCCACACTCCTTTTTATCGAATCGCCGAGGTGGTCGGAAACCTGCGCAAGCCCCTTCCACTCACCCCAGCGGCGCAGGGGACCGATTCGAGTTCATAACGCCCATATCCCATCAGCAGCGCATCATTATCGTGTTTCAAGACGGCGAGGCGGCCTCAGTCATCGGAGAGGCCCCACTGCTCGTAAAGCTCCTCGGCGGTACTGGCCGCTTCGGTGTCGGGATATCGCTCAATACATTCCGAAAGCCGGTTGCCGGCACTTTCGGTAAGCCCCGCGGCGTGCAGGTTCTTCGCGAGCTGGACCAGCGACCGGGCGGCCGCCTCATCATCGCCGGCGGGGCGATTGTCGGCATCCTCGTCGGGTTCCTGTTGCGGCTGCTGCTGCGGTCGGGCCTCCGGCCGCTGACGGCCGCGCTCGGCGCGGCGGACCGCATCAAGGGCCTCTTCGGACGGTCCCGACCACGGCTCGGCGATGTGCTTGAGCCGGATCACACCATCCTCGACCCACACCTCCTGGTCGCCGACGACAACCCGGTCGCCCTGTACGCGCGGCGTGGGGGCGTCGTCTTCGGTCAGGAAAAGGAAGCTGTAAGTTGTGCCGTCCGCCGTCTCGGTCACCCCGTCATCGGGAGCGCCCGGGCCGATCATCACCAGCATGCCCTCGACGCCGGCGTTGCCGGAGAAGTCGAGCGCGAGGCAGGTGCCATCGTCGGTTGCCAGCACGGCGCTGGCGTCCTGCCGGACCTCGAAATGTTCAATGTCGCCTTCCATCCGCCCCCAACTGGCATCGGGACGCTCACGGAGGCCGGTGGTGGCGTGGCGATCGCGCAGTTGGAAACGCTCATCGGCGGCGTTGGCGGTGATCCACACCGGGCCGATTTCTTCGCTGCTGGTATGGCCCCGCGGGCGCTTGGTCAGGACGGTTACGACTATGTCGTTCTCATCCTGCCAGCGGTTGCGGAAGGTGGCATAACCATACTGGCGATCAACCGCGGCGGGCGGAACGGCCTCGATGGGATTGACCGGCTCGATATCGAATGGCCAGTTGACAAAAGCGAGCACTGTGTGGTGAGGCAGGTGGCTGACGGTGTCGAATGGGGTCTCGGCCTCAAGGTCGTGCTGCTTGAAGAACCGGTCGTAAAACCAGCGCCACGCGGTCCGCTGCGGCGGGGTGGCCACGCCGAAGCCGATGGCGAAGTAGCCCCCGCCGCTGATCCCCGAACGCTGCCAGACGTTGTGCGGGTAGCCGTCGCGGCTGTGGAAGTGCGGCCGGCCGTCGCGAACGACCGTTCCCAGCAGCCACCGCATGCTCATCCACTGGGCGTTGGGCTTCGGGGTGATGAAGTCCTTGCCCGCCGCTGTCTTCCACCCCTGAAGGGCCGGCAGAAAGATGATGTGACTGGCCATGGTCGCCGTGCCGTCTCCCTCGGCGAAATAAAGCCCATCGCCGAAGCCCTCGGTCATATTGCGGATCATGGCCTTCCGGCTCCGCTCGAGCAGTTCCTCGATACGCTCGTGGTCCTCGACGCCGGGGTCGTTGCGGATGGCCAGCAGAGCCATGGCCCCGCCGCCGACCTGCATGCCCCAGTGATTGCTACGCGGGTGGAGCCGCGCCCCGCGGACAAGCTCGGCAAGGGACCTCTGTCTGCCCTCGTTGTACCGCTCTATCTCGCGGGCGACCCTGTTGCGGAAGTCCTCATCCCAGCCGTCGTAGCACAGGTCGTAGCCGAGCGCGTACCAGCCCAGCGACGGCCCGGCCCGCAGGGCGCCGCTGGGGTCCCGGAAGCTGTAGCGGTCGTCCTGGTCGCGCCATTCCTCGTCCAGGGCAAGCTCCATCGCCCGGCGGCCCATGTCGGCGTAGCGATGCTGACCTGTGATTTGATAGAGCAGCCCAAAGCCGGCGACGTGGCTTATGGTATAGGTCTCTTTGTCGAACTCGACTTCACCGTCTTCGTCGATGCCGAGTATTTCCCGCAGACGTTCAAGAATCTGCTTGCCCTCGGACGTCTGCGCCCGCTGGCGGAGCCGGGGCAGGTCGTCGCGGCGGAACAGCAGACGGGGGTGCTCGCCGGGTTGGGGCGGTTGGAAGTTTTCGACCTCCACGGGCCAGGGCTTCTCCTGGGCTTCATCGGCCGAGGCCGCCGAGGGCGAACCGATCCCCGCCGGCAGCAACACGGCCACCAGCACCACCAGCGCAACTGACATTGAGTTTGTGCGGGTCTTCATTTTCTGGCTCCTTATGCCGTCAGATTCCGCATCCATATTTTCTGATTGGCCTGCCGCCCTGCATCGCGCCGACCGGTCCTTTCCGCTGATGAGTGCATCCGCCGGGTTGCCCTTCGGCGGCTACAAGACGGGCCTGATATTGTGAACACGCGCCGGCGGCTGAGGTATCGAGTTCGCAATTTAGATTTTGGCTCGTCGTGGATAGGGGCATTATGCGGGCCGAGGTCATTGGCGGTGAGGCGGACATTTTGGGCTGGCCGAGGCCAACCGCCCGCCGGGTCCGTCCCGCAAGCCGGGCCGCCTGCGGGGCCGCCTTCGGCTGGTTCCGTGGCCCGGGCAATTCGCGATGTGTGTGGCTTTCGCAGTCGGAATTGTCACGGAACTGCCAAATCGGCAGCCATCGCCCGGAGGCGGGCGAAAACAGCATCTGTAACATCAGTCTTAAAAAGGCCTTGAGGCGCCGCGTCCATGGCACGCCCGTTGCATATTGAAAAGTGGAAGTCGATAGGACAGGAATCCCGGGCAAACAGGTTTATGTGAGAACCCCTTAAGGAAGGGAGGTGCGAAATGGCACTGGTAAGAAGAAGAGAACGACAACAGCAGGGCGCACCGCTGGCGCGATTCCAGGACGAGATGGGCGATCTGTTCTCCCGTTTCTTCGAGGACTGGCCCCTGGCGGGGCTTTCCGGGACCGGCACGTCCTTCCCGGCCCTGGACATCGCCGAACGTGGGGATGCGGTTGTGGTCCAGGCGGAGATTCCCGGCATGAATCGAGAGGATCTGGACATCTCCGTGCAGGACAATCACCTGACCCTCAGCGGCGAGAAGAAGGAGTCCGAGGAACACACCGAAGGCCAGTATTACCACAGCGAGCGCCGCTACGGGACCTTCCGTCGCGAGATACCTCTGCCGGCCGGCGTGGATGCCGACAAGGTGGAGGCGACCTATCGCGACGGCATCCTGACGGTGACGCTGCCGAAGTCCGAGGAAGCCAAGCCGCGCAGGATCGAGATCAAATCCTGACCGGCACTGACGCCATGTGCCCCTTCCACGCCGGCCGTCCCGGCGTAGAAGGGGCTTTCTCTTGCGCGGGCGATGCCGGTTGAATATAATCTGCATCGACGGATAAAGTGATACAGGCGGCCGCGAGTGCAAATGCTTAAACCCAGCGAAAAAAAGTGGCGTCTGTTCCGCGCGTGGGCTTCGCGCAGTCCTGTCTGGTGCGCCTGGCAGGTAACCTACCGCTGTAACTTCCGATGCCGCTTCTGTGGATACTGGCGCGACCCCATGGGCGAGATGTCAGAGCCGTCGGTTGCGGAAATCGCCGCCGGGGCCGGAAAGCTCGCGTCTTTCGGGACGCTGCTTGTCTCACTGGCCGGCGGCGAACCGATGTTGCGGCGGGACCTTCCTGAGATTGTCTCGGCGGTCGGCAGGCATCATTTCCCGTTCGTAACCACCAACGGCTGGCTCGTCACGCCGGAATCGGCCCGTGGGCTGATGCGGGCGGGCGCCTGGGGGGTATCGGTGAGCATCGACTACGCCGACCCGGCCCGCCACGACGCCCGCAGAGGCGCCGGCGGCGCATGGGAATACGCCTGGCGAGCCGTCGAGATGCTCGCCGACGCCCGGGTCCATAAGTGGCAGCGTGTGAACGTAATCGCCGTCTTGATGGACGACAACATCGAGCAGCTCCCGGAGCTGCTTTCGATGGCGGCCGAAAGAAACGCTTATTTCATGGTCCAGCCGTACGGGCATCTCAAGACCGGTTCACGCGCCTTCGCCCACAACAACGGCCGGGTCTCGCCTCGGCTGCTGGAGCTACGCAGGCGATGGCCGAATTTCCTTTCCAACCCCCACTACCTCTCGCAATTCGACAGGTTCCTCGCCGAGGGTGTTGGTGGATGCCGGGCCGGGCGGGGCTTTTTCAACATCGACTCGACCGGTGACGTCGCCGTCTGCGTTGAGCGGCGCGGCCGACCGGTGGCCAACGTTTTCCGGCATTCCGCCGGGCAGATTCGCCTCCGGCTCCGCAAAGCCGGGCGAAAAAACTCCTGCCGGGCCTGTTGGTATAACTGCCGCGGCGAGATAGAATCCCTATACCGGCCGTACGGCCTGCTTAAGTCGCTTCCGACGCTGCTTTTCGACCGCGGGGCCGCGCGGCAGGTATGACAAACAAGGGATTACGTGTGAAGTGATCGCCTCCAAACGAAACCACGACGCGGGCAAGAGACGCCTAAGCCGATCAAGTCGCCCGGACGGCACACACCACCGCGACGCCGACCAACCGGTCGCCGCGATAAGACGGTCGAGGTACATAGGCAGAATCAAGCGCCTGGCGTGGAAACTGGCAAACTACATCTCCATGGGAGGCATGTATCCCTGGCGCATCGAGCGGGACTGGCTGCTTATCGAGCACAGGCGAATGCCTCTTGCCGGTCTTAACGGTCGGCTGAATGGAATCCGAATAGCGCACATCTCGGACCTGCACTGCGGTCCCTTCGTCCTCGACGGGTATCTCGCGAACTGCATGGACATGGTCAACGAGATGAACCCCGACTTCGTCTGCGTTACCGGAGACCTGATTACCGGCGCCAAGCCGCTGGCCCGGCGGGTGGCGAAAGTGCTGGGCCGGCTACGCCCGCGCATCGCGACGGTCGCATGCCTGGGCAACCACGACTACGGGCTTATCCACCCCCGCGGCGCCGGGGAGATGCGCGGACTCGCCGACTGCCTCGAACGCCACCTCACCGACGCCGGCATTTACGTGCTGAGAAACGAATCGGCGGTTTTCCGGATCGGCAACGGCGAGCGCATTCAGTTTGTCGGCCTTGAGGACCTCTGGTCCCGGCACTGGGACCCGATGGCCGCCTTCCGCCGGATCGCCCGCGACCTGCCGACCATCACGCTGTGCCACAACCCCGACGCGTCCGAGCGGGTCTTCGCCCGCGGCGCCGAGTGGATACTCGCCGGGCACACTCACGGGAAGGTCGTTCCGAACGGGCGGCTGACCGACCTGCTCTGGCCGATGGCTTGTAAGCACCTGTCGGCCGGGGCGTACACGCTCGGGCCGGGCCGGCACGTTTACGTCAACCGCGGACTGGCTCACTCCCGGAGGATCGGACCACAGCAGCGACAGGAAATCACGCTGATGAACCTGTGTCCGGCGAAAGTGCGAACAACAGTACCTGCTCTGACGTGATAAATTCTGTCACAGCGACGATCCGTTTTGCTAGAATGTCTAAAGTATACCACGCCTCCCGGCGCCTCACGAGGTGGATGCCTTTAACGGAGAGTTATGAACGACGTCTTCCTGACGCACCGACACCACAGGCGCCCGCGAAGGGCTTTACTGAAACGACTCATCTGGACCGCGGCCGGCTGCTGCGCCCTCGGTGGGCTGTTCGCCTGGCAGCTTGAGGAACACTGGCTGCGAATCGAACGGCGGGATATGCGCCTCAGGAACCTCGGACCTGGGTTCGACGGCGCCCGGCTGGTGCACGTATCCGACCTGCATTGCAGCCCGATAGTTCTGGAAAGATACCTGCACCAGTGCGTAGATCGGATAAACGAGCTTGAACCGGACTTTGTGGCGATTACCGGGGACTTCATAACAGGCCCCAAGATCTATGCTCGCCGTATCGCCCGCGCACTGCGGGAACTGCACCCGAAGGTCGCGACACTGGCATGTCTGGGCAACCACGATTACGGGATACTGCACCCGAGCCGGCTGGGACTCTATCGCGGGCTGGCCGAGCACCTCAGCGAACAGCTCGCCCATGTGGACATCTTCGCGATGCTGAACGAATCGCGGCGATTCAGGCGGGACGGCTCGGTGATCCAGTTCGCTGGCGTCGAGGACTACTGGTCCGGCCGTTTCGACGCCCGCGCGACGATGGAGCTTACCCGCCGCGACAGTCCCGTTGTGGGCCTGTGCCACAATCCCGACGGCGCTTCAACGCTGGCGCACCACGGCGCCGACTGGGTGCTGGCAGGGCATACACACGGCAACGGGGCCGATGAGTACGGTGTGTACGACGTGCTCAGGCCGGCCTCTCAGAAGCACTTCTACGCAGGGCATTACGACCTGGACAACGGCCGGAACCTTTACGTCAACCGCGGGCTGGCCTACGCCAGGCGGTTCAACCTGAACGCACGCCCGGAAATCACCCTCTTCACGCTCCGCGACGACTCCCCGCGGACACAGCCGTCGTGCCGGTAGAGCGGTTGAGCCGTTCAACTGCCCCGCGCAATAGACGGAAGCGATGTTGCGGATCCCACTCTACGGGCGTGTTCCGTGTGCCGTGTCCCCGGTTCCCGGTTCCATGTTCCCGATTCCCGGTTCCTGCCTGCCTACTCCCGCTCCGTAAGAACATGTATTCGCACGTTGGACAGGAACGGGTCGCTCCGCCAGCGAGGGATGAATTCGATGCCGTCGGAGATGAACACATCGGCATCGGCGCCTATCCAGTTGTCTTCTCTCGGCCGGGTCGGGCGAAAATAGGCCGTGCCGTCCGTGCCGACTGATGCGCAGCCGACGTACACCCGCGGCTGGTCGGTCTCGAAGGCCCAGCTAGTCCACTTGCCCGGCGCATCGGCCGCGGCCACCGGCGAACGCCCGATGAACCGGTCCGGTACGCCGTCGCCGCTGGTATCGGCGTAGGCCACGTAAACAACCGCGCCGAACGCACCCGCCTCGGGATGCGCCGACGCCACGCGCAGCCGCCGACGCCCCCGCCCCTCCGGAACCTTCCACACCCGCACCCGGTGCGGCGGCGGGCCGGATTCTTCTATCTGCGTAACCACCCCCAGGTCCGGACGGGTTTCTTCGCCCGGGCTGTACGGCTCCAGGTCGCCGGCCGGTTCGGGCAGTTCCGCCGGTCCGTCGATAAGAAGCATCAGTTGCTGCCGGAGCAGTCGGATCTCCCGTTCGAGCCGGATATCCTCCGCAATCGCCTGCCGAAGCTCCGCGCGTGCGGCCTGCTCGTCGTCGGTGTCTTTGGCGGCGACAAACGCATCCTCGGCCTCTGAGATGTCCCGTTCGAGCCGCCGCTGAAGGTCGGTAAGTAATTGCAGTTGCTCACGGAGCCGGGCGATTCGGGCGGTATCGGCCTCCGGCGGCCGGTCGGTCCGGCGCTGCTGGTCGAGTCGCTCGCGACGATTGTCCTCGATGTGCTCCGGGGCAACCCAGCCGCCGTCCTCCCATACAAGCTGGTGCCGCTCGGTTCGCCCCCGGTCTACCAGCGTCAGCGAACGCCCGGTGCCGAGCACCCGGTAGCCGCGATCCGGGCCTTCGTAGCGGGCGATACGGACCACCATGCGGATGCCCTCGTCGGTCTCCGGCGCATCCGGCAGATCGCGGACCGTACCGTCCTCGTACGTCACCTGGTAATAGACGAAGTTCGGCCTCTCCGCGAGGGCACACGCCCCGGCGGCCGTCAGAACCAGCACGGCCGGCAATAGTCGCATCCGGGCCTTATACGTAGCGTTTTTCACGGTCATGGGCGCTCCCTTAACATCGCCTGCGAAACCCACATATATTGTATCGGCGCCATCGCGGCGACACGTGTGCACTTTGACAGGCATTGGCGCTTGCTTTTGACGGGCGTCGGCCTTAGCATCCCGGCAGGAATGGAGTCGCATGTCGGTCGGCCACGGGTCATGAGAAAACTTCTCACTGCCGAACAAGTCGAAGCCGCGCTCGACCGCCTCTGGGAGGCGGTGGCCGGCGAACTTCCCTCCGAAACGCCCATTGCCGTCGTCGGCATACGCACACGCGGGCACACGCTGGCCGAGCGTATAGTCCGGCGACTGCGCGAGGAACGGCCGGATATGTCGGTGGAAAGCGGCGTTCTGGATATCACCTTCTACCGCGACGACCTGTCGCGCCGCCGGGGCGCGCCCCTGGTGAGGGCGACGGAGATTGATTTCGACCTCGACGACGTCTGGCTGCTGCTGGTCGATGATGTGCTCCAGACCGGGCGCAGCGTCCGAGCGGCGCTGGATGCTCTTCACGACTTCGGCCGCCCGAAGGTCATACGACTGGCGGTGCTCATCGACCGAGGCGGGCGGGAACTGCCCATATCGGCCGATTTCGTCGGCCGGAAGGTGGAGGTCAGTTCCGGTGAGCTGGTCCGGGTAAGGTTACTGGAGAACGATGACGAAGAAGGCGTCTTCATCACGGAAAAGCAGGACCGCTAGCGAAGCCGCCGAGCCGGACGAGCCGTTCGTCTGGACGCGAAAGGACCTGCTAGGACTCGACGACCTCTCTGCCGGGGAGATCGTCCACATCCTGGACACCGCCGCGGGCTTCGAGGAAGTCTCCACCCGTTCGATCAAGAAGGTTCCGGCCCTGCGCGGCAAGGTTGTGGGGCTGATGTTCTTCGAGCCGAGCACGCGGACGCGGATGAGCTTCGAGCTTGCGGCCGGCCGGATGTCCGCCGACACCATCCTGTTTCAGTCGGCCGGCTCGTCGGTGTCCAAGGGCGAGACCACTCTGGATACCATCCGCAACGTCGAGGCGATGGGCGTGGACATATTCGTGGTCCGCCACGATCAGTCCGGCGCTCCGCACATGCTGGCCAGGAACGTCCGCGCCGGGATAGTCAACGCCGGCGACGGCCGACACGAACACCCGACCCAGGCGCTTCTGGACATGTACACGATACGGCAGCGGCTGGGCCGCATCGAGGGACTGAAGGTCGCCGTCGTCGGCGACATCGCCCACAGCCGTGTCGCTCGCAGCAATATCCTCGGGCTGCGCAAGCTCGGCGCCGAGGTGGTGGTGGTAGGCCCGCCGACGCTGGTGCCCTCGGCAATCGCCCCCATGGGCTGCGAGATAGCCAACTCGCTGGACGATGTGCTCGGCGAGGTGGACGTGGTGAATATGCTGCGGATACAGTTCGAGCGGTTCGGGACCAGTATGTTCCCCTCGCTCAGGGAGTATCACAAGCTCTTCGGCATGGACTCCCGGCGGCTCAGGCGGTGCAAGAAGGATGTTCTGGTGATGCATCCAGGCCCCATCAACCGGGGCGTGGAGCTGACCTCGGACGTCGCCGACGGGCCTAACAGTTGCATACTCCAGCAGGTCGCCAACGGCCTGGCGATCCGCATGGCCGTGCTGTATCTGGTCAGCCAGGGAAGCCAATGAACGACATAATCATCCGAAACGGGCGAGTGATTGACCCGGCCGGCGGGAGGGATGAGGTCTGCGACGTTACGGTCGCCGACGGTTTCATCGCATCGGTCGGCAAATCCGACGGCAAGGCCGCCGAGACCATCGACGCGGATGGCCTGATTGTGTCCCCCGGCCTTATCGACATTCACGTTCACTGCCGCGAGCCGGGGCACGAGGAGGAGGAAACGGTCGCCACGGCCTCGGCGGCGGCCGTCGCCGGCGGGTTCACCACCATCTGCGCGATGCCCAACACCCACCCCCCTACCGATGACGAGACGGCCGTCCAGTACGTGCTCCAGCGAGCGGCCAGGGCGGCCAAGGCCCGCGTGTTGCCGGTCGGGTGCATAACCAAAGGCCGCAGGGGCGAGGAACTCGCCGAGATGGCTCTGATGCTCGAGGCCGGCGCGGTCGGCTTCAGCGACGACGGCGACGGCGTCGGCTCGACCAACGTCATCTACCGGGCGCTTCAATACGCCGGCGTGCTCGGCGTGCCGATTATGCAGCATTGCCAGGACCCGGCCCTTGCCGGCGGGGACATGAACAGCGGCGCCTCGGCCGTTCGGCTGGGCCTCAGCGGCATCGCGTCGTCCGGCGAGATGATAATGCTCCAGCGCGACCTGGAGCTGCTGAAGCGCACCAGCGCCGCCTACCACGTGATGCACGTCTCGACGGGCACGAGCGTCGAGCTTATCCGCCGGGCGAGAGCCGAGGGGCTTGCGGTCACCGCCGAGGCCGCACCGCATCACCTGCTGTTGACCGAGGCGGCGTGCATGACCTACGACCCGAACTATAAGGTCAACCCCCCGCTGCGCTCGGCCGACGACGTCGAGGCGGTTCGTCGCGGAGTCGCCGACGGAATCATAGACTGCCTGGCGACCGACCACGCCCCGCACGCGGCCGAGGAAAAGGAGCTGGAATTCGGCCTGGCGCCGTTCGGGATGATCTCTCTCGAATGCGCCCTGGGACTTTACGTCAAGGCGCTGATCGAAACCGGGCTTCTGGACTGGCCCGGTTTGCTGGCGCGAATGACTGTCAATCCCGCCCGGCTGATAGACCGCCCGCTCGGGACGCTCGCCGAGGGCGCACCTGCGGACATCACTCTTATCGACCCCGACAAACGATGGACGGTGAAAGTGGACGACTTCGCCTCACTCAGCCGCAACTGCCCCTACGACGGCTGGGAGCTTCAGGCCAGGCCGGTCGCCACCATCGTCGGCGGACAGGTCCGCTATCGGCTGGACTGAGCCGCCCGGCCCACGACCCGCCGGAGATTGTCGGCATCGACCGGCTGAATCACGCCGCGGTTGGTGATGATCGCGCTTATAAGCTCCGCCGGCGTCACGTCGAACGCCGGGCAGTATGTGCCCACACCTTCCGGAGCTGTGGCCGGTCCAAAGCCGTGGGTGATTTCCTCCGCGTCCCGCCGCTCGATTGGAATATCTCCGCCACAGGGCAGATCCATGTCGAAGGTACTGGTCGGAGCGGCCACAAAAAACGGCACATTATGATGCCCGGCGAGCACCGCCAGCGGATAGGTGCCTATTTTGTTGGCCACATCACCGTTGGCCGCGATGCGGTCCGCGCCGGTGATGACCATCTGCACGCGACCCTCGCGCAACACCACCCCGGCCATGTTGTCGGCGATGACCACCGCGTCGATGCCCGCCCGCATCAGCTCCCAGGCGGTAAGCCGGCTGCCCTGCAGCAGCGGGCGGGTCTCATCGCAGTAAACCGTGAAGCCGTGCCCCCGGGCATGGGCGAGGTACATCCCGGCGGTGGCGGTGCCGATGCCCGCGGTCGCCAGGGCGCCGGCGTTGCAGTGGGTCAGCACGCCGGAACAGCCGGTGATAAGGTCAACGGTGTTTCGCCCTATCTCCAGGCACATCCGCTCATCCTCGGCGTGGATTTCCCGGGCCTCGTCGAGCATCGCCTCGCGAATCCTCTCAAAGCCGCCGGCGGCCCGTTGCGCGCGTCGCAGCACTCTGCGGGCCGCCCATGAAAGGTTCACCGCCGTGGGGCGCGAGCTTTCCAGATATTCGGCGGCCGCCTCGATGCCTGTTAGAAAATCGCTTCCTTCGGGCACCCACTGCGAGGCGACTACCATGCCGTAGCCGGCGGCTACCCCTATGGCGGGCGCTCCGCGAACCGAAAGCCGCCGGATGGCCTCCCAGACGGCCTGTGCGTCGCGGCAGTCCAGAAACGCGGTTTCGGCGGGCAGTCGGGTCTGGTCCAGCAGTCGCAGGTGTCCGTCGGCGGCGTCGCCGACCCACTCGAGAACCTTCACGGGAGGCGAGATGTTTTCGGATTGCTTGTCCATGGGGTCGAAGGTAGCGAACCGCAGCATCCGCCGCAACAGTCGTCGCCGGGGGCAATATTCCAACCGACAAATGTCGCCGAAAGTTCACAAACGAAACTCAGCTTGCATACCTGTGCTGCCGATATATATCCTTAAGGTAGCCGGTACGGCTGTGGATTGTCCCCGTGGACAAGCCCGCTCCGCGAAGGCCCCGGATTCATCCTTATCGGGGCACCGGCGTCCGGCCGACGACTCCAGGGAAGGAGCCGACGATGCTGGTGCTTTCCAGACAACGTGACGAATCCATCAAGATAGGCGATGATATAGAGATTACCATCGTCGATATCCGCGGGGAGAAGGTCCGCCTGGGCATAAGCGCCCCCTCCCACGTGCCTGTCCATCGCAAGGAAGTCTACGATGCGATAAAGCGCGAAAACGAGTCCAATGCCCAGCAGAGCGGTGGAAGTCCCGGAAAGGTTGAATCGCTCGCCGAGCGCAAGCGCAGACAGGCCGATCAGCGTGGCGACAACGATCAGGGGGATGCCGACGGCGAGCCGCCGGCACAAGAGTAAGTCAATCCCCTGCCGCCGTCTTCCGGCCGGCAGTCAGCAGCTTCTGACAAGTCCCACACATGCATACTTGAGAAGTGCTGTTTCAGACAGCGCCCTGAGGTTGCGCCTGCTCGGAGCCGAACCTGACCTCGAAAGCGCTCTCAAGAGCCGTGAGGTTTACAACCTCTCCGAGCGCCCTTACGCAGTCGGGATCGTATCCGGCGGGCGAACAGCGGACAAGCTCGCGCATCGCCTGGATCGGTGTCATCGCCGGTCGCCACGGCCGGTCGTGGGTCATGGCGTCATAGGCGTCGGCGACGGCGAGTATCCGGCCTGTAAGCGGTATGTCCTCGCCGGAAAGCCCCTCCGGGTACCCGGTGCCGTTCATTCGCTCATGGTGGCTCCGAACCGCCGGGAGCACATCCTGCAGGGTCTGCAGCGGCTTGAGGACCTCATACGAGACCAGCGCGTGTTTCTGCACGGTTCGGAACTCGTCGGCACCGAGACGGGACCGCTTGTTCAGGATGGTATCCGGCACGGCGAGCAGGCCGATGTCGTGCAACCGGCCGGCGGCCTTCATCCGACCACACAACTCCTGGCTCAGGCCCATGCGATGGGATATCTGCTCGCTGAGCCAGCCGATGCGCCCCGACCGGCCGCGAGCGTAAACGTCGCGCGATTCGATGTACTGGATAATTTTTCCAAGCACGTCGATGTAGTGCTGTTCGGCATAGATGGCGGCACGGCGCTGGGCGGCGGATCGCCCCCGTAGGTCGCGGACGTTGCGGTGGACCTGTAAGGTCACCAGGACGCCCAGCAGAATCATCAGCGCCACTAGCATCAAGCTTGGCACATGCCAGCCCATCGCGACCATCGCCCCGGACATGCACGCCATAGCGATGATACACACCCCCACAGGTCGAGTGGCGTCCGATGCGTCAAGCCAGGTGCGAATACGTTGCCTCACGGCCCGTTGCCTTTCCGTATGCGGTTTCGGCCCCATCACACAGACAATTTAGAATACGGCAGGACGCCGCGCCGACTTGAACGACGAAAAAACTTTCCGCCCGCGCCACCGCATCGGACCGGATGGGTGGGTCCGCGACGACAGCGCCGGTTATGCGAACGACGGTCAGACCGCCACGCGGGAACCGCCGCGAATCGAACGGGAATTCACCGCCGATAGTTCACCCGAGAGGACATCGAACCGATAATTAAACGGAACATGTTTCACATAATGGCTTATTGGGTTCTTCTGGAGGGACGTAGCAGATGGCTACCGTCAGCGACATTGACCGCATAGCCGGCGAGGACGGGCAGGTACTGACCGTCCGCGACTCGGCCACTGTCACCGAGGCAGCCCGTACCATGGGCAGATGCCACGTCGGGTGCCTGCTCGCCGTGGACGAGAAGGGCCGGTTGGTCGGCATCTTCACCGAGCGCGACATACTCAGCAAGGTCGTCGCGACCGGGCTGGACCCGAGCAAGACGCCGATCAGCAAGATCATGTCCACGCGGGTGATAAGCTGCGCGCGGAAGACTTCCGTCAACAAGGCCGAGCAGATGATGTCGCACTACTCGGTCCGGCACCTGCCGATAGTGGACAACGGCGTACCGGTGGGGATGGTTTCCAGCCGGGACATACACGCTCACAAGCTGGCCTTCACGGAGATGCTCGCCCGTCAGCAGTACGCCGTCCTGAACCGTCTGGAGAGCGAGTATCCGGGGATAACGAACCTGCAGTGCGATGAGGCCGGCAGGATCGTCATCTGACCGGTCCCGGCCGTGAAGGCCGGCGGCGGTTTCGCGGCTCGCGGTTGCCCCGCGCCACCGTGAATCGTAGATAATCACTGGACCATTACCGAACGGGGCTGTGGCGTCCGGTTCGACACGAGGTATTGCCGATGTCGAAGGTTAAGACACTTGACAGAATCGCGGGAAGCCGGGCGGAACTGCTGACCATATCCGACGAGGCCACGGTGGCCGACGCCGCCAGGACCATGAGCACCGGGCATGTCGGCTGCCTGTTGGTGGTCAACGCGCAGCGGCAGCTTGTGGGCATCCTCACCGAGCGGGACATCATGCGCGACGTGGTGGCAAAGGCCGCCGATCCCACAACGCTCGCCGTCGGCGACGTCATGAAAACCGACGTCATTGCCTGCCGGATGGACACCTCCATCAATCAGGCCCAGAAGCTCATGGCCAAGCATCGCATTAGACACCTGCCGATACTCGACGGCGACGACCCTGTCGGGATGATCTCCAGCCGGGACATCCATGCGCATAAGCTCGCCGTAACCGAGGCGATCGCCAAGCAGCAGTCGCGGGTGCTCAACGAGCTTGAGACCCGCTATCCGGGCATCACGCAGATCGAGACCGACAACAACGGCCGAGTGATTATCTGAGCTTGGCCCTGCGCGACTTCTCTGAAGTCTCACAACCCGCCGGACCGATACGGATTCCGGAGGCCCGGCGCGACGATGCCCAGGTACAGCCCTATCTTCATCGCATGTCCGGCCCTGCGAAGGGTCGTTCGGGGCCGATGCGCCGTCGGCGCCGACGGCTCGTGCCGCCGAAGCCCGGAAGGAGCGTTGTCGCTGGACGGGATTTCGTGCGGCCAGGACGGCGGCCGATGCGCCGAAACGCTCTGCGCCCTTCACCGCTACAACCGCCGCGGACCGGGAACCTGGTACCCCGACCGCGTCTGGACCGCCCCGAGGCCCGCCACCCCCGGCCGGCGAGGCGGCCGGCGTGCCGACAGCCACGATGACGGCATCTGCATCGACGCCTGAGCGGCCGCGCTTCGGAATCAAACCCACGGACTATGAGCAACAAGCGGCCTGGGGTGCTATCATTCGGTCGGCAGAGCCGGCCAGGCCGATGGGACAACATAATGGCATTGGACTCGTATCTATCCCGGTCAAGAACGTTCCTGCTCAGCGGCGAAACCAAGGATGAGGGCGCCCCCGTAGGCGCCATCTTCGTTCTGGGCGACTATGATAACACCCGTCGCCGGTGCCACCAGATGGTCATCAACCCGTTCCGGGGCTACTCCGAGAGCAGCCGCAACGTCTGCGACCCCAGCTTGGAACACACCATAAAGGAGTTTTCGCAGATTGACGGGGCGTTCCTGATACGCGGCGACGGCGTGTTGATGTCGGTGGGCAGCTACATTCGCACCAAAGACGTGGGCGAAATGCCCAAATCAGGTCTGGGAGCGCGCCATGCCGCCGGGATGGCGATAACGTTCTCAACTAAGGCGCTTTCCATAGTCATCTCGGAATCGACGCGCCGGATAAGCCTGTTCAAGCAGGGAAAGCTTGTGATGACGCTGATCAGGCCCCCGCGTGAGCCGACCAGCCGGTCAGACGGCAAGCAGGGATGCGTAGGATGCACGGGATGGTTGTTAAGGACAAACGGCAGCCGGCGTCCCGCGGCCGCGGAAACCGGTTCAACCGTTTTCCCGATTAACGGCCCAACCGACTAAGAGCTTGTCGGCTCTCCGTCGGCCGACGATTCACCGCTCTGGTCGGCGTGGATGGACTCGCTGAACTGCCGCCAGTCCTCAATCGTCATCAGGCACTCGCGCGCCTGCGAACCCTTGTATTCCCCGAGGATGCCGGCCTCGGCCATCTGGTCGATAATTCGAGCGGCCCGGCCGTAGCCGATCTGCAGCCGCCGCTGAAGCAGCGACACGCTGCCCCGCTGGGCCGCGAGTATCACCTCCACCGCATCGTCGAACAGCTCGTCCCGCTGGTCGCTGACCTCCCCGGGCGGGCGGGAGTGCAGCCGCACAAGCTCCTGGTTGAATGTCGGTTCGCCCTGCTGCCGCAGCTCCGAGACCACGCCGCGTATCTCGCTTTCGTCCACATAAGCGCCCTGGGAGCGGACGAGGTTGCTCGTGCCCGGCTGGAGGAACAGCATGTCGCCGGCGCCCAGAAGAATCTCGGCGCCGTTCTGGTCGAGCACGATGCGGCTTTCCTGTCTGGTCGCCACGCGAAAGCTTATCCGGCACGGCATGTTGCTTTTGATAAGCCCGGTAACGACGTTCACGCTCGGCCGCTGGGTCGCCAGTATCAGGTGGATACCGACCGCGCGGGCCTTCTGGGCGATGCGGATGATGAAACTCTCGACCTCCTTGCTGGAGGTCATTATCACGTCGGCAAGCTCATCGACGATGATCACGTAATACGACAGGCGGCGCGGGATGCGATTGCGCTCCTCCTCGTCATCGACCGGGAACCGCTGCTTCCACTGCTCGTCGCTGAGCCGGTTGAACTCGGCGATGTTCCGGCAGCCCGACTCGCGCAGAAGCTCGTACCGCTCGTCCATTTTGGTGGCGGCCCATTCGAGTATGTCGGTGGCCTTGCGCATGTCCGTGACCAGCGGGCACAGCAGATGCGGCAGGTTATCATAGGCGGCAAGTTCGACCATCTTCGGGTCGATGAGTATGAACCGTACCTGCTCCGGCGTGCGCGTCATCAACAGCGACGTAATTATGGTGTTTATGCAGACGCTCTTTCCCGAGCCGGTGGTCCCGGCTATCAGCAGGTGGGGCATGCCCGCCAGGTCCGCCACCAGCGGGGAGCCGCCGGCGTCCTTGCCCAGGTACAGAGGCAGGTGCAGCTTCTCGGAGGCCCGCGGAGCGGCGGTCATAAGCTCCTTTATGCGGACGATCTCCTTGTCCAGGTTCGGCACCTCGATGCCGACAGTGTCCTTGCCCGGCAGCGGCGAGACCACACGCACACCCGGAACCGCCAGCGCCCTGGCTATGTCAGCCGCCAGGTTCGATATCTGCGAGACCTTCACGCCCGGCGAAAGCTCCAGCTCGAACATGGTGATTACCGGCCCGGTGCTGTGCCCCACGACACGGGCGTCCACGTTGAACTCCTGGAGCGTCTTCTGGAGAACGACGCGGTTCTGGCTCGCGGCCGCCTCCTGCGACTCGATGTATCCGCCCGACGGCTCCACCAGGTGGTCTATTGAGGGCAGCGGGTAGGCCTGCTTCGGCAGTTCGGAACCGCCCTTTTTCGACGGCTTGGTCGCCGGGCGTTTGGGTCGCTTCGGCTTCGGCGCCGACGGCGCCTGTGGCTGCGGCGCGGCCTGGAATTCCGTCTCGGGTTCCGGCTCGGGACGGCTCTTTTTTTCGGTCTGCCGCGCCGCCTCCCTCGCCGAGGCGGGCACGGCCGCCGCCGGACGGGGGCGTTCGGTGACCT
>PUND01000113.1 GCA_003551645.1 Phycisphaerae bacterium | reverse complement strand
TGGCTGCTGGGGACCTCGGAGAACGACTACGGCAAAATCTGGTCGAACGTCAACAGCTTCGCCATCGTTTCGGGCACGGCCGACGACGCCAGGCGGCAGAGCATCTACGAGGCGTTCGATGCGTACCTCGACTCGCCGCTGGGCAGCTACACGTTCTTCCCGCCCTTTGCCGAGCCGGACGCCCGCGCCGGCATCATCAGCCGCTTCGCGCCGGGGACCAAGGAAAACGGCAGCATCTTCGGACACTCCTCGCGCTGGCGGATATGGGCCGAGTGCTTCGGCGGCCGGGGCGACAAGGCGTATGAGATACTGCACAAGATGCTGCCGACCACCGGCTACCGGCGCGATCCGGACCTGTACCGCATCGAGCCGTACGTCGCCTGTCAGTTTGTCTACGGACCGGAATCCGACCGGCCGGGCGAGGGTTCGCACTCCTGGGCGACGGGCACGGCCTGCTGGACGCTGCTGAACGTCTGGGAGCACATGCTCGGCGTCCGCCCGGAGACCGGCGGGCTGCGGATAGACCCGTGCCTGCCCGCGGACTGGACCGACGCGAAGATGACTCGCCACTGGCGCGGCGCGACCTACGAAATAGAGATTACCAAGAAAAAGGGCATCTGCCGCGGCTATGTGACCGTCGAACTGGACGGCGAGACGCTGGACGACAACATCCTTCCGCCGGCCGAGGACGGGAAGGAGCACGAGGTGAAAGTGAGCGTCCGTTAGCAATCGCGTCGGCAAGTCGCAGACGGCGCGACTTGCGCGACACAAGCGGCAGGCGAAATTTTGCTTTGGCGTGCGGCGGGCATAAGCTGTAATGTGGCAGTAGCGACCGGGCGTCCGGCCGCGAATCGCAGGCATTCAAGACAACCGAGGAGAAAACCATGAGCGCACTGAAACACATTGCGGGAATGGGGCTGGTATTGCTGCTTCTGGTTGCGCTTCCGATGGGATGCGCCGAAGAGCCGGAAGAGCCACCGCCACCTGAGCCACCAGCGGATGTCCCGGAAGAACCGGATGTCCCCGAGGACCCGGATGTGCCGGAATGGCCGGAGCAGCCCGAAGAGCCGGACGTCCCTGAGGATCCGGACGTGCCTGAGCTACCTGAGCTGCCTGAGCAGCCCGAGGATCCGGACGTCCCTGAGGACCCGGACGTGCCGGAATGGCCGGAGCAGCCCGAAGAGCCGGACGTCCCTGAGGATCCGGACCTGCCTGAACTGCCTGAGCTACCTGAGCAGCCCGAGGAGCCGGAGCAGCCCGACGTTCCTGAGGAGCCGGAACTGCCTGAGCTGCCTGAGCAGCCCGAGGAGCCGGTGCAGCCGGACGTTCCTGAGGAGCCGGAACTGCCTGAGCTGCCTGAGCAGCCCGAGGAGCCGGTGCAGCCGGACGAGCAGCCGGATGAGGAGCCGGACGACGAGCAGGAAGAGCTGATTTACGATGTCCCTGACGAGGAAGACGCCGAGGCGGCCGAGCAGGTCGAGGAGACGGTCCGGGCCTTCATGGGCGCCCTTATTGACGGCGACGGTGATACGGTCATGGAGCACGTCTGGGCTGATGATGATGAGGCCAAGCAGTTCCTCGGTGCGATGGCCAATCACATGACGGCCGTCAACGAGTTTAAGGACGCCGTCATCGCCGAGTGGGGCGACGAGGGCTGGGCGCACTTTGCCGAAGCCGCCGACATGGGCATGGAAGATGAGCTTGAGGAACAGCTCGACCATTTGGAAGTCCGCGTGGACGGCGACAAGGCACATGCGTCCATACCGGGCGAGCCGGATGACCTGCCGCTTGTCCGCAAGGATGGCAGGTGGTTCGTTGACCTTGATGCAGAGGAAGACTTCCCCACCGGTGAAGAGGCCGAGCAGGCCAAGCGAATGTTCGACGGCATGACTGAGCTGTACGGCGAGAAGCAGGAGCGAATCGGTGAGGAGGGCGTCACGGCCGAATCGCTCAGCGAAGAGCTGCAGCAAGGCATGTTCATGATGATGATGATGGAAATGGGCGGCATGGAAATGGAAGAAGCCCCCGACCCTGAGGGCTTCTGAGTCGCGGAAGACGCATGGGTGAAAACGCAGGCACGCTGGGCTTCATCGGGCTTGGCGCGATGGGCGGGCGGATGGCGAAGAACCTGCTGTCCGCCGGCTACCGGCTTGCGTGCTTCGATATCGACGCGGGCCGTCTCGACCAATGTGTCCTGGCCGGGGCGGCCCGCGCCGCATGCGCATCCGAGGTGGTTGAGTGTGCGGATGTCGTGCTCACGTCGCTGACGACTTCGGATGTCTTCGAGCGTGTCGCGGAGCGGGAGCTTATCCCCGCCGCTCGATCGGGGCAGGTGTTTATAGACCACGGCACGACCCGTCCGCCGGCGACACGTCGCATGGCGGCCGAGTTCGCCGACAGGGGCGCGGTACTGCTGGACGCCCCGGTCAGCGGCTGGATCACCGGCGCCGCCGACGGCACGCTGCGTATGTGGGTCGGCGGCCACGAGCCGACCGCCCGGCGGTGCTGGGGGATATTCGAGGTCCTTGCCGACCCGCAATATCTCATCTATGCCGGCCCGAGCGGCTCCGGGCAAGTACTAAAGTGCGTCCAGCAGCTTACCAGCGGGCTGACCGATGCGGTCCTGACGGAGGTCGTCGCTTTCGGCTATCTGGCCGGCGTGCCTCTGGAGACGCTGGCGGCCGGGATGACCGGCAAGACCGAGTTTGAGAAGGTGCTTGCCCGCATCCGCGAAGGCGGGGCCGGCGAGATGGACATGAAGTACGGGGAGTGGGGATACACACTTGCCGAGGCGGCCGATAAGGGCATCAGAATGCCCGTGCTGGAGTCGCTCCGGGATTTTCTGTCCGATTCGCCGCACGAGTACACCGACGGGCAGGACAGGGCGCATCCATCCCTCTGGGATGCGCTTACCGGAATCGATGAGGAATAATTTTTTTCCGCTGGTTCAAACATGGACATGGGGGTACACTTTCTTGCGGTGGCCGGACGACCGGCCAAGAAATCACTTTTTCCAAGGAGAATGAAATGCAAAGGACGAGATGGTGTGCGGGTGGGATGGTTGTTGTGCTGATGCTACTGGCGGCGTTGTCCATCGGATGCGGCAAGGAGGCGGACCAGTCCAGCCCCGAAGCCACCGTCAGGTCCTTCTTTGAGGCCATGCAAGACGGCGACGGCGACCGGGCGGCGGCCTGTATCCACGGCGACGACAGCACAAGGGATTTCTTCCGAGCCATGGCTAATGTGACTTCGGCCGTGAATGATTTGGAACGGGCCGTCAAGGCCGAGTGGGGCGAGGAGGCGTGGTCGCAATTCGATGCCGCCGACATGGCGATAGGGCTTGAAGAGGAGATGGAAAAACTGGATGAAGCCGAGTCCCGCATCGACGGCGACAGGGCGTATGTCAGCATGCCCGACGAGCCGGATGATCTGGAGTTGGTGCTGGTGGACGGCAGGTGGTATATCGACGCCGCATCCGAAGACAACGATATGCCCAGGGGCGATGAGGCGGTCGAAGGCACAGAGGCCTTCCAGGCCGTGGCCGACGCGATTCACGAGATCCGGGACCGTATCGGCGAGGAAGGCGTAACCGCCGAATCACTGAGTGAGGAACTTGCCGAGGCCATGTTTGCCGCCATGATGGGCCAGTAGTACCGACAGAATAAGCAGGCGAGCAGGTTTTTGCTGAGCCGACGAATAAGCTTAAGCCGGCGGCGGTGGTGTCTCCGTTTCTGGAAAACCGCCGCCGCTTCTTTATAATCGCCGCCACCTGTTCAACGAGACAATCTCAAACCACCCGTACGGAGAAACATTCATGGACTACGCCAAAATCGACCGCGACGTGCTGTTCCGCTACGAGGGCAACCCGGTCGTTTGCCCCGCCGACTTTCCCTGCAAGATGCGGGCGGTCTATAACAGCTCGGCCATCAAGACCGAGGACAGCCGATACGTCATGCTATGCCGCACCAATCAGCTCAATCACATGACGCTGCTGTGGGGCGCCGACAGCGACGACGGGCTGAACTGGACGCTGCGCGATGAGCCGTTCGAGATGCCCGACACGCCGGCGTGGAACGAGGCGGCCGCCAGCGTTTATTACGACCCGCGAATCACCTTCATCGACGGCGAGTACAAGGTGCTGCTGGCCACCCAAAGCCCCCATGAATGCCGCGTGGCGATGTTCCGCTCGGCGGACCTGGCGGAGCTGGAGTTCGTCAACTTCATCAACGCGCCGGACAACCGGAACATGGTCATCTTCCCGGAAAAATCGCCGGACGGGCGATACATGCGGCTGGAGCGGCCGAACCTCGGCTCCGCCGGCGGCAAGGGCGACATCTGGCTGAGCTATTCGCCGGATCTCATCCACTGGGGCGATTCCCATCGCGTGCTGCGGACTTCCCAGCAGTGGAACTTCGGCATCGGCGGGCTGGGGCCGTCCACCGTGCCATTCAAGACCGACCAGGGCTGGCTGATCATCTACCACGCGGTGATGCAGAACTGCACCACGAGGGAGTACTCGGTCGGGGCGGCTCTGCTGGACCTCGATGAGCCGTGGAAGGTCTTGCACTACACCAGGCACCCGATTCTCTACCCCGAGGCCGACTACGAGATGACCGGACTGGTCGAGCATGTCTGCTTCCCGTGCTCGCTGATAGTCGAGCCGGACCACTCGGTGAAGCTCTACTACGGGGCGGCCGACACCGTCCAGTGCGTCGCCACCGGAAAGCTCGAAGACGTCATTCACGCCTGCATGAACTGGTAACGAACCATCCGAGGAGACAAATGTCGATTTTCGACGTCACCGACTACGGCGCCGTCTGCGACGGTGAGACACCGGACACCAAGGCGATACAGAAGGCGATCGACGCCTGCTACGCCGGCGGCGGCGGGCGGGTTGTGATACCCGCGGGCAAAAAGTGCCTGACCGGTTCGGTCGTGCTCAAAAGCCGTGTGGGCCTGCACGTCGAGCGGGGCGCGACGCTGCTGGCCAGCGACAACATCGACCACTACACCGAGCCGGCCTTCCCGGGCGCGGAGAACCCAAGCTGGGCGCTGATAGTCGCCTACGACGCCGAGGATGTGGCGATAACCGGCGACGGCGTCATCGACGGTCAGGGGCGCAAGTTCATGGAATCGCTGGAGCGCTACCACTACAAGGCCAGCCGCAGCCGCCCGCAGCTTATCGGGTTCTTCAACTGCCGCCGCGTGACCATGCGCGACGTAACCATCCGCGACGCCGCCAACTGGGCCGTCCACCCGGCCGGCTGCGAGGATGTGCTGATTACCGGCATCCGCATACTCAACGACCTGCGCCTGCCCAACTGCGACGGCATCGACCCCGACCGCTGCCGCCGCGTCCGCATCAGCGACTGCCACATCGATGCCGGCGACGACTGCATCGTCATCAAGACCCGGCAGGAGTTCCCCGACGCCGGGCCGAGCGAAGATATCGTCGTGACCAACTGCGTTCTGTGCAGCACCTCCACGGCCGTCAAGATCGGCACCGAGAGCATGGGCGACTTCCGGCGGATTACCTTCAGCAACTGCATCATCCGCTCTTCCAACCGCGGGCTGAGCATACAGCTCCGCGACGCCGGCAACGTCGAGGATGTGCTGTTCTCGAATTGCGTAATCGAGACGCGATACTTCTATCCGTCATGGTGGGGCCGGGCCGAACCGATCTACGTCACGGCGATACACCGCGCGCCGGGGACCGAGCTGGGCCGCGTGCGGAACGTTCGCTTTCAGAACATCATCTGCAGGAGCGAGAACGGCGTGTTCCTGGTCGGCTCCGAGGACAGTCCGCTTCAGGACGTGGAGCTTTCCGACGTGCGCATCGAGATAGACAAGTGGAGCAAGTGGCCCGGCGGACAGCAGGACCGCCGGCCGTGTATGAGCCCGGACACCGACTTCGGCATCGAGCCGGAAAAGGACAAGGGGCTTACCGAGTACCCGACCTCCGGCGTCTATGCCGAGAACGCCGACGGGCTTCGGTTGCGGGGCGTGCGGGTGGTCTGGGGCGCCAACAAGCAGGACTACTGGACGCACGCCATCGAGGCCCACAACGTTACTGGTCTGGAGATGGAGGGCTTCGAGGGCACGGCCGGCAGGGACGGCCTGGACGACCGCTGCATCGACTGAGCCACAGGATGCGCAGCCACACCGACATCGAATTCGCCGTAACGCCGCAGAAGCCGCTTCATCTGGATATTCACGTTCCGGACGGCGGCGGGCCTTTCCCGGCCGTGTTCTGGATATGCGGCGGGGGATGGAAGCAGATGAACAAGGCCGGAGCGACGAAGCTGGCAACGTGGGTTGCCGAGCACGGCTTCGCCGTGGTGGCTTTCAACTATCGCATCACGAGCGAGGCGGGCTGGCCGGCACAGATTCAGGATTGCAAGGCCGCCGTCCGCTGGGCGCGGGCGCACGCCGCCGACTACTCGCTGGATGCCGACCGCTTCGCCGCCTGGGGTGATTCGGCCGGCGGCCACCTGGCCGCCATGCTGGGGACCACCGGTAACGTGGCGAAGTTCGAGATCGGCGAGCACCTGGGACAATCAAGCGCGGTCTCGGCCGCCTGTTGTCTCTACCCGCCGACGGACTTCCCGCGATGGGGGCCTGACCGCAACGCCGAAGTCGAGGCGCTGCTGGGCGGCCGGGTGGATGAGGTGCCGGAAGTGGCGATCGAGGCGTCGCCGGTTACCTATATCGACAGAACCACGCCGCCGCACCTGCTCATACACGGCGACGCCGACCGGGTGGTGCCGGTTGAGCAGAGCTATCTGTTCAAACAGGCGATGGATACCGCCGGCCGAGAGTGCGAACTGATGATTCTGCCCCGCGTCGGCCACGACAGCGACCGGGTTTACCCGGATGAGAATGTGCGGAGCCG
>PUND01000069.1 GCA_003551645.1 Phycisphaerae bacterium | reverse complement strand
GAGCAAAAGGCGGAATCCGAGACAAGCGCCGCAAACCCCGACGAATGCGGGGCTTTGCCGACCTCTGCAAACTCTTGCAACTCCTTGGAAATAAAGGGCTTGGGCCGTATAGGACTCGAACCTATGACCTTGCGGGTGTGATCCGCACGCTCTAGCCAGCTGAGCTAACGGCCCGTAAACAGCCGGGAAACCAGTTAACTGGTTAATCGGTTAATCAGCGACACCATCCGTCGGCCGGCCGGGAGTTTCGACAGCCAACCGGACGGCGGAGTGGCCAGTCAACCGGTTAACCAGTCAACCAGTCCACCAAGCTTCCACCCGCGGATTATAACGCGGGCGTGAGCCGATGCAAGCCCACGTGCCGCGTAGCTCGCCGCCCATGCCCATTTACCGTGTAGCGCGTTGCCCAAACTCCTGTGCCTCGTCGCTCACTGCCCGAGTTGATCTGCCGCAAAGCCGCGTTCGGAGAGATGATGCGACAAGCTCAGGCCGGGGACATCTCCTCCACCATCCGTATCACTGCCCGCTATTGGCCCGTCGTATCACCGGCCGGGCCGCGAGTCTTCCGCCGAAAGCCGCTCAAGCTCCCGCAGCGCGATGGTGAAGTCTTCCGGCCAGGTGGCTTCGAGTGTCATGCGGTCGTTTGTCCGCGGGTGGTAGAAGGCGATAGTGTGGGCGTGCAATGCCTGACGGGTGATGATAGCTCCTTCGGCGACGTCATGATCGCCCATCAGCGAGCTACGATATATCGGCCCGCCGCCGTAGAGCCGGTCCCCGACAATGGGGTGTCCGATATGGCTCATGTGCACGCGAAGCTGGTGGGTCCGCCCGGTTTTCGGATAAAGCTCCACTATTGTGAAGCACGCTCGCGATCGGCCGACGTTGGTCAGCCGCCGGAGCACGCGGTAGCCGGTTACCGCTTCTTTGGTAAGCTCCGGCCTCGGTCCGCGGCCGGGATAACGAACCGCGCATTTCTCCTTGATGGTCGGATGCCTGCCGATGTGGACGTCGATGACATCCTCGTCCAGTTCCATCGTGCCGTGGACGATGGCGGTATAGGTCTTGTCCACCTTGCGCAGCTCGAACTGCCTGCCCAGCCGCCATAGCGCGAGATCGGTCTTGGCGATCAGCAGGATGCCCTTGGTGTCGCGGTCGAGCCGATGGACGATTCCCGGCCGGAACACCTCCCCGGTGGTGGGCAGGTCCTTCCAGTCGCGCCAGTTGGTCTGAAAGTAATGCACCAGGCCGTTGACCAACGTGCCTGTCCAGTTCCCGCGGGCCGGATGGATGATCAGGTCGGCCTGCTTGTTGACCGCCAGCAGGTCGTCGTCCTCATAGACGATGTCCAGCGGTATCGGCTCGGGTGGTATCTCGGGCGGCCGGCGAGGCGGGACCATCAGGTCGATGACGTCGCCTGCGCGGATCTGGTAGCTGGGCTTGACCACGCGGCCGTTGACGGTGACGCTTCCCTCGCGGATGTACGACTGAAGCGCCGTCCGCGACATGAGATTGCCCAGCCGCCCGGCCAGATACCTGTCCAGCCGCCTGCCGGGCAGCACACGTCGCACGCAGACCTGCCGGTGTTCCAGCCCGTCCTCGTCGGTCTCGACGGGCGTCTCGACGGCCTCCAGCCCGTTGTCGCCCGGCGGCGCCTCGTCTGGCCGATGTTTGTTGTCGGACGTCATCGCTAGCCGACGGCCGCTTTCCGCGCGGCCAACTCAGGCAGCGCTAAGCATGTCCTTGACCACATCGACCGCGCTGGCCGCATCGGAAGCGTACCCATCGGCGCCTATCTCTTCGGCGAAGTCCTGCGTGACCGGAGCGCCGCCGATGATGGTCTTGACCTGTACGCCGGCATCCTGCAGCGCCTTGATGACCTCGGGCATCTGCGGCATTGTCGTGGTCAGCAGCGCCGACATCGCGCACACCTGAGCGCCTTCGGCCTTGCACCTCTCGACGAACGTCTCGGCGGGCACGTCGGTACCGATATCCACGACCTTAAGGCCGGACCCGGTGAGCATCATGCCCACAAGGTTCTTGCCGATGTCGTGCAGGTCGCCCTTTACAGTTCCGAGCACGACCGTGCCGGCCGGCTCATGGCCCGCCTCGGCAAGGACCGGCTCTAGTACTTCCATCGCCGCGTGCATCGCCCTGGCGGCGATAAGCACCTCCGGGACGTAAACCTCGTTGGCCTTGAAGCGCTTGCCGACGACGTTCATACCGGCGATAAGCCCGTTGTCGAGTATATCCTTCGGTGGGGCGCCCTCTTCCAGGGCCTTTTTGGTAAGCTCCGCGACCTGGTTCCGATCGCCCTTAATCAGTGCTTCCGCAAGTTGTTCTAGCTCTGCCATGGCTGTGTGTCTCCAATGCTTTTCTTTTTTTGTTCTATCAGGCCGAAGCGGGACGAGCAGCCCGCTGCATCGGCACGAACAGTCAACAAGAGAGTACGAAGAATATCATAGCCGCAGTCGGATGCAAGCGTTCGATTGCTGTAGAGTCGGCAAGTCGGCGCCTTCGGCTACTACTCCAGCGGCGGCTGTTCCGGCATATCCGACTCGGGAGGCGACTCCGGGACCTGCTCGGGCATAACATCCGGCGGCAGTTCCGAAGGGATGTCCATGTCCGGGTCGGCCGGCGGAACGTCCGGTACCATGCCGGGGTCGTCGGGAACGGTGGGTTCAAACATCGGCTGGGCCGGCACGTCGGCGAATGTCACCGGCTCGGCCAGTTCGTCGAGCGCATCAATCGCTTCGCCGGCCATCTGGACAATAGGGTCGCCTTCCATCGCATCCATTTCAACTATGGCCTGGTAATGTTCACGGGCTTCGTCGAAGCGATCCTGATTTTTCAGCAGCTTCGCTAGCGCATATCTAGCCCTGGAAACCTGCCGCGGGAAGTCCTCGTAGTGGGTAATGACGTCACGGAAGGCCTCCTCTGCTTGCGCGACGGCCTCTTCCCGCTCCTGATCGGTCACCTCCTCGTTGCCGAACAGGTGCCTGGCGTAATAGGCGTTGCCTAGCAGCACTGACGCCTGGGCGGCCACCCGGCGATTGCCCTGCTGGGCCGCCAGGTCCCGAAGCTCAACTATGTCCTCATCCCGCGGGACGCGGATATGCTGAAGACGGCTGACGCGGACCACCAGCTCTCGCTGCGCCCTCCGGTGACGGGTCCACCCATAGTAGCCAATGGCGAAAATGACGGCCGCTATCAGCAGACCCCAGGTAATATGATTGCCCCAATTCGAGAAGAACTGACGAATCCTGCTGAACTCATGAGCAAGTGTGTTCTCTTTTAATTCGTGACGACGTTTCGACTTCATATCTCGGTCAGTCTCCGCCGCGAGGCGCGGGCATCTGCCCTTTCGTCCACATCTGTATCGAGATTTCCGTCCTGGTGAAAAGGCCTCCGTCTCGGATGACCACCCGCGCGGCCTCTCGCTGTTTCTCAAACGTCAGAACTATTTCGCCCTGCACAAACATGTCCGTCATCAGGTTCCAGTTGTTGATGGGCATGTTGCGCTTGTAGAACCGGGCGACGGCGAACTTGTCGTCCGATCCCTTGTACACGTGGTCCACCCACCTTGCTCCTCCGGTGGTGAACCCTCGGGACTGCTCCTGGTCCAGCGAAAAGCCCGAAGGCACAGGCAGATCCGCCACTGGAGGGCGGGACTGCCCGACAAGCTCTCCGGCGCCCGCGGACCGGTTCGAATTATCGTTATTCCCGGACCCGCCGCATCCAAAGACGACCAGCAGACCCACAGCCACGAGCACCGCCATCCTTTGCGATCGCATGGCAAGCTCCTTGCCCGAAAAGGTTCGGGACGGTTCCGCCAGGCCGGCGCCGCTCCGGGGCGCCTTTCCCTGCCGACGGTATAGTCCAAGTTCCCGAATACCCGCGAGGTTGTCAAGTGTTATCTCAACCATCTATTTTATCGGCATAAAGCCCGCCGACCCAATAGCCGGTTCCGTCGAATCGCTTATGACTGGACAGCCGATGTGCCGAGGACGGAAGCGTTGCGACGGGGCCTCGGACACGCCCCGGCGTGGGTCTCCGGCCGCGCAGGTTTACATAGCAACGCGAAATCGCTTGTAAAAGCAGCGAGCCCTGCGGTACTTTTCTGTCCCGCTTGTCGCCGGCAACCGGAGATACCCCGTGATCGTTGTTCTAAATCTGTTCGACATAATTCCCGGCAGGGAAGCCGACTATGCCCAGTACCTCCGCCGCGTCCAGCCGCTGCTCGACCGTTACGGCGCCAGGGTGCTGCTGTACGGACGGACACGCATGGTCTACATGGGCGACTGTACGCAGCAATACTGCGGGCTTATCGCATACCATACTCTGGGAGACCTGCGACAGCTTTCACACGACCCGGAGTTCGCGAAGATCCGGGCGTTGCGGGACGACTCCACCCGCAACTACGTCCTGACGGCGATTGAGAATTTTGACTCCATGAATCATGCTGTTAACCATCTGGAAACCGCCGGCTTGTAATGTGGCAAATGCGCCGCGGGAGGTACACCGACAATGATGCGATCCGACGTCGTTAAGTCAGGTCCCGAACGAGGCCCCCACCGCAGCTTGATGAAAGCCGCCGGGCTGACGGACGATGAAATCCGCCGGCCCATGATAGCCATCGCCAACAGCTACACCGACATCGTCCCCGGACACGTCCACCTCGACGCGGTAGGTGAGCTGCTCAAGCGAGAGATACGCGCCGCCGGCGCCACGCCGCTGGTGTTCAATACCCCCGCCATCTGCGACGGAATCGCCATGGGTCACAGCGGAATGAAGTATTCCCTGCCGTCGCGCGAGGTTATTGCCGACTCGATCGAGGCGGTCTGCCGGGCGCACTCATTCGACGGGCTGGTCTGTCTGCCGAACTGCGACAAGGTCGTGCCCGGAATGGTCATGGGCGCGATGCGACTGAACATCCCCACCGTCGTGGTCTCCGGCGGGCCTATGGAGGCCGGGCGGGTCGCCGGACGCGACGTTGACCTGATAGACCAGTTCTATGCTGTCGCCCAGTGCCGCACCGGAGCCATGACTGATGAGCAGGTAGCCGAATACGAGTCCAGCACCTGCCCTACCTGCGGCTCCTGCAGCGGGATGTTCACCGCCAACAGCATGAATTGCCTGCTGGAGGCGATGGGGCTGGCGCTTCCGGGCAACGGAACGTGCCTGGCGACCAGTCCGGCGCGCATCGCTCTGTACAAGCGGGCCGCCAGGCGAATCGTGGAAATCACAGAGGAATGGATAGCCGGTGGTTGCCGGAAGTCCTACCCCCTGCTGCCGCGTCGAATAGCACTGAAAAAGTCGCTGTCCAATGCCTTCACACTGGACATGGCCATGGGCGGATCGACCAACACCGTCCTGCATCTGCTGGCGATAGCTCACGAGGCGGGCGTGCGTTTCGGCTACAAGGACATCGAGGAAATCTCCCGCCGGACGCCGAACATCTGCCGCGTCGCGCCTTCGGAGACGCCCGAAGGGCGGATATACCATGTGCAGGACGTCCACCGCGCCGGCGGCATACACACCATCCTCTGGCAGATCGCCTGCGACAAGCGCAGCTTGCTCGCCTCAGACGCCCGCACGGTTACCGGCCAGACGCTCGGCGAGAACCTCGAGAAATGGTCGCCCAGAAGCGAAGGCGTATGCGACGAGGCGCGTCAAATGTACGCCGAGGGATGGAAGGCGACCGGCCGAAGCGTCTCGGAGGTCCGCGCCATTCTTCGCGGCGAGCAGCCGAAGGAGCTGCCGGTCAGAAACGACGACGCCGACTTCGATGCCCGGGACGTCATCAGGCCGCTGCGAAAGGCATTCACCAAGCGTGGCGGACTGGTGGTCCTGTACGGCAACATCGCCCACAAGGGGGCCATGCTCAAAATCGCCGGCGTCGCATCGAGCATGTACCGCCACATCGGGCCGGCGAAGGTCTTCGAGAGCCAGGAGGCCGCCTGCGAGGGCATACTCGGAGGCAAGGTCGAGGCCGGCGACGTCGTGGTCATCCGCAACGAAGGCCCCCGAGGCGGTCCAGGCATGCAGGAGATGCTCGCGCCGACAAGCTACATCAAGGGCATGGGACTCGGCGATAAGTGCGCCCTTATCACCGACGGCCGCTTCAGCGGCGGGACCGCCGGGCTTTGCATCGGTCACATATCGCCGGAGGCGGCCGCCGAGGGCGAAATCGGGTTGCTCGCCGACGGCGATGTCATAGAAATCGACGTCAACGCCGGTATGCTCAACGCCAGAGTCACGCAGAGCGAGTTCAAGCGCCGCCGCAAGGAGCTTAAGCCCCGGCCGCCGAGAATAACCCATGGCGCATTGGGTCGCTACGCTGACCAGGCAACCTCCGCCGACACAGGCGCGGTTCTGGACTGGCCCGGACACTTCACGCCCAGGTAAAGTCCCCAGGCCGGACGGGACGTGCCACATGGGTGCTGCCGTACATGTGGCCGACAGGGACTGGCCGCGCCGGCGCCCGGATGCTAGAGTGATGGCATGAAGACCGTCCATGTCCTTTACGGCAAAGATGGCATCGACCTGCGGGTCCCGGACGACACGCAGGTACTAAAAGGCGAGGATGCGACCCCCCTGCCGGAGCCGGACCGGGCCGTAGCTCGCTGTCTTGAGAACCCCATCGGCACGCCGCCGTTGCGGGAGCTTGTCCGCAACCGTAAGCCCGAGACCGTCGCGATTACCATCTCTGACATCACCCGTCCGGTGCCGAACAAGGCCTTCCTTCCGGGCATACTCAGCGCCCTGAACGACGCCGGCGTGGACGATTCCCAGATAGTGATAATCATCGGAACGGGCATGCACCGGCCGAGCACGCCCGACGAACGCGAACTGCTGCTCGGCGCCATCGAGAGCCGCGTCGAGGTGGACGACCACATCGCCGACAGTCCCGATACGCTGGCTACCGTCAGCGAGGACCCGCCAGTTCGCATAAACCGGCGATTCGCCGAAGCGGACTTCCGCATCGTAACCGGACTTATAGAGCCACATTTCATGGCCGGGTTCTCCGGCGGACGCAAGGGCGTTTGCCCGGCCCTGGTGGACCTGCAAACCATCAGGCGCTTCCACGGATACACCACGCTGAACCACCCACATGTCGATAACGGCGTGCTGGACGACAACCCCTGCCACGAAATATCCCTGCAGGTCGCAAGGGCGGTCGGGGTGGACTTCCTGTTCAACGTCGCCATCACGCCCGACCGCCGTCTGGCGGGCATATACTGCGGCGACCTGGAGCAGGCCCACGCCGCCGGCTGCGGGGAAGTCGCGCGCTGGACCACCGTGGAAATAGACAAGCCGTTCGATTTCGTGGTCACATGCGGCGGCGGATTCCCGCTCGATGAGACCTTCTACCAGACGGTCAAGGGCATGGTCTCGGCCATCCCCGCCCTGCACAAAAAATCCACGCTGCTGACGGTCTCCAACTGCGGCGAGGGGCTTGGCTCGCCCGAATACGCCGAACTGATGCTGCAGTGGGACAACGACTGGAAGGGCTTCCTGCGGGAACTGGCCTCGCGTCCAGACCAAACACACAAGGACCAGTGGGAATTTCAGATGCAGGCGAAGGTGCTCCAGCTAATCGGGCAGAACAACCTGTGGCTTGTCTCCGACGGCATCGACCCCGAGACCCAGCAGCACATCGCCGTCAATCCCATACTTGGCGGCGCCGGAGCGGGCGAACGCGCCCAGTCGGCCATAGACGAGTTCATCTCAGCCGACCTCTACGCCCCCATGGCCGTCATACCCGACGGACCTTACACCATGATACGGCGGCGTAAGTAAGTCATCCGGCCGGCGGCGGTGACGAATCGGCCCTCCAGAACAGCGACGCCACAACCCCTCCAACGACATCCACCGTCGCGGCAATCACAAAAAACAGACTCACCGACCTCAACATCAGCCCCGTCCGCACCATCTGCAGCCCTCGAATGTACGGCGCGCCCAGTCCTCCGGCTCCGATAAGCCCGGCGTACAATCCGCCGGCGACCAGGCACACAATCATCACGGTCCGCAGCCGGCTTACCAGGGCGACCAGCGGCGGGCGCCCGAGGTCCCGATCCATAAGCGCGCCCCACGTGCCGCCCCAGGCGCCCGCAAGCCCCGTCAAGGCGACCACCAACAACCCGGCCCAATGCCCCGTTACTGGTATGTTCAGGAACATTGACCGCCTGATGAAAACCAGCGTGTTCACCACCAGAAGCGGTGCGCAGGCCGCCGCCGCTCGCCACGGTAGCACAAGCCCCGCCAGCCGCGCCCCACGGCGGCGGCCGTGTGTGGCCACCCGGGTCAGAGTCGCACACAGCCAGCCCAGAAGCATACCGATTCCGACCCCCAATAGTGCTGCCGGCAGAAAGAGTCCCAGGTGCTCCGCAAATCGACGGGTGAATTCGACGCCCTCGTGCATGGCCATGTCTCCCGAGTTCAGGAATCGTCGCGAAAAAGCCCGGCAAAGCCCGCTCACAACAGGAATGCTACTTCTGCCGCCCTCGACCGCAAGCGCAAAGCCCCGTGCCGGCACGGCTGACGGAAAGGCACACCGTCCGGCCGCGCACACGCGCCGACGTTTTGTCAGCCGGTGCCTTTGCACTGAGCTTCGCAATCGCTACATTACGTATCCTTCTCAAATCGTCGCTTTATAGATAGATGCAATCACCGCCCATCGGGCCTGGAGTTACACGGATGTCCGAAGCGAAAGACAAATGGGTTGACGACCTTCTGGGCCGCCTCAGCCCCGAGCAGAAAATCGGCCAGTTGCTGGTCTTCGGCTTCTGCTCGCCGGTCATAACGCCGGATGTGGTTGAGCTTATCCGCAAGTACCACATAGGCGGGCTGCGCATAAGCCAGAAGCTGCGGTGCATCAACCTGTTCAACGACGTCAGGCCGGGCGTCGAGCCGGAGCCGTGGGTCACGCGTTCTGTGCACTATCCGGCGGGCCTGAACCGCGATTTCTCCACGATGCGGCCCAGCCCCCACTGCACGGCCGCGGAATACGCGTGCGTGCTGAACCGGCTCCGAGACCACGCCCAGGACAGGCCCGGCGCCGTTCCGTTGCACTTCACCATCGATCAGGAAGGCAGCGCCAGCGACGATCTGCTCTGCGGGCAGCGCCTTTTTCCGCACCCAATGGGCCTGGCCGCCGCCGACGACCCTTCGCTGGCGTTCCGCGTGGCGTATTCCATCGGCCAGCAGGCCCGGGCTATGGGTGTGAATATGATCCACTCGCCCGTGCTGGACGTGAACACCGATCCCCGGAACCCCGAAATCGGCACCCGAGCGTACTCCGATAACGCCGAAGACGTAACCAGTCACGCCCTGCAGACGCTGAGGGGCTTTCAGCGGACCGGGCTTATCGCGACAGGCAAGCACTTCCCCGGCCGGGGTGAGTCGGCCGACGACGCCCACTGGGGCCTGCCGACCGTCAAGGCCGACCGCCGGCGCATGGAGCAAGTGCACCTGGCGCCTTACAGGGCGCTCATCGAGGCGGGGCTTCCGGCGATCATGATGGCCCACTCGCTGTATCCGTCACTGGGAGTAACCGAGGAACCGGCGAGCTGCACGCGTTCGCTGGTGACAGACTATCTGCGGGGCGAACTGGGCTTTGATGGTGTGGTGACGACCGACAACATGATGATGGGCGGGCTGCTGCAGCGATACGAAATCACCGAGGCGGTACTGCGGACGCTCCAGGCGGGCTGCGATCTGGTCCTGCTGCGCGATGAAAGCCCCATCCGCATACGCATCTGCGAAAAGCTTCTGGAGGCGATGCGCGACGGACGACTGAGCGAAAACGAAGTGGATGAGAAAGTGCGGCGCATCCTGCGGATGAGATGGGACATGGGCCTGGCCGACGGCGGCGGAAAGGTGGACCCGGACGCCGCAGCCGAGCCGACCGCCTCGCCGGCCGTCGTCCGCACCGCCGACGAGGCGGCAGAGAAGTCGCTACTGCTGCTGCGGGATTCCTCCAAACTGCTGCCGCTGGACCCTTCGCAGCGAGTCCTGCTTATCGAGCAGGTCTTCCCCACCCATTCCGAGGCAAACAATATGTATTCCCATCCGGGGATGCTGTGGGAGCAGATGTGCCGCCTGGGCGAGCACGTCGGCTCGGTGGAGATACCCATGACCTGCGACCGGTCGCACACAGAGCGGGTAATGCGGCGGCTGGAGGAGGGCTGGGACGTTATCGTCGCCACCAATTACTATTACCACAAGACGCCGGGTGCGATTACCGAACTGGTCCGGCGGATCATCGCAACGGGCAAGCCCGTAGTCGTCGTTACCAACACCCCTTACGCCTTTGGAGCCGCGGAAGACTTCTCAACGATGCTGGTATGCTTCAATCCGGGCGGCAAAGAGTGCCTGCGGGCGACCGCGGATGCGATCTTCGGCCGGCTCAGACCCAAGGCCCGCCTGCCGGTGAAGCTGTAGCCCCGATTCGGACCATCGCCGCACGATTTAAGCCGGTAACGGCGCCTCTATGCTACTGCGCGCCCTCGGCGCTACCGCATAGACGCCGGCCGGCATCTGAAATCCGACCCCGCCTCAGCCCCGGAAACCCGGCTGGACCAACCTGCGCGACCCTTGCCGCAAGAGGGCGGCGGGTCTACGCTCGCGGCCGGAACGTACAGGTCGATCGGAGAACGTCATGACGCACGACACCAAAGACAACCTCAAGCTGTTGAAGATGTTTGAAAACTGCCGGGTCGCGGATGTCCGCGACGGCATGGATGCGGCCATGATGCACCACCGAGGCAGCATGTCGCCGGAAATCCGCCCGCTCTGGCGGACCAGGGCCGTCGGCATCGCAAAGACCGCCCGCTACATGCCCTACCGCGGCACGATCCCGTCGATGACATTCGAGAAATACCTAGACTGGGTCGGCTGGTACTATCGCGAGGTCTGCCCCTACCCGTGGATCGAGACGCTCCGCGAGGGCGACATAGCCGTGCTTGACCTCGGCGGAGTCAATGCCGGGCTGATGGGGTCGGAAAACACGCTCTCCGGACTGCGGCGTGGCGCCAGGGGCTATATCAGCAGCGACGGCGTCCGCGATACCGACGAGATTGTCCTCCAGAAGGTGCCCTTCTGGTCGCGATACACGTCGCAGTCGATGGTCCAGGGCCGGCTACAGTACGACAGCATGGACGTGCCGGTCAGCGTCGGCGGCGTCACTGTGCATCCGGGCGATGTGGTGGTCGCCGACGGCGACGGCGTGATTGTCGTACCGCGCGACGCCGCGCCGGAAGTCGCCCGCTACGCACAGGACGAGCACGCCCGCGACCGCAAGACCCGCACCGAACACTACAAGGCCCTTGGAATTAGACCCGACGATACGGTCGGCGGCGCTTGATATGAACCACCTTCACGCTTAGGATTCACGCCGACTTTTTCGAGGTGCGCATGGGCAGAAACGATTCCAACACGGGCGTTGCGATTATCGGCTGCGGGACCGTCGGCGGAGCGGCCGCCACGCTGCTTACGCGGGATGCGGCGACGATCTCCGAGCGGCTCGGGGCCGATCTGGAGCTGCGCCACGTCGTGGACCTGGACTTCGCTCACGCCCGCGAACTGGGGCTTGACGAGAAGCTTTTCCGCGACGATCTCCAGCAGGCGCTGGCCGACGAAGGCGTGTCGGTGGTGGCCGAGCTTATCGGAGGCATAGACACCGCCCGCGAGATCATCGAACAGGCCATTCGAGCCGGCAAGCACGTTGTTACGGCCAACAAGGCACTGCTCGCTCATCACGGGCCGGAGCTTATGGCGCTTGCCCGCGAGCGTGGAGTCTGCATCGGCTTCGAGGCCAGTTGCGGCGGCGGGATCCCGATCATCCGGGCGCTGATAGACGGGCTTATTGCCAACCGTATCGACGCCCTTTTCGGCATAGTCAACGGCACGTGCAACTACATCCTCACGGCCATGACGCGACAAGGCGCCGGCTACGCCGAGACGCTCGGCGAGGCCCAGAAGCGCGGACTCGCCGAGGCCGACCCGACGCTGGACGTCGCCGGCGTGGACTCCGCCCACAAGCTGGCGATTATGGCCGCCCTGGCCTTCGGGAGACGCGTGGACTTCGACTCAATACCCGTAGAAGGCATAGACACGCTGCACGCCTGCGACGTGGCGTACGGGCAGGAGCTGGGATACATCATCAAGCTGCTTGCTATCGCCGAGAGGCGGAGTGAAGGGCTGTCGTTGCGTGTCCGGCCGGCGTTCATCTCGCGCGAGCATCCGCTGGCGTGGGTCTCCGGACCGTTCAACGCCGTCAGCGTCTATGCCCACGCCACCGGGCACACGATGTACTACGGCCGGGGCGCCGGCGACATGCCCACCGGCTCGGCCGTCGTGGCCGATATGGCCGCCGTGGCCGTCGGTACGACAACGAGTCAGTTCGAGCGACTGAAGCTCTGGCCGGACCTGACTCCGCGGGCCGAGCAACTGCCAGTCGAGTCCGTCGAGAGCCGTTACTACCTGCGTATGATGGCTGAAGACCGCCCCGGCGTGCTGGCAAAGGTTGCGGCGGTCCTGGGCGCCCGCGATATCAGCATCCGCTCGGTGCTCCAGCACGAACCGCCGGAGGCCGACGACGGCGATGGCGTTCCCGTGGTAATCACCACCCACGCCGCGGCCGAGGGCGACGTCCGGCGGGCGATAGCCGAAGTGGACGCACTGGATGTGATAAAGGCGCCCACGGTGTGCATCGCCATAGTTGATGAACATCCTGAAGAGCTGTAGAGGACGATACGCTCATTCGGATACTTTTTCTCACGTCCGATGACCGTGGTGTCCGTGTTATCTACGAGGACGGTATTGGGCATGTGGATCAACAGGCCCGAAGGGCCGATACGCAACTGGCCGGGGGCGTCAGCCCCCGGAGGTGCCGCTCTGACTGTCAAGCCCCGAAGGGGCGGCACGAATGCCGGTGCGCAGGTTATGCGTATCGCCCCTTCGGGGCTTTTTGTCGTGTTCTGTCCTGTTACGGGGCCTCACGGCCCCGGCTACTTACGTTACGGCCCTTCGGGCCTACAGAAACTCCGTCTGGTCTCCGATACGAAACAACCGCCTATGCCGATCCGCCCGCCACATACAGGCAACCAAAGAAGAAACCTGACCGCGCCATCGTGTACATCTGTAAGAAACACTCGCAGAATGCTGACGAGTTGCCGGACACCCTGATATGAAATACGCGATTGTCATCCCGGACGGTGCGGCCGACGAGCCGCTGAAAGAACTGGGCGGAAAGACCCCCCTCCAGGCGGCCGAGACCCCGAATATGGACTGGCTGTCCACGCACGGCAAGGTCGGAACCGTTCGCAATGTACCAGACGGAATGAGTCCCGGCTCGGACGTGGCGATGCTGTCGGTGCTGGGGTACGACCCGTCGAAAGTCTATACCGGGCGAGCGCCGCTTGAGGCGGCCGCACGCGGGCTGGAAATCGCCGACGACGAGTGGGTCTTCCGGTGCAACCTGGTAACCATCGTCAACGGCCGAATGGAGGACCACTCCGCGGGACACATCTCCAGCAAGGAGGCGGCCGCAATCGTGGAGGAGCTGAACCGCAACCTAGCCGGCCCGCGCGTGCGGTTCCACCCGGGAGTAAGCTACCGGCACCTGATGACATATCAGGGCGATGCGGACGTCCGGACCACACCGCCGCACGATATCCTCGACCAGGTCGCCGACGACCACCTGCCCACGGGCGAAGGCGCCGACATGCTGCGGACGCTGATACTACGCAGCCGAGACATACTAGGCCGAAGCGAGATAAACACCGTCCGCCGCGACCTCGGCGAGAACCCCGCCACGAGCATCTGGCTGTGGGGCCAGGGGCGGATGCCGCGGATACCGGCGTTCAGCAAGCGACACGGCATAGATGGAGCGGCCATAACCGCCGTCGATTTGATACGCGGCCTGGCCCGGCTGATCGGCTGGGAGACCATCGAGGTCGAAGGAGCAACCGGCTTCCTTGACACCAACTACGCCGGCAAGGGCGCCGCGGCCGTCGAGGCACTGAACGAAAAAGACCTGGTGTTCGTGCATATCGAGGCCCCGGACGAGGCCGGGCACAACGCCGACATCAAGGGCAAGGTCCAGGCGATAACGCAGATAGACAAACACATCGTCGGGCCTGTGCTCAAGCGGCTGCGCGACGAGGGCGACGACTGGCGAATGCTGGTGATGCCGGACCACCCCACGCCGGTTTCGGTCCGGACGCACACCACCGCGCCCGTGCCGTTCGCGCTGGCCGGTAAACGCATCGAAAACGTCGTCGGCGGACCCTTCTGCGAGGAAACCGCCGAAAACAGCGACTTGCACGTCACCCGCGGCTGCGAGATGATGGAGTTCTTCCTGAAGGTGCGATAGCGCATCGGAAAGGGGGCCGAGAATGCAGCGGCCGGAAGATGAACAGCAGGCGGAAGCCGAAGGGTTGTCGCAGGCGGACCAGCCGGGTGGCGATGCGGTAATCCCATGGCAGCAGCGAGGCAAGTCGGGCTTAATCACAGCATTCGTGCGTACGGCGGTTCTGGTGATGAGCCGCAACGGGCGTCTGGCGGACCACCTGGATATGCCCCTGGATTACTCCAAGGCCAAGCGATTCCGCTGGATGGCGGTGGCGCTGCCGATCATACTGCCGGGCGTAGCCATGCTTGGCGTCCTCGGCCCGGTTGCCCTGGGAATAGCCGGTCCGGAGATGGAGGCGCTGTCGGAATTGCCCGCCTGGCTGCTGGCCGTGTTGCCTCCGGCGGTAATGCTGCTGACGGCTATCCAGTGGGGTCTGTGGACCGGCATGGTTGGCTGGTTCTTCGCCTCCCGTAAGCTCGACCCGCAGAGGCGCCACAGGGCCGCGGCTTTGGCCTATTACCTATCCGCGCCGCTGGCGATGCTTGCGGTGCCCATGACGCTGCAACTATATGAGTTGACCTCAACCATCGCCGGACATCAGGACCGATACTCACCCACCCTGTCCATCGCCCTGACGGTCATCTGGCTGTGCGTGATGGTTTACTGGCTCCAGATGATTTTGTTTGCCGCCCGCGATGTCGTCGGCCGCCGGGTGCGTGGGCTTGTCGCCACGGGGCTGGGGCTTCCCCTGCTGTGGGTGGTTACCTCCGCAATGGTCTGGTTAGCGCCATGGGGCCTGTTCATGTGGGTGATAATGCACTATTCGCTGTCTTCCTGAACCGATACCGGCCGGGCAACGCCGCTACGGCTGGCCCTTATCGGGCGCAATAGTCATCGCACCGTCCCGCATCAACTGGCTGTTCGGACCCCAGCGCGCCTCTGTGGGGGTCTTCCCAATGCGGCTCACTGCGAGGCCGGTCGTCGTTGAGGTAGAAGACCACGTCGCCCTCACCCGGAGCAGAGCCGTCCTGACCGCCGTCATCGGTCATGTTGGTGCCCAGGCAGTATAGCATCGGCGTCTCGCCATGTCTGTAAGTGATGGTCCGGTCCGGCGCGAACGGGTCGGTGGGGACCGACTCCAGATACTCAGGCACCAGTTCTTCAAGCGATTCGGGGCGGCGACCCGCATCCAGCTCGTAAAGGCGCATCGCCAGGGCCATGCCGGCCATCTGTCTCTGGGCCACGGCCTCCCACTGCGACGATAATATGCCCCCATAGGCCGGGCTCAGAATCGACAACAGCGGATGGGACATAGTCCACAAGCGGCTGTTGAATGCATCTTCGCAAACAGTTGTTGATTCTGACACTATCGCGATCGCCGAGGGATAATCTCCGGCCTTTGCCGCCCGGATATGGACATTCGCGTCCCGCAACAACAACGCCTGATCCACCTTGAACATGGGATCCAGGAACCTCATGACCGGGCGCACTGAGGACATCTCGGCGAACACCGGCTCACCCATCAGATTCTTACGAAATCGTTCGCATGTGTCGTAATCCATGCTTCGCGAACTCATCATCCCCAGCACAAACCCGTCCTGGAGGGATTCCGTCTCCAGCAGCTCGCTGATAAGGGCAAGGACATCCTCGCGCGGCGCGGCACCGTCTTCATCGCCCACGCGAAGGCCCGGCAAAATCTCCTCCACAGCCATAGTCATCACCGGCATAACTGCTCGCGATACAAGAGAAGCAATGAGCGACGGCAACTCGCCGATGGCGTCGGCCATGTGCAGCGCATCGCGTATATGGGCCACCGCCTCGTCGTCCCTGCCTTGCTCGTGTGCGACTACCCCAGCCAGGCGCTGGAGCCGAGCCGTTTCCCGCGCCCTACGCAGCGGCGGGAGTTCCATCTCCATCGCCGGGGCCGAGAAATCCTTCCGCCAATAAACCTTCGGCCGGCCGCGCGCCTCCCGACAGAGAGCCAGGGCCTCTTGGGTCATTTCCAGCAACTGATCCAGCTCGTCGGCCCGCTCTCGTCTGAAGTCCGGTGACTCCATCATCGGGCCGATCATGCTCAGCAGGCGCTCCCGATGCTCCGGGTCGATCTGACCATCACTCCGCACCCCCTCGCCGCTGAGCAAATCCCACGCCCGTAGGTACAGCACGGCCGCATTCTGATCATCCGGCACCGGCTCGGCCGCAAGCTCGGCCCATTCCAACGGCTCTCCGGCGGCGCGGACCCGCCCTATCTCCTCTTGCAGCATCTGCTCGGCCGTACGATCCCAGTAGAACCAGCCGGCCGCGGTCGCCACCCAGAACAGCACCAGCGCCGTAAGCACCCACTTGCTCCAGGAGCGTCGCTTGAACTTACCGCGCGGCTCGGCCGGAGTCGACGGCCCGCCCTGGCGGGCCAAATCTGTCTCGCCCATAATCTGGCCCCTTTCCGCGAATAAGGGTATTATGTTCAGCGGTTCGCCGCAAGCGCATCATGACAGATGAAAGGGGCATGACATGTCGGATACATCGCAAACCACCGCCGAGGAGCCGCAGACGCCGGCGCCGCCGAACGACATGGCCTCGCACATACCCTGGGAGAACAAGGGCAGAGGCAGCACTCTGTGGGCCTGGTTCCGTACGACCTGGATGGTACTGTCCCGCTTCGGCCGGTTAGGCCCGTTGATGACCCAGGAGGTCTCTGTCCGCAAGGCAAGCAAGTTTCGCTGGATGACGGTTGCCCTGGCGTCTATGCCGATGCTGGTCGTTATGCTGTTTCCGGTCGGCGCGGCCGTGAAGGATCTGACAGATGGTCGAGGAACCGCGGTGTCGGCCGTAGCTTTGACGGCCGCCTGCGCGGCGGGGCTACTGCTTTACATCGGCATGCTCGGCGGATGGGCCGGTATCGTAACGTGGTTCGTAGCCACCCGGTCACTGCCGGGTGAGCTACGCGACCGCGCTGCCGCACTTGGCTACTACCTCACCGCCCCGGCCGGGTTGTCGGCACTGTCGCTGCTTGTGCTGCCTTTTGAGTTCATGACCGATTTGGAAAACCTTTTCAGGTTCTCCGCTACCGTTCTGGTAGTCGGTATCGTCGCCCCACTGCTGCTGTGGTATGTGCTGGCGGTAGTCGGGTCGAGGTCGTTCGGACGCCGTAACGCCGCCGGCGTGTTGTTCACGGCGCTGGTGCTGCCGCTGGCGTGGGCGGTATTCGGGATAATGCTGCTGTCGCTGCCGATTGGGCTTCTGATGTGGGCGATAATTCCGGCCTCCATGGGCTGAGCATCAGCGAGGCCGCGGCGGCTCCCACGTGCATTCCCCCTGAGGCGGCAATCCATCCAGGAAGAACACAAGGTCCGGTGAGGTTTCGCGATCGAGTTCTCCGTCCGAATAGACGCGGAATTTCCCCCCGTTGTCGCGCCCGTTCTCGCCGACGCAATACAGAACCGGCGGGTCATTGTCCGGCAGGTACATCACCTTACCGCCTTCGACAAACGGGTCGTCCGGGACGGATGGCAGGTAATCCGGCACCAGCGCCTCCAGCGTATCCGGCCGACGGCCGTGGTCAAGCTCGTAGAGGCGCAGAGCGATTGCGGCCGCCGCCATTCGTCGCATCGCCAGCGAGGAATAATATCTCCTTAGATAGATATAGCAGGTCGGATGATGCACGTGACTGACGGCGCGGGCCATCCTGTGCGTCCAGCCGGCCTCGTAGTCCCACACGGGCCTTTCCGGAGCTATGTCCATGGCCAGCGGGTACGTCGGCTGGCCTACCGCCTCGACGCATTTGCCGGCAATGACAAGCAACCTTGCCTGCTCATAGGCAAGAACAGGACGAAACATGAAGCCCGCCGTAGGCAGCAGTACTTCTCCATCGCTTCCGCCGGCATTGATGACCTCTTCCTGTTTGCCGGCTCGCGCCAACTCCAGAAGCTGGTATAGATACGCTCTCTGGCCGCGCATTCCGCGGACAGCGCCGCGGCGCTGAGGGCCTTCGTCCAGAAGCTCCGTAAGCAGTTCGCGGATCGGGTCGCCGCCCGCCGGGGATTCCCCATTATCGACTCGCAGCCCCGGCGCAACTTCCTCAACTCCCTCAAAGGCGCGACTTCTGATGCCCGTTGCGACTAGCCAGCCGATCTCCTCGGCATCGGCATCGACGGCGCGTGCGAGACCGAGCAGGTCGCGGATGCTCTCGACGGCTTCGGCGTCTCGCCCGCGTTCGTGTTCGCCAATCGCCACTGTCGCCAGGACCCGCGCCAGTGCGCGCGAATCGCCCAACCACCGCATCGGTATCACGATGGTTACGCCGTCGTAGTCGATACCCCAGTCGACGCCGTCCAGACGCCTGGCCCAGCGCGCAAGCTCGACCGGCTCGGCCGCCAGGCGGACTATCTCGTCAAGGTCCTCCGGGTGCTCCCGGCGGAAGTCGCGGTTGTAGTACATGCACATCAGCATGCTGCCCAGGCGCCGGAGGCGCTCTTTTTCGTCGCCGTCCGGCAGGTCTTGCCACGATAACAGCGGCGACTCGAACGCACGGCGGTACAGCCGGGCGGCGTTCTGTTCATCCGGCACCGGTGGCGGAGCAAGCTCCGCGTAGGTCAACGGCTCGCCGCGGTCGCGTATGGCCCGGACCTGGCGGTCGAGTTCCCGCTCGGCCGCGACGCCCCACCACAACCGGGCCGCACCGGTGGCAACCCAGAAAACCGCAAGGAGGATAAACACTCTCTTCGTCCAAGACCGGTGCCGACGTTCCGGTCTCGGGTGCGCCGGAGCCGGCGGCCCATCCTGCCGTCTTAGATTTGTCTCGCCCATAATCTACCCCTTTCCGCAAATAAGGGTATTATGTCTGGCTGTTCGCCGCAAGCGCATCATGACAGATGAAAGGGGCATGACATGTCGGATACATCACAAGCCACCGCCGAGGAGTCGCAGACGCCGGCGCCGCCGACGTGGAAACGTGCGTGGCGGTTCGTTAGACTGCCGGTATGGCAAAGGGAAGACGTCACGACGGCAGGCGGGCCGACGAGCTTCGGCCGGTGAAACTGACGCCCGGTTTCATCGCCACGGCCGACGGTTCGTGCCTGACCGAAATCGGCGGCACGCGTGTTTTGTGCACGGCGAGCTTGGTCGAGGGCGTGCCGGACTGGCGGGCGGCAAGCGGCAAGGGCTGGCTGACGGCCGAGTACGGCATGCTGCCGGCGTCCACGCCCGGTCGAAAGCCCCGTCCGCTCCTGAAGCCCGACAGCCGATGCGTGGAGATACAGCGCATCATCGGACGGGTGCTGCGGGCGGTGGTGGACTTCGACAAGCTGGGCGCCAATACGATATACTTGGACTGCGACGTCCTGGAGGCCGACGGCGGCACGCGAACCGCCGCCATAACCGGCGCTCAGGTGGCTCTGGAGCGGGCGTTGGCCTCGGCCGACGAAGCCGGCCTGTGCCCGACGGCGACCCTCGCGGGGCGCGTGACGGCCGTGTCGGTCGGCGTGGTGGACGGCCGGGCGGTGCTGGATATGGACTATCGGGAAGACTCCGCCGCCGAGGCGGATATGAACGTGGCCATGACCGCCGCCGGCAGGATAGTGGAAATCCAGGGAACCGGAGAGAACGGCGGTTTTATTGACGAGCAACTGGACAGCATGCTGCGGCTTGCGCGTCGGGGCATTCGCAAACTGCTGCAGGCCCAGCGAGAGACAATCGGAACCAGGCCCCGGAGGAAGCGAACATGAGATGGCGATTATGTGCGTTGCTTTTGCTTGTGGTGGCCGTCGGGGGCAACAACGATTTGTCTTTTTCACCCGGCGCGGCGGACGAGGGCACACAGTACACCATCCTTCTGCACCCGTTCACCGGACCGGACCATGTGTCCGAGTCCAGGCGGTGGAAGGAGCGGACGGTCGATGAAACCGGCTGGGACGATATGTACATCGTCCATAGAGACGACCGCAGCTTACTTCACCGCGGCCGGTACGACTCCATTGAGGCCGCCCAGCCGGACCTGGAGCAGGTGAAGGAATATACCACCGAGGCGGGTATTCCGCCCTACACCCAGGCGCTGGTTATCCCGTTGCCCGGCCAGCATGTCGGACCGCCGGAATGGCACCTCGGCCAAGCGAGGGGTACTTGGACGGTGAAGGTGGCCGAGTTCTATGACGTCCCCGAGCAGGACTATGTCGGACGGAGGCAGTTCGCGGTGGACTACTGTGAGCGGTTACGCGACAACGGCTACGAGGCCTTCTACGCCCACGGCTCGGCCGAGTCGTATGTGTATATCGGCGATTTTCCGGAAAACGCCGTCGCAATATCGCGTGATGGCGATCGCCAGCGGCTGAACATACGCGACCCGCGAATGCAACAGATAATGGAGGACTTCCCCCAACTTGCCGTCAACGGCAGCGGCGAGCGAGTCCGCCACTACGACGCCCGGACCGGCCAGGCGGAGTTAGTCGACCGCAGGAGCCACCCCGTACGAATAGCCACCGAAGGCGAAGACCCCTCGGAGTTCTAGAAAGCCAGCACCGTATGAGCGGCAGTCGGCCTATTCTTATCGGCTCGCGTAATCCAGGAAAGGTCCGGGAGATTCGGCAGGTCCTGGCCGACCTACCTGTTCGAGTAAAGGGCCTGGATGAATATCCGGATCTGCCGGAACCGCCCGAGGACGGCGCCACCTTCGCCGACAACGCCCGCCATAAGGCGAACTACTATGCCGGCCGGACCGGCATGTGGGCCCTGGCGGATGATTCCGGACTGGTCGTTGACGCCCTCGGCGGCAAGCCGGGCGTACACAGCGCCCGCTACGCCGCCGACCGCTGCGGAGAGAATGCCGACCGCGATACGCTGGACGCCGCCAACAACGCCAAGCTCCTTGAGGCGATGGAGAATGTGCCGGAAGAGGAGCGGACGGCGCGGTTTGTCTGCCACCTGGCGCTGTCGGACGGCGAGCGGATCATCATTGAAACCTATGCCACCGTCGAGGGGCGAATCGGACACCGGTCGAAAGGCGACAACGGCTTCGGATACGACCCGCTCTTCTACTTGCCTGATCGCGGCTGCACAACCGCCGAGCTGCCCCCGGAACAGAAGAACCACATCAGCCACCGTGGACAGGCGGTAAGGCACTTCGCCTCGCTGCTGGAATCGCTCCTGACGGCGGGACAGTAACAATGCCGATATCCGTCCGGTCGAGGATATCGGTCCGACGCACCAGACCACACTTGCGCTTTTCTTCAGGCGGGTGCGGACCAATAATTGATCGGGCGCGATGCCCGGGAGAGATGCCATGAAGAAGGTGATCAGAAATCTAAGGCGTCGTATCGTGGTTGGGGTCGTGGGGGTGCTTATCCTGCTGGCGGCCGGGGCCTGGATGCTTATCAACCCCATAGCCAAGGCCGGTGTCGAGCGAGGCGCCGGATACGCACTGGGAGTCGAGACCAAAATGGACCGAATGAACGTCCAACTGTTCAGGGGGCAGGTTGTTATGGACGGTCTTCAGTCGGCCAACCCCGAGGGTTTCGAGACGCCGCACTTCTTCCGCAGCGGGCAGTTCGATGTGAAGCTCCACACCGGCTCGGTCTTCTCCGACCCGGTGGAACTGGACCACTTCGTATTGCACGGACTGGACCTGAACGTCGAGCAGAAGCTGACCCAAAGCAATATGTCCATAATTCTGGAGAACCTGCGCAGGTTCGAGACCGCGGACCCGCCCCCGGATGAAAAGCCCGGAAGACGACTGAAGATAAACCGCGTCGAGATACGCGACGTGGTGGCCCATTTCCATCTGTTGGGCGCCCCGCCTGTCACCATAACTCTGCCGGTGATAGAGCTTGAGGACGTCACGCTCGGCGACGACAAAGGCGTGCATGTCTCAGACCTCGTCGCCCGGCTGGTCCCGGCGGTGCTGGCGGCCGTACTGGAAGAGGGTCGCGGCCGGCTGCCGACGGAACTGATGACCGACCTGACGGAACAGTTGCAGGAAACCGCGGCCACCATGGGAGATAGAGGACGTGAGCTTATCTCCCAGGCCGGCGGCGAACTTGGCCGTCGCATCGAGGAAGAGGTCGAAGAATTCCTCGAAGGCGTCACGGACGAGCCGCGCAGGAGAATCGAAGATCTGATACGCGGTCGAGAAGAAGACAACGACTGATGCGCCTCGCGTCGGCCATGCTTAATTGTCTTAGAATGTGTATGAAAACGGTCCCTGAGGTGGCAAGGGCATCCTGCCCGTGATAGGCGACATCGCGGGCGGGATAGCCATGATACACATGGGCGGGACGCCCATGCCTCAACGCAGAGTCCCTGGCTCCAGAGCCACACGGTAATCGCTCATGGCTGACGGCAACAGCGACAATCAGTCCGACCGCCCGGAGAAGCGCCGACGGCGCATATGGCTTCGACTGCTGATTCTCGCGGCCGGGCTGGGGTTGCTGGTGTGGTCGGCGCCGTACATAGCATCTGTCGGTTTCGTCTCGCGGGCGGTGCTGCGGCTGGCAAGTTCGCAACTTCAGGGTCAGATAGAAGCCGACAAGCTCTCCCTGACCTGGAGCGGACCCGTCCGGCTCAGCGGGCTGCGAGTGACCGGCCCGGGCGGCGAACGCGTCCTGACGGCCGACAGCGCGGAAAGCTCCGCCGGACTGTGGGCTATGATGACCGACGCCCTTCAGTTCGGCCAGGTGGACGTCCGCTCCGCAGAGATGATCCTCCACGTCGAACCGGACCTGCCGCTGCCGCTTATAGAGGCATTCCGCCCTGTCCGACCGCCGAAAGAACCCGTGGATCTGCCCCGCCCGCGGGGGACTGTGAGTTTGCATGACGGCTCGGTCAGCATAGTCCGCGGCGACAACCGGCAGATCCTGGGCGATATCTCGCTTGATCTGCGCCTCAACACGCTGGACGACATTTGCGCCACACTGGCCGCGACGCTGGCCGAAGGCCGCCTCGAAGGCGACGTCCGCGTGCGAGGGCTTATCCGCGACGGCAAGATAGACCCCCTCGCCGCTGAGGCGCGGGGGACCCTGAGCACCGAGACGGAAGTTGACCTGTCGCAACTGGCGCGGGACTTCGCCGGCACCCTGCCGGCCGACCTCACCGGCAGTGCCGGAATGGACTCGCGATTCAGCATCACTGGCGACCGCGCCGAAGGCCAACTCGCCCTTCGCCTCCACGGTCTAAGCTCCGGCTCGGCGCAGCAGGCCGGCGTCAGGCCGATAGACGTTGTTCTCGATGTGGACGGTGCGTGGACGCCAGAGAAGCTCCGGGGCGGCCTGCGGCTGGACAAGCCCGGCTCGCTTCGGGCGGACTTCGAGACCGATACCACTCGGTGGCGCGTGGGCGACTTTCACGACGTCCCGGCCGCGATACTTTCCGGCGCCCCGGCCGGTCTGCCGTGGTTCCGACTGGCCGTCAACGGCGAACTGGACATAGCCGAAATCGCCTCGGCCGTGCCGTCGGTGCTTAAGCTGCGCCCGGATGTGGAGATCACCGCCGGAAAGCTGCGGATCGAGGATTTCATCGTCAGCGGGGGCGACTGGCCGAGCGCATCCGGACGAATATCGACCGAGGCGACCGTCGCCGGACGACGAAGCTTCACGACCGGACCTGTCGATGTCGGATTCCATGCCGCATCGATCGACTCGGCCGCGCCGGAGCTTTCGGCGGAGCTGGCCTCGGCCTTTTTGAAGGCGTCCGCGACGACTACGGACGAAGGCCTGCAGGCGCGAATGGCCCGGCTAGACCTCGACGAACTCTACGAGCAGCTAACGGCCGTCTTCGATGTCGGTGACCTGGTCCTGGCCGGACAGGCCGAGGGAGAAGTCGCCATCGCCGTTCAGAGGCCGCTGCCGGATGACCTGCCGGAAGAGCTGCCTTTCCAGGGGCGGCTTTCAGGTAGCAACCTGCTCATTGCCGGAGGCGCCCGACGCTTTGAAGCAACCTCAATGCGGGCCGAACAGGCCGGGATGCTTGCCATGTCGGAGGGTGCTCCGAAGGCGCTTGAGCTGACCTCGGCTTCCCTGTCAATTGACGATGTGGTGTCGGTAAGCGGACCCGCGGCGGTGGATTTCAACGACCGTTCCTGGTCGATAGGGCCGGGCTTCGCCGCCCGCGCCGATCTGCCCCGGCTGGCGGAAATGCTTCACTCGGCCGGCCTGCCGACCGACCCGGACACGATCGCTTCCGGGCAGCTCAACTGGTCAGGACATGCACGCTCCGAAAACGGCACAATCTCCACCGACGGCCAGGGCACGCTGACTGACCTGCGGCTCGGCGATCAGACCGAGCCGCTGCTTGACGGCCCGGTCGCCTTTTCTCATCGGCTGTCGCTGCCGGTGGACCTGGAATCGGTGGATATCCAACACGCCGCCGTCTCGGCCGAGGGGCTAGCGGCCGAGGTCACCGGGACAGTGGCAGACCTGGCCGGCCGTGTCGTTACCGACCTGAGCGGAAGCTACTCCGGCGACTGGCGGCGGCTGACAGAGATTGTCCATCGGCTCGTGCCGCAGATGCGGGACAAACTGACTGTCCGAGGACCGGCGGAGGGAAACTTCGTCCTGCGCGGCCCGCTGATGGATGCCGACCGAGAGATCGCGCTGACTGACCTGGAGGCCGAGACCGCCATCGGCTGGTCTTCGGCGACCGCGTGGGGCATCGAGTTTCAACCCACCGAAATCTCGGTCGCCCTCAAAGACGCTGTGGCGAGCATTGACGGCCAGGGCACGCTGACGGACCTCCGGATCGGCGATCAGGCCGAGCCGCTGCTTGACGGCCCGGTCGCCTTTTCTCATCGGCTGTCGCTGCCGGTGGACCTGGAATCGGTGGATATCCAACATGCCGCCGTCTCGGCCGAGGGG
>PUND01000104.1 GCA_003551645.1 Phycisphaerae bacterium | reverse complement strand
TGGGCCGGGCTGGACCTGCTCCGCTCCCACGGCGTGGAGTTCAACGTGCTGGTTACGCTCAACAGCGTCAACGCCCCGCACGCCGGCGACATCTACCGGTGGTTCGTCAAGCGCGGCGTGCCGTACCTGCAGTTCATCCCCATCCTGGAGCGCAAGCAAGACGGCGGCATCGCGGAGTTCTCCTGCACCGGCGAGCAGTTCGGCCGTTTCATGCTGGACGTGTTCGAGCTATGGGCAGCCCGCGACGTGGGGCGGGTCTCCGAGCGGTTTATCGACAACGTGCTGCACACGCTGATATTTGACAAGGCCGCCACCTGCTGCTACTCCGATCGCTGCGCCAACGCCCACGTGCTGGAGTTCAACGGCGACCTGTACGCCTGCGACCACTTCGTGTATCCGGAGTGGCGCATCGGCAACATCATGGACCGCCCTCTTTCCGAGCTGGTCCGCGACGAGAAGCTGGATGAGTTCGCCCGGCTCAAGACCGATCTGCCGGCCGCCTGCCGCGACTGTGAGTACCTGCGGTTCTGCCATGGGGGCTGCCCGAAACACCACGTGCCCGTCGGCACCGACCCGGATCGGGTGAATCACTTCTGCGACGGTTACAAGCTGTTCTTCCGCGAGGCGCTGCCTGAGCTTCGCCGCATGGCCGAGTATTTCAAGCAGGGCCGCCAGCCACCGAAAAGGACCGAGCAATCGCCGGCGCCCGCGGCTGTGCCTCCTGTCGGCAGGGCATCTCCGGCCCCGACCGCCAGACCAGGGCGCAATGATCCGTGCCCGTGCGGCTCCGGAAGGAAGTTCAAGAATTGCTGCGGAAAAGCTTGCTGAGTCGGCTCAGCCGCCGCGGTAGATGCAGCGCGAGCGGTCCGACTCCCACACCACTACCGCCGACAGCTCGGGCAGTTTATCGGCGATACGCTCCCATATGTAACGGGCGATCATCTCGGCGGTCGAGTTGGGCAGGTCGGGCACTTCGTTCAGGCAGCGGTGGTCGAGTGCGTCGATGACCGGCCGGACCGCCGAGCCGATGACGTCGAAGTCCATCACCCACCCGGCCTCGGCGTCCACCTCTCCGGCTACGTGGATGTCCACTTGGTAGCTGTGCCCGTGCATGCGGCGGCACTTGTGGCCGTCGGGCGCCGCAGGCAAGCTGTGGGCCGCATCAAACTCGAATGTACGAACCAGTTCCGCCCGCATTGCTTCCTCTTCCGTTCAGACGCCCCGGTACTTACCGGGCCAGAGGATTTTATGGATTTGCAGCCCCAGACGCACGTCCAAACGTCCGGCGAGTATCCATTCGGCCAGATCGGCCGGCTCCCACAGCCCGGCGACCGGCTGGAACGTGACAGGACAAATGCTCGTAAGGTCCCGGTCGCCGACCGCATCACAAGCGAACTCGAAATCCCGCCTGTCGGCGATGATGAACTTCACCTCATCGCCGGCCCGCAGGTGTTGGACGTTCGTCCAGCGGTTCGCGTCGGCCTGGCCGCTGGATGGGCACTTGAAGTCCACTATCCGCACCACACGTTCATCCACCGGAGAGATGTCCAGCGAGCCGTTGGTCTCCAGCAGCGTCTCGTATCCGACGTCGCAGAGCATCCGGAGCAGATCGATTGTCCCCGGCTGCATGAGCGGCTCTCCGCCGGTTACCTCCACGCGCCCGCAGCCAAGCAGCTCGACGCGGCGCAGAATCTCGGAAAGCTCGGCCGTCTCGCCTTCCCGCAGAGCGTAAGGCGTATCGCACCAGCGGCACCGCAGGTTGCAGCCGGAAAGGCGGATGAACGCGCACGGCAGCCCGGCCCGCAGGCCCTCGCCCTGTATGGACAGAAATATCTCATTGACCTTGAGTGTCCCGCTCATGGCGGCATTGTAACGAGGCCCGGCCGCCTCTACGATAACCGCTATGAAGGGAATGTGGCTGGCGACAATCCTGCTTACGGCGATGGCGCTGCGGCTGGCGCTGCTGACGGCGGCCTTCGAGAACCCCGAGGGCGTCTTCACACCCGACTCCTACAGCTTTGTTCAACTGGCCGACCACCTGGCCGAGGAAGGCGAGTTCCGCAAGGGCGAGGGCGAGGCGCCGGAGATTTTTCGAACACCGGGATACCCTCTTTTTCTGCTGACCGGCGCGGAGTATGGGGACGAGCCGCACCGGGCTCGGGGCTGGCGTGTGGTTCTGATGGCGCAGGTGCTGCTGGACGTCCTGCTGGTCGGGCTTACTTACCTTCTGGCCAAACAGGTTGTCTCGCAGACAGCGGGTCTGGCGGCCGCGGCGTTTCAGGCGGTGGCGCCGGTGGCGGTAGCGTCGAGTTGCCGGCTTCTTTCGGACAGTTTATACGCCTTTTTGCTTACGGCCGCTCTGCTGCTGTTCGTGCGGCATCTTCGGGGCAGGGGGCACAGCCGGACGCTTATGGCGTCGGCGGCGATTATGGCCGTGGCGTGTTACGTCCGGCCTGTGGGGCTGGTGATGGCGGCCATCATGCTGGCTGTACTGCTGATTCGTCCGCACCGGCTGGTCCGCGCCGGGCCTTTCGCCCTGGCCCTGGCGCTTGCGCTGATGCCCTGGCTGACGCGGAACATCTTCGAGGCCGGGTATTTCGGCTTCTCTAGCTTCGCCGGAGACAGTGCGTTCAAGTTCTCAGCACCGATGGCGATGGCCCGGGCCGATGATATTCCCCTGCAAGAGGCCCGGTCGCGGCTGCTGGAGGAACAGCGGCGGAGACGGCGGGAGATTGTCCGGGAACGGATGAAGGAGTTCCGGGAAATCCAGACCGTCGAGGGCGTGATGGCGCACTGGCGGCAGCGGCGGGCGGCGGGCATACTGCTGGCCCGGCCACTGACGGCCGTTACGATGCACCTCCGCGGCTGTATGGGCTTCTGGCTGCCCGGTGGCACGGACGTGCTGGAGATAGCCGGGGCGACAACCGGCGGCAGGGACACGCTGAGGGTGATCCGTGAGCGGGGGCTTTGGGAGGGCGCGCGACACTACTTCGGCGGCGACACACGCGCGTTACTCGCCGCTGCGGGCATGGGGTTTGTCTCGGTAATCACGATGCTGCTGGCGGCTTTCTGGTGCGTGCGCGGGCTGCGCGGCCGGCGATCGGCCGTGGGATGGTCGCTGTTCGCGATAGTGGCCGCATCCACGCTGGTTTCGGGCGTGGCCGCGACGCCGCGTTTCCGGGTGCCCGTTACGCCTGTTGTGAGCTTGGCTGCCGGCGCGGCGGTCGTGGCGATAGTCGATGCGCTCATCCGTCGCCGGACCGCCGAATGAGCCGCCTGATTCGTCTGGGCCTGTTTGACCAGCGACGGGCGCCCAGCACGCGCGGCCGCCACAGGGCGTCGATGGACGGAGTGAGCGTGTTCATGCCCAGCACTGCGAGGTAGGCCGGTATCGGTGTATCGAAATATAGCTGAAGCAGCATCGCCGCCGCGCCGCAGCCGGCTCCGAAGAGCACCTGCCCGCCGGTGGTGACAGGACGTGAGGTCATCTCCGCCGACGCCAGCAGCGCCGCCAGCAGCAGAGGTCCGCTCATCAACTGGTAAGCCACGTAAACGAACCCCACATCGCCTCCCTCGGCCAGCACCGGCAGCCAGACTGTCTCGGTTGCGTTGCCCGGCGCTGTCAGTTGCACCGGCGCCACGGCCGCCACGGCCGACGCCGTCAACAACATGGTTACCGGCAGGTGCAGTTTGACGTAGTTGCGATAGGCCAGGTAAAGCCCCGCCATGACAATAATCAGCGCGCTGGTTTCGCCTATGGCGCCGGGCCGCGCGCCGTACAGCAGGTCGTTTACGGGCGGCAGTCTCTCCAGGACCGCCGGTCGCGCCCGGGGCATGTCTGTCCGGGCGAAAGCGATTCCGCTGTAGGTCGGCCGGCCGGGCAGCGTAAGACCGCGTAGCTGCTCCATCGGATGTGGCAGCAGGAAGCCGTCGGCCCCTTCCGGGGCCAGTCGCTTCCAGTTGTCGTAGTGCTCGACGCGGCGGGCGTCGGCCAGGTCGCCGAAAAGCACGTGCTCCTGAGCCAGCAGAGGCCAGGCGTCCACATCGCCGCCGGGAGGGGCCGTCAGCAACGCCGGGAACATCACCGCCACCGCAAGCCGCCCGACCAGCGCCGGCTGCCACAAAAAGTGTCCCACGCCGCCAAAAATCGCCTTACCCACGACTATGGCGAACACCGAGGCGATTACCGGCACGTACCAGGGCACGAACGCCGGCAAAGTCAGCGCCAGCAGCACTCCGGTCAGGTACGCGTGGGATCGCCCCAGCAGGGCGGGCACCCGGGTGACGCTATAGTAGATTCGCTCGACCGCCGCGCAGGAGACTACGCACAACACGGCCACAACCACCGCCCGCCAGCCGAAAAGAAGTGCCCCGGCCGCCAGCGGCGCACAGGCCGTAACCAGTGTAACGGCGAATACCGACCGTGCATCTTCCGGGGCTTTGATGAACGGTCCTTCGGACGTCCGCTGCCATTCGGGGCCGGGCGGGGAATGTTCCGGCGAGGGGACGTTCATGGCGCGCTCCCGGCCGGATCTTCGCGTACGGCGCGTTTCAGTTCGCGGACTCGTCCGCTCAGCGGCAGCCGGGCCGGGCAGACGTAGCTGCACACGCCGCAGCCAACGCACGCTGTCACGTGCATAAGGCGCGCATGCTCGACGAGGGAAAGTTCGTAGTCGTCGTTCAAAGCCGAGACGTTCAGCCGGGCCGGGCAGTGGTCCGTGCACCAGCCGCAGCGGATGCAAGGCCCGGGCGGGCCGTGATTGTCCGACGGCTCCAGCGCCAGCAGCGCCGTCGTCGCCGGCGAGACTACGACGCCAGGTTCGCACGCCGAGCCGGTCATCGGGCCGCCGTGGATTACAGGCGGCTCGACGTTCCCGGTAAGCTCGCGAAAGTCCGCGCCGAACGGGACGAGGTAGTTGCCAGGGCTTTCGATCCGCTCGCCCGATATTGTCACGACACGTCCGGTCGGCGGAAGGGAGAACGCAACCCACCTGAACGCCGCCAGGCAGGTTGCGGCGTCGATTACCGCCGCCCCGGCCGACATCGGCCCGGCCCCCGGCGGGACCTCCCGACGAAGAAGAACCTTCACCAGCACATTGTCGGCCTCGACGGGGTATTTGTGGGGTAGTGCGATGCGCTTGATGTCGTAAGCGCGGGTCTGGGCGACAAGCTCGCGATAGTCACCCGTCCGCCGCCAGTCAACCGCCAGCAGCATTTCCTCGGCTTCGATTGCGCGCGCTAGTATTGCCAGCCCGGCGGCGACCTGGTCGGTCCGCTCGACCAGGAGGCGATGGTCGGCGGTCATGTACGGCTGCACCTCGACCGCATTGGCGATGAGGGTCCGGCAGCGGTTGCGGCGGGCGGAATCCATCCACCCACTCAGCGGTCCCCGGCCGCGGCGGCACACGGCAAGTCCGCCATCGGCGAGCCGGCTTCGCAACTCTTCGGCGTCGGCTGACAGCCAGTCGATAGTTTCTCTGGAAGGTTCTTCCGGCTCGTATTCGCCGAAGTCGGTCATTTTGGCGGCCGGCACGGTCTCGAAGCCGTCAGGGCCGGCGACACGGGCAGTCGTCATCTTCGTGATTCGCCCGGAGACGGGGGCGTATGCACACGCTCCATCCGCGGAGGATGCGAGTTTCGCCCCGGCATCGACCCTTTGGCCGGGTCTGACGTGGGTCTGGATCTGTGCCTTCTCACAAAGCGCCAATGGAACGCTCAGACATCGCAGTCCCTCGAATGGGGCAATGGGGGCGTCGAGGGTGGAGTGCTTCTCGTCGGGCAGGTCTATCCCGCCGGTGAATGTCCCGAACCGTCGCGGCATGTCGAGGCGTTATACCTTAGTAGCCATAAGGCCAGTTTTACATTACAGCAAGACTTTCCTCGCCCTGGCGACATGGCGCCGCCGAGAAAACGAGGATTCCCGGCGGGACTGTCTTTGGTAACCGCTCAGCCGCCGCGGCTCTGGTCCGAAGCAGATCGTCTGTGAGAAGCAAACTTCAGGGCGCACGGCCCGGCAAACCGATGCGTCCGGCTGGGATTGCTACTCGGCCGGCCGCTGCCGCTTGCGCTTGAGCTTGGTCGCCGACGGGGCCTTGATGCCCTTGTTCAGTGCCCGGTCGATCTGCCTGATCGCCTGGCGGAGGCGCTGCTCGTTTTCCACCAGCGCTATACGGACGTATCCTTCGCCCTGTTCTCCGAACGCCCGGCCGGGAGCTATCGCGACCTCCGCCTCGTCCAGCAGCCGGTTGGCGAAGGGGATGGTCCCTTCACTGCCGAGGTGTTCTTCGCGGACCCTGGCCCAGACGAACATCGACGCCCTCGGCGGCTCGACCTCCCAGCCGATACGGCGCAGGCCGTCCACCACAACGTCGCGCCGGCTGCGATACGCCTGTGCCTGTTCACTCACGCCCTTCTCGCAATGCCTCATCGCTATGATGCTCGCTATCTGGATGGGCGTGAATATGCCGTAGTCGTAGTAGCCCTTGATAGTCGCCAGCGAGCGGATCATCTCCGCGTTGCCGGCGGCGAAGCCGATCCGCCAGCCGGCCATGTTGTACGGCTTGGACATGGTCACAAACTCCACGCCCACATCCTTGGCGCCTTCGGCCTGGAGGAACGATGGGGCCTCGTAGCCGTCGAAGCAAGTCCTGCCGTAGGCGAAATCGTGTATCACCATGAACCCGTGCTTCTTCGCGAGCCGCACGACTTCCTCGAAGAAGCCCACCCCGTCAACCGTCATCGCGGTGGGGTTGTGAGGGTAGTTCAGTATCAGCAGCTTCGGTTTGGGAAAAAGGTGCTCGACGACGTAGGCGATTCGCCCCAGAAACGCCTCGTCGTTGCCCAGCGGGACGTTGATCACGTTGGCCCCGGCAAGGGCGACACCGTACACATGGATGGGGAAATAAGGATCGCCGACGACCGCGGTGTCGCCCGGCCCCATCAACGCCAAGCACATGTGGGAAAAGCCCTCTTTGGAGCCGAGGCAGGCGATTACCTCCTCCTCCGGCGCAAGCGAGACGCCGTAGAGCCGTTTGTAGAGCCGACTTACCTCCCGGCGCAGGTTGAACACGCCGGCCGATGCGCTGTAGCCGTGATTGCGGGGGTCGTGGGCGGCCTCGCAGAGCTTGTCGATTATCTCAGTAGTCGGCGCATCGGAGGGGTTGCCCATGCCCAGGTCGATTATGTCCACCCCGGCGCGGCGCTTCTGGTATTTCAGCCGGTTAAGCTCGCCGAACAGATACGGCGGCAGACGCCGGATGCGCTGCGAGACGTCTATGTTCCAGTTGTCTGTCAACGAAGTTGTCTTTCCGCTTCTTCTCTGGCTTGTTCGAGGTTTTCCTTGAGCACAGGGTCCACGAACTCGATTATGCCTTCCCGCTGGGCCGATAGCATCATCTGATGGAATATCTGCTGACCGGCTTCCTGTTGGCGACGGACTAGCAGGTCCTCGGCCAGATCGTCGCGGACATCCTCGAACTCGACGTCCTCCGGCGGTATCTCCCTTTCGAGCTTGAGCAGGTGGAAGTTCGTGCCGGCCTGCACCGGCTCGGAAAGCTCGCCGGGTTCTTTCATTGCCAGTGCGGCCGATTGTATCGCCGGTGGAATGTTCTCGGTGTCGCGGCTTATCGGCGGCATCAGGCCGCCTTCCTCGGCCGATGGGTTAATGGATTCCGCCCTGGCAAGCTCCTCAAAGTCGGCTCCCTGTTCGAGCTTATCCAGCAGCTCCTGGGCGTCCCCCAGCGTGGCTGTCTGAATGTGCCGGACGACCACCTGGCGGCCGTAGGCCTCACCGAAGGCCCGCTCAAGCTCCTCGTCGCTTATTTCAACCTGGTCGGCGGCGAGTTCGCTTAGTGCCGTCTGCCGCCACGTGACAAGCTCCCATATGCCTTCGCAGATACCATGCTGGGCCAGCACCTGATCCAGTAGCTGCTGGTGATCCACGGGAGCATCGACCTGTCCGAAAAACTGATCGAGCATCTTCGCTTCCTGCCGGCGGATGTCTTCTTCGGAGATGGTGATGCCCTCGGCGGCGATTGTCTGGCGGACCAGCTCATTGGCGATGAGATGCTGGGCTACTTCCAGACCGTGCGCTTGGACCAGCAGATCGTGCAGCTCGTCCATGTAGATCCGCTCACCGTGGACGGTCGCCATGACGGCCCGCTGGTCGTCCGGTTCGCTCGGGAGCTGCTGTTCGGTCCGGGTTTCCGGTTCGATGCGGTCTGCCGGTTCGGCCGGTTCGGTTGCCGGGGTCGGTGATGTGGGTTCCGGGGCCTGTCCCGGCTCGACCTGCTCCGGTTCGCAGCCGGCGATGATTGCTGCCAGTACCGTGATAGTCAATAAGGTGCGCATGGCTGGTTGCCTTTCGCTGAAATTATGGAACTCTATCGCTGAGCCGATAAGACAAAGTTATCGCGGCGACGGCGGCGGGTCAACGCCCGGTCGCGGGATGCGGCAAGGCAGATACGGACACCAAACTCGAAGGACGACCGGCTCAAGCAGCGACCCGCAAGCGGCATCGGGAAATTCGGCGGCACGGGTCGGCGCAAGTCATGACTGCTAAAGCAGCTTGGCCTTACGGACGCGTCGTCGCGTCAGGACGATGAACGCCGGCAGCACCAGCGGGCGGGATATGAACGTGTCGATCAGCATCCCGGTCGCCAGTGCAAATCCTAGTTGATGCATCAGGGCCAGCTCGCCGGCCATAAGTGAGCCGAGTGTGGCGGCCATAATCAGCCCGGCTGAGGATATTACCGGACCCGTGAAGGTCAGTGCCCGTCTCATGGCCCTTCGCCGCCCGTGTCTGCGCGATTCTTCCGCATAGCGGGCGGAAAGGAAGATGTTGTAATCCACACCGACGGCGGCGATGACCACGAACAGGAACACCTGCACTTTCCAGTCCAGGCCCTCCGCGCCTAGCAGGGCGGTAAATACCCAGTGGGATATCCCGAGCGTGGCCAGGTAGCTGAAGACTGTTGAGGCGACCATCATCGCCGCGAGTATCACATCTCGCAGAAGTGCCAATACGATGATGAATATCACCCCCAGCACCAGAGCGGCCACCCGCCGGAAGTCGGCGCCGGTTACATCTTTTATGTCGGCGGTCTGGGCGGTGGCCCCGCCGATCAGCAGTTCGGCATCGATGCCCGCCTCGTCGATTTCGCCTCTGAGTGCATCGCGGATGCGGTCCATCTGGTCTATCGCCTCCAGGGTCATCGCCGGTGTATCCAGTGCGGCCTCCATGCGCATCGCTCGGGCGTCCTCGGATAGGTACTCAGCGACGACGGCGTCGGCGCCCAGGATGCGGAGCGGCCGCTGCGAGGCCGCTCCGGCTTCCAGCCCCAGCGGACTCGCCAGCCCGCGGACGTTGGTGATTCCGTCGATGCCCTGGAGCGTGTCGGTAAGCCGTTCGGCAAGCTCGCCCCAGGCGTCCGGGTCCATCGGCTCGTCGGACCTGATGAGGATATTCACGGGCGCAGTCTCGCCCGCGGGCCAGTGCCGCCGGGCCATATCAAGCCCGTCGGTGGCCCCGCCGATGCGTTCGGTGGTGCGTATGCGGGCCTGGGTGAGAGTGTCATAGACCCACTCGAGGTTTGCCCCGCGGATGGCGGGCACGGCCAGCAGGGGGATCACCACCAGCAGCACCAGCGCCGGGCGGGAGGTTACGACCGATGAAGTGCGAAGCCAGAAGCGCCCTCGAGGTTTCCGCCAGCGTCCGGGCCAGAACACCGATCGTCCGAAGATGCCGAGCAGCGCCGGGATAAGCGTGATTACCGCCAGAAGCGCCATGACGATCGCCAGGGAGATGGCCGGACCGGCCGTCCGGAAGATGCCGTACACCGCGAAGATCAGCATCAACATCCCGGCCGCGTCGGTACCCGCCGACGCCGCCAGCGCCGGGAACACCGCCGACAGCGATTTCGGCGCGGCCGAGGCCGGCTCACGCCCGTCCGCCAGGAGTTCACGGTAGCGGCTGATAAGCAGCAGCGAATAGTCCATGCCGGCGCCGTAGAGCAACACAAAAGCGAATATCTCCTCGGCCATTCCGACGTGCAGCCCGGCGTGGGCGGCCGCCCGCAGCAGTGACAGAGCCGCCAGAACCGCCAGCGATATGGCCGCCAGTGGGATCATCGCCGCCAGGGGCGCCCTGTACACCAGCAGCAGGATAACGACGACCGCCATGACAGTTACGAACATGGTCCGGCGGTTGCTTCGCTTGGTGGCCAGGGCGTAGTCGCGCCCGAAGCCGCCGGAGCCGGTGACGGCAGTGTATAACCCGTCGGGCATATCGGCCTGTTCCAGCACGGCGTGGAGGTGGTCAACCACCCGGGCCGAGCGCAGCGTGATGAAGCTCGACGGTATGTTGACAATAACCAGGGCTGCCTGTCCGCGTTCGCCGGGCGGGCTTATCAGCGGGTTCCGCGGCAGCAGACCCATTGGAAGGGGCGTGGCCGGCAACGGCAGGTCGCCGGGCGAGCGGATTGAGGTTCTCGCCAGTTCCTCCTGGGTAACGGGAGAATACTCATCCCGGCGGATGCGTTCGGCGATCTGTTCGACGAAATCCAGGTCATCCGAAGTCAGCCGCCCGTCAGGTTGCTCGAAGACGATGACCGCCTCGGAGAGTCCGGCTTGGTCGGGAAAGGCCTCGGCCAGCCCTGTGGCGGCCCGGCGGCTTGGTGCGTCGTCCGGAAGAAACGCCTCCTGCTCGCCGGCCATCGGGTCAATGCCCGGCACCAGGAGCGCAAGAGCGACGGCGGCAACGGGCCAGGTGGCCGCCACTACCCACCGCCGACGGTATAGCGATTCAGAGAGGGTCATCGAATCCGGTCAATATCGGGCGCTCTCGAGAGCCGGACAGCGGTCTCAGCGGACCCGCAGCGGCACCCCGGTTTCCTTCCATGTCTCCACTAGCGTGCGCAGCTCCATCGTAAGCCGCGACATCTCGCGGGTCGCGTCCAGGAGGTTGTTGTAAAGCTCCGGGTCGTTTACCAGCCGTCCGGCGGTTCCCTCGCCGGATTCGATCTTCATGGCGGTCTGGTTGATGGTGCTCATCAGCGTGGATATCTGCTCTGTGCTGTCGAGCAGCCCCGCGGCGACGTCGTCCATACGCTCTCGGGCCAGACGCGAGGATTCCCCCATGTCTTCCATGGTTTCTTCGGCTGCGGCCACAGTCCGCCGGGCGTCGGTGGCCAGGGTCTCGACCGCCTTCATGGCCTTTGTGGCGGCGTCGGCCGCATCGCGGATATTCGCCAGCGAATCGTGGATGTTACGCTGGTTCTCCACGTCGCCGACCACCTTGTAGACGGCGTCGAGTGTCCGGTTCAGTCTGTCGATTGTGCCCCTCAGTCCGGGCGGCGCCTCCTCCACGCCGGGTGGCGCGTCGGTTTCGTTGTCCGGCGCGACGGGAGCGGGTTGATCGGGCGCGATAAGCTCGTTGAGGTTATCTGTCAGCTTGGCCAGGCCCTCCAGCGCCGGCTTAAGCTCATCCGGCAACAGGCCGTCGCCCCTGCGCTCGGCGCTTATGGTGGCTACTCGATCAGTGGGCAGATGCCGCTGGTCTTCCGGCAGCGGACCCTCAGGCACCAGCGCCAGGTATGGCGAGCCGACAAACCCGCGGGTGAATACCACGGCCTTTACGTTTGCGGGCACTTTGATGTCCGGATTTATCCGTGCGGTCATCGTGACTCCGCCGGTGGGGTCCTGCGGATCGGTGAAGCGGACATCGACTATGCTGCCCACTCGCATCCCTGACATGAGCACGTCGTCGCCCCGGCTTATATTGTGGGTCGAATCGCTCTGTATTCTGACGTAATAGCCGCGCTGGAACATCTCCGGCAGTCCGGCGAAGATGAAGGTCATCCCGGCCAGCATCGCAAGTGCGACCATTACGGTGAGGCCCACGGCCACGTTGCGTGTGTGTTCTCTCATCTGGTGGTCTCCGTCGGCGACAGGTCGGCCTGCTTCGGAGCGTCCTGCTCGGATGGAGGATTCTTTTTGCGTCTGGGCCAGCCGTCCATGAAACGCGCGACTATCTCGTTGTCGATGTGGTGAATCATATCCGGCGTGGTGTCCACGATGAAGCGCCCTTCGTGCAGCATCACGATACGGTGTCCGATCTTCCGGGCCGAGGCCATGTCGTGTGTGACTACCACAGCGGTGGTGCCGAGTGAGTCCTGGAGCTTCAGGATAAGGTCGTTGATTACCTCCGAGCGGATTGGGTCCAGCCCGGTGGTCGGCTCGTCGTAGAGTATCACCTCCGGCCTCAGAACAATGGCCCGCGCAAGCGCCACGCGCTTCTTCTGCCCGCCGGAAAGCTCTTCGGGGTAATGGTCCTCCACGCCGTCGAGCTCGACCAGTTCCAGGACGTCCCGCACCCGACTGCGCTTCTGCTGGTAGGTGCCCACGTCGTGTTCGACCATCGGGAAACGTACGTTCTCGAATACCGTCATCGAGTCGAACAGGGCCGCTCCCTGGAACAGAAAACCCATCCGCCGGCGAATCGGACCGATCTTTCGCTCGCTGAGCGACGATAGCTCCGTGTCGCCGAAAAAGACCCTGCCCTTGTCCGGGCGGATAAGCGCGATGATGGTCTTCAGCAGCACCGTCTTGCCGCATCCTGACGGGCCGATGATTACGGTTGTACGGCCGGTTTCTATATCCAGGTCCACGCCTTTGAGCACCGGCGCACGCCCGAAGGACTTCTCTATCTGCTGGAGTCGGATTATTGGTCCGTTCTCGGCCATGGCTACACCAGAAGCGGACGGCCCCGGGTTCACCGGGTATGCGCCGCCGATTCGTTTTCATCAAGCCGCATAATCATGGCGATTTCGTCGCAGTTGTCCGCCTTGGGGCACGCGATGCACTCCCGCCATACTTTTTCGGGCAGCGTTCCGCGCTGGACTTTACGAAAACCGATGCGGCTGAAGAATTCCGTTTCGTATGTCAGTGCGAATAAACGCTTCAGTCCCAGGCGTCGGGCGTCTTCGACGGCGGCGGCCAGCAGCTTCACGCCGGCCCCGCGGCCCTGCTTGGCCGGGTCAACCGCCAGGGACTTGACCTCCGCGAGGTCGGTCCAGAACACGTCCACCGCCACGCATCCGATCACTCGGCCGCCGTCGTCGGCGACAAAGAAGTCCCGCAACGAATCGCACACACTCTCCAGCGAGCGGTGCAGCATGCGCCCTTGCTCGGCATGGTGGTTTATCAACTCGGCGATGCGGCGGGCGTCTTCGGCTCGTGCGTGTCTTACCTGCATTATAGTCAAGGCCGGCTTGCAACCGGTACTCGGCGGATCGGTCCGGGCCGGTCCGGCCGGGCAGCTGGGCGTACTTTATCCTATTCTAGCTATGCGACCAACCCCGCGTCGGCCCGCGGGCCGAATCGGTGTTTGCTTCCCAGGGTGGAGGCAGGACTATAATGACCGGACAGCGAAGTCGATAGGAATCTTTTGGCTATGTCTTTTGATTTGAATCGGTTCGAGTCGGCGATGCCTGGCGCGGCCGAGCCGCCCCGGTCCCCGCCGTGCGTGTTTGTGCTCTTCGGCGCCACCGGCGATCTGGCCGCCAGGAAGATAGCCCCGGCGCTGTATAACCTTGCGCGTGACGGGCTGCTGGGTGAGCATGTGGCGGTGCTGGGCGTGGCTCGGCGGCCCAGGAGCGACGAGCAGTTCCGTAACGAGATGCTCGACGCGCTGCGAGAGCATTCCCGGACCGGGCTGGATGAGCGGCTTTGGAGGGAAATCTCGCGGCGCTGGCACTATCACCGGACACATGCCGACGACCCCGAGGGGTACGCATCCCTGCGAGACCGGCTGACCGAGCTGGACCGCCAGCACGGCACCGGCGGCAGCAGGGCCTACTACATAGCCACCACCCCGGAGACATTCGGCGATATCGCCCGGCGGCTCGGCGAGGCGGGGCTGAGCGAGCCGGCGGCGCCGGACGGTTTCGCGCGGCTTATCGTGGAAAAGCCGTTCGGCTGGGACCTGCGAACGGCGTGTGAGCTTAACGAGGCCATAAAAGAGCACTTCGCTGAGGAGCAGATTTACCGCATAGACCACTACCTCGGTAAGGAGTCGGTGCAGAATCTGCTGGTGCTGCGGTTCGCCAACGCGGTCTTCGAGCCGTTGTTGAATCGCCAGTACGTGGAGGAGGTGCAGATTACCACGGCCGAGGCGGCCGGTATGGAAGGCCGGCGGGGCGCGTATTACGAGAAGATAGGCGCCCTGCGGGACATGGTTCAGAACCACATGTTCCAGCTTATGTCCCTGCTGGCGATGGATGGGCCTAACTGTCTGCGATGCGAGGCGATTCGCGACCAGAAGCTCAAGGCGCTTCGGTCGGTCAAGCCGCTTTCGCCCGACGAGGTTGCCCGGCGGACGGTTCGCGCCCAGTATGCGGCCAGCGACGGAATGTGCAGCTACCGCCAGGAGGAGGGCGTCGATCCGGACTCGCTGGTCGAGACCTACACGGCGCTTAGGTTGACGCTGGAGAACTGGCGCTGGGCCGGGGTGCCTTTCTATCTGCGCACGGGCAAGCGGCTGGCACGGAAGGCCAGTGGCGTCGTTGTCGTATTCAAGCGTGAAGCCCGGGAGCTTTTCGAGGATGCCGGATGTGACACCCGTGGCCCGAACCGTCTGATAATCCGTATCTACCCCGACGAGGGCGTGAGCGTGGTCCTGGATGCGAAGGTTCCCGGGCGTCGGATGCTCCTGCGGCCGGTGAAGATGGATTTCTCATACGGCGGTTCTTTCGAGTCGGCTTCGCCGGAGGCCTATGAGCAGCTCCTGATCGATGCGCTGGTCGGCGACCGGACTCTTTTTATCGGCGATGGTGAGGTCGAGGCCTCGTGGCGGATAATAGACCGGATCCGCGAGGTGTGGTCCGAACGCGACGAACCGCCGCTGGGTTTCTACCCGGCCGGCTCCGAAGGGCCGGAAGATGCCGCAAAACTCTTTGAGAATCCTTACAAGAGATGGTATGAATTCTAGTCGACCTTTAGAATGGGTGGTGTAATCATGGCTCGTGAAAGATCATCTCGACAGCGGGTTGTGGAGCGGACCGAAGAGGCGGCGAACGGTTACGTTGCGGACCTTCTGCTTTCGGTGGTGTGCGAGGCGGTCGCCCGGCACGGCCGCTGCTCGATAACGCTGGCCGGCGGAACGACGCCGCACGGGCTTTATCAGCGGCTCGCCTACGGCGCGACCAGCGGGGAAGTGGACTGGTCGAACGCCGAGATTTTTTTCAGCGACGAACGGGACGTCTCCCACGACCACCCGGAGAGCAACTACGGCAACGTTCAGCGCACGCTGATCGACTATCTGCCTATCGCGCCCGGCCGCGTGCATCCGATGCGGGGCGATGCGACAGACCTGTCGGCCGCCGCCGCTGAGTACGAGCAGACCATCCGCAACAGTGTTCCCGCCGGCGAAGACGGCGTTCCGCGGATGGACCTGATTCTCCTGGGGATGGGTGCGGACGGACACGTCGCGAGCTTGTTCCCGGACACCGAAGCCCTTGACGAGCACGAGCGGCTGGTTACCGCGTGCTACGTGCCGCGACTGGGGCGCAACCGGCTGAGCGTAACATTCCCCCTTATCAACGCCGCACACAACGTGGTTCTTCTTGTTACCGGCGAGGACAAATCACCAACCGTGGCGACGTTGCTGGACGAAAACTCCAAACACCGCGAAGGGTTGCCGGCGGCTCGGGTAAATCCGACAGAAGGTCGTCTGATTATGGTCTTCGACGCGGCCGCCGCCCGGCTTGTGAACCCCCAGGCAATCAGCACCGACTGACCGGCCCCGCCTTGCACCGGATGCCTGGAGTGTGGGAAAGTTCGATTACCGGACCCCGGTGTTCAGCGACTGTGCCTGTCGGCCTTGCGTCGGCGTCACTCGGAGGAGGCCGCCTCAAGCGGCTGCAGGCGCGGATCTTCGACGTCAAAGCCGGCGTCGCGGAGATCATCGGCCCAATCCAGAACGGCCTGGCGGACACTGGCGCCGCGGTCGGCGACGCCCGATTCGGTCAGAGCATCGTAAACGGGGCTTTCCTGCAGTTCAGTCAAGCTATTGATATGCTGTTCGGATGCTCTCAGTAGCGAGGTGCTCGCTTCACGTAGTCTTTGGATCTTAAGCTGGTCGTCGTCGCCTTCGGCCTCGTCGAAGACGCGTGCCGCGCCGTCCATCGCATCAAGTAGCGCCTGCACCAGCTTCACCTTCTCGTCCTGGTCCTCGCCTACGACCCTCTCGAAGCCCATAAGCGCCAATAGCCCGCGCTCCACCGCTTCGACCATCTCCGGCTTTCCGTTCAGCATCCGACGGCACTGAACCTGCCAGCTGTCGAGGAATATCTCCAAAGTCTGCCGCATGGCCCAGTCGTAGTCCGACTGCGATACTATCTGCGGGCGGACAGGCGGAAAGTAGAGCATTTCCAACAGTCGGCGCACCACGAAAGGCACGTCTTCGGCGGCGGCGCGTTCGTCCAGGGACTCGATCATCGGCTCACTGTAGTCCCGGCCCTGGGCCAGCACCGTGTTGCGGATCCGCAGGTAGCCGCGCCAGCCGAGATAGCGAACGGCCGGATTCGGATGCCGAACCATCTCGTCCAGCGCCGGGCGGACCGCCATGTGTTGAATCTGGGAAAACACGATCCCCGCGTTGACCTGCTTAAGCATCTCCTCGACGCCCAATACCGGGCTGAGGTGTTCGGTAACGGCCGTGGCGTAGGCATGACGATAGCGCGTCGAGTCGGCATGCCTGCCGAAGCCCTCCAGTATCCTGTTTCGCGCCTCCGCGACCTCGCTGTCCGAGTCGGTCTCAGCCATCACCTCTGACCAGTCGCTGATGTATCGGTCAATGCTGTCCCGTACGTGCGACGGCAGGGGCCCGGTACCGACGTCCTCGCTGGTGAAGTCCAGTTGTGGCTGGGCGGTTGCGACCGCCGTCAACAGAAGCAGCGCCGTAAGCGACGCCTTACAGTAAAGACTTATGCGATGTATGGGCATCGAATATTCCTCATGGCAGCGACGTTTGGTCCGATGGACCGGGACTAACCTGATGTTAGGTTGTCGGGTGGGAACGTGTCAAGCGCATCGCTCCACAGGTCTTGACGCAAAACCGTCCGCGAACTCACCATCGACTGGGTATTCGACGCATCCGGCGTGAAGGCAGGGCGGCCAGGGCATCCGGCGGCAACGACAACATGTGGATGATCGGCAACTCTGGTGCTGTTGTCGTGCGGCGGCCTGGCGCTCCTGCGACGGCGCTCAGCGGCGCTCACCCGGAAACATGCGTTGAGTCCAGAGGGTCGGGCAGTTCCAGGCGGTCGCCGGTGCGCTGCTGCCAGTCGCGGAGGCGGGTAACCATGTCCCTGATCCGTTCGGATTGTTCGCTGTCGCCGATCCGGTTGGTCTGCTCCAGAGGGTCCGTGTTCAGGTCGTACAACTCGTGTTCCCCGCTGGTCATGACATTCAGTTTCCAGCCGTCGGGCGTCACGATGGTTCGCGCATCCGCCGTCAGCGATTCGGCGCATCGGTCGGGCGGTCCGAATTCCTCGGCGTAATCGGGCAGCTTCAAGTCTTCGGGGCTGTTGTCGTTGTGCCATTCGATGAATACATCCCGCTGACACCGGTCTTCCTCGCCGTCCAGCGCGGGCGTGAGTGTCGCCCCTTCGAGGTGATCGGGCAGCGGCTGGTCCATGAGGTCCAGCAGCGTCGGAACGACGTCCACGTGGCTGACGGGTGTTGATACCCGGCGACTGCGGTCCTGTCCCGGTGTGCGGATCAGCAGGGGAACCCGTGTTGCCTCCTCATACATAACGCTCTTTCCGAGCAGGTTATGGCTGGACATCATGTCGCCGTGGTCGCTGGTGAACACGACGATGGTATCCTGATCCAGACCGGTGCGCTGGAGGGTATCGAGAATCCGCCCCACGGCCGTGTCCACCAGTGAGCACATGCCCCAGTATCGGGCGATGAGGTCTCGCCAGTCCGTTTCATCGGCCAGGCGACTCTGACTTTGGAAGCCGTTTTGCCGGTATTCTTCGGCCTTCAGCCGCACCCGCAGCGGCACATCGGCCCCGGGCGGCTTTATCGCGTTGCCGGGAAGGATTACATCCTCAGGGCGGACCTGTCCGTCGCGACAACTGTGAAAAGGCATGTGCGGCTCCAGGAAGTTCACATAGAGCACGAAGGGCGTGTCCATGTGCCCCCGGAGGAAGTGGCACGCGGTTTCGGCCAGGTACGTCGGACGGCAGTATTCTTCCGGCAACTGGTGAATCTGATTGCGGAAGAAGCGGTCGCGGACAACTTCGTCGGCCTTTTCCGCTTGTTGCCACGGCTCGACGCCGTTGCTCTTGAGCCAGTGATGGTAGGATGAGCGGTCGGCATATTCGTCGTGATCGTTGGAGTAGAACCGGTGATATGTGTCCTCGGTGCCGACCCATTCGGGGAAGCCGTGCTGGGCGTATATCTCGTTACCAAGATGCCACTTGCCGTGATGGGCGCAGACGTATTGGTCGCTCAGCATCTCCGGAAGGCAGGGCACATCCTCCGGCACCGGGATGTTGTTCACCACGGCGGTGTGCGTGTGGGGATAAAGCCCGGTCAGAAGTGTGCCGCGCGAAGGCGTGCAGACCGGCTGTGACACATAGGCCCTCTCGAAGACGGTTGCGGACTCGGCGAACCGGTTAAGGTTCGGCATGGGGATTTGCCGGTTTCCGTAACAGGCGAGTGTGTCGTATCGCTGCTCGTCGGTGTAGATAAACAGCAGGTTCGGCTGTCGTCCTCCGGCCATTGCGTCAGGTCCTTTCGGGTCTGGTTCTTGGGAAAGCTTCATTATTCACCGATAAGCGTGCATTGCAAGTCGGGGTCTCCATGTGCCGAGAAGGCAAGGTGCTTTGCCGGCGGGCGCGATATGGCTTGGCATTGGAGCTGCCGGTTTCAATATAATACCCGCTGCGGTTGTCGCGTTGACGGCCCCGGGAACCCCCTCGTACCGTGCGCAGGACATGAAAAGAGCTTTGCTGGCAATACGCCGCTGGCTGCCGCGCCGCAGGCGCCGATTCTGGCGGTACGTCTCTCCGCGGCGCAGGGGTGTGGGTCTGCTGGTCCTGGCGCTTTTGCTGGCGGTGGTCTATGCATACTGGTTTGCCACCAACGACCGGCGCGTGCGTCAGTTCGCCACCGATTATCTCAGCGAGGTTACCGGCGGGGTCGTGCGCATAGAAGGCGCCAGCTTCAGCTTCTTCGGGCCTATCGAACTCACCGGCGTCAGCGTGTACGCCCCGGACGACGATTCGCCCGATCCGGTCTTTCGCGCTTCGCAGGTCCTGCTGTGGCATCGACCGTGGGGGTTGTTTGTTCACGGCGGCTTACAGCCGACCGAGATAGTGTGTATCTCGCCGGTGGTGACGCTGGAGCACGACATCCGCACGGGTTCGTACAACGCATCACGACTGCTGGCGGCGGCGCCCCGGCCCGACTCGCCGGCCCCCAGCTCTCTGACCGCCATTCGGGTTCGCGAAGGCCTGCTGAGGATGGTCGAAAAAGACGGCGACCTGCGCCAGACGGTAGGGCAGGTCAACGTGGAGTTGTCGGTGCTCCCCACAGGCGGCAGCGTGTATGAGGTGCGTTTCGAGCAGCTTCCAGCCGGCTCGACCGAGGCGATACGCGGCTCCATGGAACTGGATGTCGCCGCCGGAGAGGTAAGGAGCGTCAGCGGCGTCCTGCCGCTTACGACCCTGGAGAAGGCCCTGCCACGGAAATACGCTCAGCTTCGCGCCCGCTACGACATCGGCGGGCAAGTCCGGCTGGCCGGCGGTCAGAGAATCGGGCCGGAGGCAAGATCGGTTCGCGCCGAACTGCACGATGTGTCCCTGCGGCTTCCCGACGAGGAAGGCGGCCTGAAGATATCGCAGGTGAACGGACACCTGGTCTTCGATCTTGAGCATGATAGTGTTCAACTCGAGCAGATAACCGGCCGGCTGCCCCAGGCCGGCGGGGCCTCCGTGACGATCAACGGCAAGTACGGCGGCTACGAACCGGAAAGTCCGTTCCACGTCCGGATGCGGTTTCGCAACGTCTCGCTGCCCGAGGCCGATGACGTCACCGGCCGGCTCCGCGAGACACTGGCGGCCGTTCACCGGGACTACCGCCCGCTGGGCAAGATGGATCTGGATGTTGACATTTCCCGTCGGGAAGGCGAGCCACCGCGGGTCAGGGGTGCGGCCCGGCCGGAGGGCATGTCCGCACGTGTGGGGTGGCTTCCGCATCGGCTGAAAGGCCTCAGCGGGGCGGTTATGTTCAACGGTGACGAGGTGCGGCTTGAGGACATACGCGCCACCCACGGTGTATCGGAAATCGAGCTTGGCGGAAGCGTCAAAGGCGGGCTGTTCGAGGGCGTGTACGATATCCGCGGCAGGGTGCGTAACCTCCAACTCGACGACGATCTCCGCGGCGCGCTGCCCGAAGAGCACAAGCAGATATGGCGGGAGCTGGAGCCGACGGGGGAGTTGTCGTTCGAGTTCCATGCGAGCAACGACGAGCCGGGCGGCGATGTGGGCGTGGACGCCACGGTGCTGCTTGGGGGGAACTGCTCTGTGTCCTATCGCGGCTTTCCCTACCGGCTGGAGAAGCTCTACGGAAAGGTTCACATCAGCGGCGACACAGTGGTGCTGGATTCGGTCCGCGGGCGGCGGGGGCAGATGAGCGCGACCATCGACGGGGGGATAGACGGGCTGCAAAGCGGACGGGTGTCGGTGGAACTGGACGTCGAGGCGGCTTCGGTGCCGCTGGATGAGGCGATACTGGAGGCGGTGGGCGATGAGGCCGCGGCCGTCATCAGGTCGCTGCACGCCACAGGCAGAGCCGAGAACGTTAGCGCGCGCATACGCCAGGACCCCGGCGAGCCGGTGGACTATACGGTGCTGACCCGTATCAGTGGGATGACCTTCCGGCCGGACATATTCCCCTGCGAGGTCACCGACGCCGAAGGTGTGCTGACTATCAGCCCGCGCAGCGTGGTAATCGAGTCACTGAACGCCCGACGCGGCGAGAGCGAAATAGGCATGAGCGGGCGGGTGCTGCTGGACCGTGAACCGGCGGGCTTCGATCTGGACATACAGGCCGAAGATCTCACGCTGGACGAGGAGCTTTCCTCGGCGCTTCCGGAACAGGCCCGGGGCGTGTGGGATGAGTTCTCGCCGAGGGGTGTGACCGACATGTCGCTGTCACTGCTGACGGGATCCGCGGATGCGCCCGACGCCGTGGACTACCATCTGAAGCTTTCGCCGAAGGATATGCCGGTGATGTACTCGGGATTCCCGGCTTCGTTCCGGGCCACAGGCGGGGTGGTGGAGGCGGTGCCCGGTAGTGTGGAGTTGCAGGGGCTGACCGGCTCCGACGGCGATATGAGGGCCGTTATCGACGGAAATATAGATGCGGGCTTAGATTCGACGCTCGTTGATCTGGCCGTCCGCGCGCGGCAGGCGGTAATATCCGAGTCGCTGCTGGATTCGCTGCCGGAGGGGCTTACTCCACTGGCCGAGCGTTTCCGACCGGGTGGTACGTTCGATCTGGACCTTGATACGCTGCGGTTCGAGATTCCCGCGGGCGACGTGGCCGGATCGTCCGAAGACGACTCGCCGGCGCCCTGGTACGCCGAGGGCCGGGCCGACTTCGACGACGTGGTTGTGGACCTGGGGTTCGGTCACAAGACGCTTTCAGGCAGTGTCTCCGGTTCCGGAGAGACCACCGAGGAGGGGCTGGGCCTGGATGCCCGGTTCGCGCTGAACCGCATCCTGGTCGGCAAGGGCGAGATTACCGACGTCACCGGACAGATCGTCAAGCCGGCGTCCAGCTCTCGCATACGCGTAAACGACATCCTGGGAAATGTTTATGGCGGACGTATGTACGGCAGGGGGGAGATAGAATTGTCGGCCCCGCTGGAGTACGCACTGAGCTTGTCCGTCGAGGATGTCGAGATAGAGGGGCTGATAGAAGCGGGTCGTGGCCCCGCCGGGGATGGCGAGTCGCACGAGTCGGATGTATCCGGCAAGCTGGCCGGCACGATCGAGTATCGAACTTTCGCCGGGAGGCCGGAGTCGCAGCAGTCCACCGGCCGGCTGCGAATCTACAACGGCAAGCTGTACCGCCTGCCGGTGCCACTGGAGCTGCTGTACGTCGTTACGCTGACAGTGCCCGGCGATGCCGCATTTACCGACGGCAATGTGCTGTACGAGTTGCAGGGCAACGACCTGACCTTCCGCGAGATCCACCTTCGCGGCCCCGTCTTGTCGGTGGTCGGTTCCGGACGGCTGGACATGGATACGGAGTGCCTGCGGCTGAACTTCCTGACCGGTCCGCCGGGCAAGGTTCCGCGAATCGCCGCTGAGCTGTATGGGATGCTCAAGCCCATCAGCCGGGAACTGGTGGAGTTACGCATATCGGGCACGCTCTCGGAACCAGGTCCGCCGAGAACTGTGACGCTCGGTTCGCTGCAGAACGTCATCAACCGACTGCTGAACCCCGAGCGCGCAGAGTGATCCTGTCGCGGGTCGGGGACTCTGCTTCGTTCTTAGCGGCATGCTTCGCAGGGCGTGTTTCGGATTGCGGATTGGTTGCGGTGAGCGGATTGAGCCATCCAATGGCTTGTACTGAGCTTAGGCATATGGCAATCACGAAGCTAACCACGGTCACGAAGGCCACAGAGCCGAAATTTTTCATGGACGCCTGGCCGTTGCTTCCGGCCTTTCCGACTCCTCGTGGTCTTTGTGAACTTCGTGAGCTTTGTGATAAATCCCCCGCATCCCCCGCATCCCTGCTTCCATCCCGCAATTGAAAGCGGCGTTTAAGCGGGCCATATCGTCGCGGGATGCTTGACCGACCGGGGTGAGGGCCGCAAAATGCCCCTAACCTAACTGTAGCGGAAGGAGCGAAAAGTATGGCCAAGGCGAAACTGGGAGTTATCGGCGGCAGCGGACTGGGAGATGCCCTGTGTGCCGACGACGGCGGCGAGCGGAGCAGGGTCGAAACCCCCTTCGGCGAGCCGTCGGACGAGATCGTCCAGACCGGATGGGGCGACGTCGAAATCGCCATCATCAACCGGCACGGGCCGGGCCACCGCATAGGCCCGTCGCACGTCAACTACCGAGCCAATATCTATGCACTTAAGGCGCTGGGCTGCACGCACGTGATCGCCTCCGGTGCGGTCGGGTCGCTGCGGGAGGAAATCGCCCCCAGGCATCTGGTAATACCCGACCAGGTCATCGACAAGACCTGCCGCCGCGAGCCGACGTTCTTCGGCGGCGATCTGGCGGTTCACGTCGAGCTGTCCAGCCCGTTCTGCCCTGTTCTTCGCAAACACCTGCTGTCCTGCGCCGATGCGGTGGATACCCCCGTCCACGACGGCGGGACGTATATCTGCATGGAAGGCCCGGCCTTTTCCACCCGCGCCGAAAGCGAGATGCACCGAAGCTGGGGAGGCGACCTGATAGGCATGACCTGCATGCCCGAGGCGAAGCTGGCGCGCGAGGCGGAACTCGCATACGCGCTGGTCTGCTTACCCAGCGACTACGACTGCTGGCGGCCGACGCCCGGCGAGCTGGACAAGCACGAGCTGCTCAAGGAGATAATCGGCAACCTGACGGCCGCGACGGAAAACGCCATCGGGCTGATTAAGAAAGCCGCCGAGCGGTTCGCCGAAATCGCCGACGAGCCGTCCCCGGCCCACGGCGCGATGGAGATGGCCGTCTGGACCGACCGCGGAAGGATTTCCGAGCAGACCAGGCAGCGCTACGGCGTCCTGCTTCAGAAGTATTTCTGACGTCCCGACCGCCTGCGATACCCGAAGCCCGGCGTCGCCACCGCCGCCGACGGCCTTTGGAAAACCCCGCTGCTCTGGTATGCTGACAGACCATGTTTGAAGCGCTTACCGACAGATTCAGCGACGTGTTCCGCCGGCTCTCGGGCCGGGGGCGCATAACCGAAAAGAACGTCCAGGACGCCATGCGCGAAGTCCGCACCGCGCTTCTGGAGGCGGACGTCAACTACGAGGTCGTCAAGAAGTTCTGTGACGATGTCCTGGAAAAGGCCAGCGGGCAGGAAGTCATCAAGTCGCTGCACCCCGGCCAGGTTATGGTCAAGCTGGTCCACGACGAGCTAATCGAACTTATGGGGCCGGTGGACCCGCGGATTTACTACGTCAGCCCGCCGCCGACGATAATCCTCATGGCCGGTCTGCAGGGCAGCGGCAAGACCACCACCTGCGGCAAGCTCGCCCGCCACTGCATCCGCCGCGACGGTAAGAAGCCGATGCTGGTGGCATGCGACCTCCAGCGGCCGGCCGCCGTCGAGCAGTTGGGCATCGTGGCCGAGCAGGCCTCCGTGCCGTGTTTCAAAATCGAGGGCGAGAAAAACCCCGTCAAGGTGGCCCGCAAGAGCATCGACTGGGCGCGGAAGAACGACCGCGACGTGGTGATCATCGACACCGCGGGCCGGCTGCACGTTGACGAGGAGATGATGAAGCAGGTGCAGGACATCTCCCGCGCCGTCAACCCGCACCAGATATACTTGGTCTGCGATTCCATGACCGGCCAGGACGCCGTCAACTCCGCGAAGGAGTTCAACGAGCGCCTGGAACTGGACGGCGTTATCCTGACCAAGTTCGATTCCGACGCCCGCGGTGGCGCGGCGATCTCGGTAAAGGCCGTCACCGGCAAGCCCATCAAGTTCATCGGCGTCGGCGAGAAGATGGACGCCCTGGAAGAGTTCCACCCGGACCGGATGGCCGGGCGGATACTCGGCATGGGCGACGTTGTGTCGCTGGTCGAGAAGGCCCAGCAGGAATTCGACGAAAAACAGGCCGAAAAGATGCAGGAGAAGATGGCCAAGGGCCGGTTCGACCTTGACGACTTCCTCGGCCAGATGAAGCAGATGCGAAAGATGGGTCCCATGAAGGACATCATGAAGATGATGCCCGGCATGGGTGGCGGTCAGATGGAGGGTATGGGCCTCGGCGACGACGAGGTCAAACAGATGGAGGCCGTCATACAGTCCATGACCGCAGAGGAACGCGGGAACCCTGAAATCATAGACGGCTCCAGGCGGCGCCGGATAGCCCGCGGCAGCGGAACCCAGCCGCAGGATGTGTCGGGCCTGGTCAAGAGCTTCAACATGGCCTCAGGCATGATGCAGCAGATGGCCGGTATGGGCACCAAAGACCGCATGCGAATGGCCCAGCAGATGGGGCAGATGGGGATGAGCGGCGCAACGCCCAAATTCAAGGTCAAGAAGCGGTCCAAGCGACTGACCAAGAAACAGCGCGACCGGCGGAAGCGCAAGCGCAAGAAGTAAGGGGAACCGCCGCGGCGGCGCTCTGCATCTGCTGAGTCAAACTGACCGCGCGTTCGGCGGTCAGTCCTGAATTGTAATGGCCTCTACGGGGCAGACGTCCGCGGCTTCCCGCGCGGAATCCTCGGCGTCGGCGGGGACGGGGTCGGCCTTGACTATCGCCAGCCCCTCGTCGTCCAGCTCGAACACCTCCGGGCAGGTCTCCGGGCAAAGCCCGCATCCGGTGCACGTGTCTCGGTCAACTATCGCCTTCATTTCTAACGGCTCCCTTCGCTTGTGTTTCACGGTGAGATTGGGTCCGCGGCTCCGCCGCCCAACGGCGTGGTGCGACGCTTGGAAAACATTATACGCACCTTAAAGCAAAGCAACAGTCATAAAGGCCGTTGGCGGTAACCCCGCCGGTCGGCCTGCTTTTATGTGCGCCGGGCATGGCGCGATGACTTGGAGGTGCAAGTCCTCTACGGACCTTGATGACAGGAACCGTTAGCCAAACAGCAAGGGCTGCCGCCGTGAGGCGGGGTCTGAAGGAAGT
>PUND01000040.1 GCA_003551645.1 Phycisphaerae bacterium | reverse complement strand
CGGGCAGTGAGCACCAAGATAAACGCGAACATCGGGACCTCCTCCATCAGCAGTTGCAAAGAGCACGAGCTTCTCAAGCTCAACTGGGCAATCCGCTGCGGCGCCGACGCCGTGATGGACCTCTCCACCGGCGGCGACCTGGACGATATCCGCGGCTTTCTGCTGGCCCACAGCCGCGTGCCGCTCGGGACCGTGCCGCTTTACTCGGTCATCGCCGACAAACCCATAGAGGAGGTAACCCGCGAGGACATACTCTCGGCCATCCGCCGCCAGGCCGAGCAGGGTGTGGACTTCTTTACTATCCATGCAGGAATCCTCCGCGAGCACCTGCCTCCGGCGTACAAGCGGCGGCTGGGCATCGTGTCACGAGGCGGCAGCTTGCTGGCAAAGTGGATGGTCCACCACGACAGTCAGAACCCCCTGTATGAGATGTTCGACGAGGTAAGCGCCATTCTCCGCGAGTACGACGCCGCCTATTCGCTGGGCGACGGGCTTCGGCCGGGCTGTCTGGCAGATGCTTCCGATGAGGCGCAGTTCGCGGAGCTTCATACGCTGGGCGAGCTGGTGTACCGTGCGCGCGAGTCGGGCGTACAGACAATCGTCGAAGGCCCGGGGCATGTGCCGTTCGATCAGATAGAGATGAACATGACCCGCCAGCAGGAAATCTGCGACGGCGCGCCGTTTTACGTGCTCGGCCCAGTCGTCACGGACGTGTTCCCCGGCTACGACCACATCACCTCGGCCATAGGCGCCACGGCGGCGGCCTTCCACGGCGCCAGCTTCCTGTGCTACGTTACGCCCACCGAGCACCTTTCGCTGCCGAATCCCGAAGACGTCAAACAGGGCTGCATCGCGTACAAGATAGCCGCCCACGCGGCCGACGTGGCCCGCGGCTTGCCCGGCGCTCGCGACTGGGACGACCGGATGGCCGACGCGCGGGCCGAGTTCGACTGGGCCGAGCAATTCCGGCTCGCGTTCGACGGCGAGACCGCACGCGAAATCCGCACGCGGGACGTAGAGGACGACTCCGACTTCTGCTCCATGTGCGGCCGGGACTGGTGCGCGATGCGAATCAGCCGCGAACTAAAACAACGCGCGGCCAGGCCGTAGCTTGGTCGCGATGCCGGAGTTCGCGGGAACGCAGGCGGCTTGCCCGTCGCATTCCACGCCGCCTGTCTCGCGCCAATCAGGAAGCTTGAAGGCCACGAATACGGAACGCTTTGAAGCGTGCCTGCCGCGGCTGTCCAGTGAAGATCTCGTGATCTTTGTGTTCTTCGTGGGCCTCGTGGCAAATCCTCTGAATCCTGTGCATCCCCGCTTTGCTTTGCTTGACGGTCTGGCGAACCCAACACGGCGTCGAAGTCGCCTCACTGTCAGGCCGGGCGCGTCGGAAGTTTGTGCAATTCGTGTTCTCAATCGCCCCGCCGGCCGTGTACTATTCGCCCAGGTTCCGGCCTGTGCCTGGCCGACGGAATCCGTGTGTGCGACGCGAACCGGGCGAGAGGAGACGGACATGCGAAAGCTTCTGCTGTTCTGTGCGGTGACGGCGTTTGCGGCTCTCGGCTGTGCCGACAGTCGGCGGGCCGGAATCGACATGAGGCGAGCGCTGGCCAGGTACGAACGGCAGCCGGCCCCGTCGGCGCCGGTCCGGCGGACTGATGCCGCCGAAGCCAACGCGAAACCGGTGCTTGCCGCGGCCGTGGAGGAAGCCCCCTCCGCTAGGCAATCGGTATCTGAGCCGGAAGAAACCTCGGCGCCGCACTGGTCCCGGCGTTATGGGCCTGCGTATCCGGACGATTTCTGGCGGACAGTCGGGCGCGATATGAAGGACCGGCCGACCACGCTCTGGGACGACGCCAGGGCCACCATAACCAATCCGAACTCGCTGGTTCTTTTTGCCCTTGCCGGATCGGCGGCCACGCTGCGAGCCGCCGGCGATGACTGCGTTGAGGACCACTACACCAGGCGCGGGCCGCAGCTTCCCTCCGCTCTGGATACCGCGGGCGAGGTCCTCGGCAGCCCGGTGGTTCACTTCCCCGTCGCCGGCGTGATGTACGCCACTTCGCTCGCCCACGGCGATTCCCGCAACTACGAAGTGTCCAAAACCCTAATTAACGCGCTGACCATCAACAGCGCTACCACGTTCGCACTGAAGGCGATCGTGAACACACGCCGGCCCGATGGCGACCGGCTCGGCTGGCCCAGCGGGCATACCTCCAGCAGCTTCTGTCTGGCGACGGTCATGCACGAATCATACGGGCCGTGGGTGGGCGTGCCGATGTACGGGTTCGCGACATTCGTCGCCTACCAACGCATCGACTCGCACAGGCACCATCTGTCCGACGTGGTGTCCGGTGCTTTTCTTGGCATCGCCATCGGACACGCCGTCTCGCGGAACCGCGAAGCTCGCCTGCTGGGCATGGATGTGGTGCCGTACACCGACCCCCAGCGCGGCGGGAACGGACTGGCGCTGATGAAACGATGGTGACAGGCAAGCCGGAAACCAGGAGCCAGGAGCCCGTAACACGTAACCTGTAACCAGGAACAAGTGGCCGACTCGGCTGCAAACTGTTCAACGGCTCAACTGGTTACCTGGTTAACGAAGCGCCAACTCAGGCGATTCCGTCAAAGTCGGCTTTCCGGCCGCCGGGACGGTGTTTCCACCTCCGGTGGGCCCAGAGGTACTGCTCGGGCGCCTTGCAGATACCCTTTTCGAGTGCCTTGTTGTATGCGCGGGTTATCCACCGCAGGGGGTCTTCGGCATCGGCCCATTCATGCGGCTCGATTATCCGCTGAATCTCTATCTCGAAGGAGAAGGGCTTGTCCAGACGCCTGGCCGTCGCGACGGCCACCGGGGCCTCGTACTGCATTGCCAGAAGGGCGGGGGCCTTGTAGGTGCTGGCGGGCCGGCCGAAGAAGTCCACGAACAGCCCCTTTCGGCCGGCGTCCTGGTCGGCCACAAAGGACACCGGGATGCGCGCCGACATGATGTTGTCCATTTCCTCGGTCGCTCCCTTCTTTGAGAGCAGTCGCAGCCCGCGGCTCTGGCGGACGTCGCGGACGTAGGCGTCCATGTAGGGGTTGTCCAGCGGGCGATACAATGCGACGGTGTTGAAGCCCAGCGCGGCCAGCGTGTAACCGGCGACCTCCCAGCCGCCGTAGTGCCCGGTAATCAGTATCACGGGTCGGTCGCGCCGCAGGAGTATCCGCACAAACCGCTCGGTGCCCTTGAGCCGGATGTGGCGTCGCCACAGGTAGGGCGTCACAAGCCGGGGGGTAAAGACCATCTCCACGCCGAGATACATCAGGTGGCGGAACGAGAGGCGGGCCGTTTCGCAGAGACGCTGTTCGTCCCAGTGCGGGAAGCTGCGCCGCAGGTGTTCCAGCGCCCGCACGCGGTGCTTGCGGTCGAACTTGTACAGCAGGTCTCCCAGCCAGCGGGCCGTGCGGTAGTTCGACTCCAGCCCCACACAGTGAAAGATGAAGCTTATGATGCGCACCACGACATACTGGAGGTAGTCGACCGGCTTGTTGCGTGGTTTGGCCATGCCGTCGTTACAAGCGGCGCCGTGGGTTTCTAAACCTGCAGGGGGCGCTTAAGTTCCTGGAGCATCCGGCGGGCCTCATCCGCCGCCCGCTCGACGGGCACGGCCGTCGGCTCGGCGTCGGTTCGCCTTCGCAGTTCGACTGTTCCGTCCTTCAGCCCGCGCTCGCCGACCACCACCCGCAGCGGTATCCCGATAAGGTCGGCGTCGTTGAACTTCACACCCGGCCGGGCGTCACGGTCGTCCAGCAGCACGTCCACGCCGTCGGCGGACAGCTCTTCGTGGATGCCCTCGGCGGTCCGGACAACCTGCTCGCCTGCGCCGAGCTGGAGGACCTCCACCTCAAACGGCGCGATGCTCGCCGGGAGTATGCAGCCCTTATCGTCGTGGCCGAGTTCGATGGCCGCGGCGAGTATCCGGTTCACGCCTATGCCGTAGCAGCCCATGATGCACGGCTGCTCGGCGCCGTTTTCATCCAGGAAGGTCGCCCCCAGCGCCCGACTGTACTTGGTGCCGAGCTTGAATACGTGACCGACCTCGGTCCCGCGGGCGAAGGTCAGCGGCTTGCCTTCGCGGGTGTCGCCCTCGACGGCGTTGCGGATGTCCGCAAGCAGCACACTGTCGCCCTCCAGCGGGAAGTCCCGTCCCGGGACCACGTTGCGAACGTGGTAGTCGGTCTTGTTCGCCCCGGTCACGCCCGCCGCCATGGCGGCCACTGAGTAGTCCACCACCAGCCGGTCGATCTTGCCGGTGTCGAGAAGCCCCTGCGGGCCTGCGAAGCCGACCTCGGCGCCGGAAACCTCGCTAATGGTTTCGGCGTCGGCCAGCTCCAGTGCCTCGGCCTCCAGGGCGCGGGTGAGCTTGTTTTCGTTTATCTCGTGGTCGCCGCGGACAAGCGCGACGGCAGTCGTGTCGCCGGTGGTATAGATGAGCGTCTTTATCATCTCCGGCGGTTGTGTGCCGAGGAACTCGCAGATCGCCTCTATACTGCCGACGCCGGGGGTGTGGACCTCTTCGAGCGGTGGCGCTTCGTCGCGGGCCTTGAGCACATCGTCGCCCGGCTCGACCGGGTCCACCTCGGCCCGCTCCAGGTTGGCGGCGTAGTCGCCGTCGGCGGTCGCGACGATGATGTCCTCGCCGGCGTCGCAGGGGACCATGAACTCCTCGGTGTCCGAACCCCCCATGCCGCCGGATTCGGCTTCCACGACGGCGTATTTCAGACCGCAGCGGTCGAAGATGCGCCGATATGCCCGGTACATCGCGTTATAAGACTCATCCAGGCCATCGACGGTCGCGTCGAAGCTATAGGCGTCCTTCATGATGAACTCCCTGCTTCGCAGGACGCCGAACCGCGGGCGGAACTCGTCGCGGAACTTCTGGCTTATCTGGTAGAGGTTCACAGGGAGCTGCTTATAGCTGCGGATTTCACCGGCGGCCAAGAAGGTAACCGCCTCCTCCGCGGTCGGGGCGAGTACGTTGTCCCGGCCGTGACGGTCGGTGAATCGGCACATGATGTCGCGAAAGACCACGTCCCGGCCGGTCTTCTGCCAAAGCTCCATCGGCTGGATTATCGGCAGCAGTATCTCCTGGGCCCCGGCCGCGTCCATCTCCTCGCGGACGATCCGCATAATCTTCCGCAAAGACCGCCAGCCCAGAGGAAGGTAGGTGTATGTCCCGCTGGCGACCTTGCGGATGAAACCAGCGCGTATCATCAGCTTGTGCGAGGGGATTTCCGCCTCGGCCGGCACTTCCTTTACAGTCGGTATCAGCAGCTTGGAGTATCTCACATTCGGGCCTCTCTGAAAGGTCCGCGCTTATAGCCGGAGGACGCGATATTTGCAAGGCGTCCGGACGCTGGTACACTTTGACCACAATGGAAGGCGAACGAATATACGTCAACAAGCTCCGACCGGGGATGACCCTTGATGAGGTGTTCCTGGTGCGCGAGAAGGACCTGCGGACCAGCCGCAACGGGGACCTGTACATCACCTGCACGCTGACCGACCGCACCGGCGATGTCCCCGCGCGGATGTGGCAGGCATCCCAGGGCATCTTCGACAGCATACCGGTCGAGGGCTTCCTGCACGTCAAGGGCCGGACCGACGAGTACAAGGGCAACCTTCAGTTGATCATCGACGCATGCCGGCCGGTCTCGCCGGAGAAGGTGGACCTGGGCGATTACCTGGCCGTGACCGAGGGTGACGTCGAGCAGATGTGGTCGGAGCTTCTGGAGATCCTGCGGGACATCAAGGACCGCCCGCTCCGCCGGCTGATAAAGAAGTTCGTGGAGGACCGCGAGCTGGTCGCGGCGCTGAAGCGTTCACCGGCGGCGATGCAGATGCACCACGCCTTCATCGGCGGCTGGCTGGAGCACACGCTCAACGTAGCGCGGGCGGCCAGGATGCTCCTGCCGCTTTATCCGCAGGTCAACCCGGACCTGGTGCTGGCCGGAATCTTCCTGCACGACATCGGCAAGGCGGCCGAGCTTGCCGGCGGGACCACCATCAGCTACACCGACCGCGGGCAGCTCGTCGGGCATATCACCATCGCGGTCATCTGGACACACGAGAAGGCCCGCGAGCTTTCGGAGGAAAACGGCGAAACGTTCCCCGAACGGACGCTGACGCTGCTTCAGCACATCATCCTCTCACACCACGGCGTGCACGAGTACGGCTCGCCCAAGCTGCCGGCGGTGCCCGAGGCCTACTTCATCCACTACCTGGACAACCTCGACGCCAAGATATTCATGACCGCCAACCAGATAGCCGACGACCCCGACGCCGAGGCGACCTTCACCCGCTTCAATCGCTCGCTGGGAACCGTCCTTTACAAACGCAGCGGCGACCTGACGCCGGATGAGGACGACGAGCCGACGCTCTTTTAGACGGCGGGAAGACAGTTTTGCGGGCGGGCCGTCAGGCGGCGCGGTAACGATATGGGTGTAACTTCATCAGATTGTGTTACCCGTCCCATCTTTGCGAAGGCGCAAGAGCTTTCGGGAGTCCGCGCCGCCATCAGCGCCGGCTCAACTGTTCAAAGATGTTGCTGACTGACGGTTCAGACCGGGCTCGGCCGATCTAAACCACCGTCGAGTCCGCAGGCAGACCTTCACCAGCATCAGCATGACCGGGACCTCAATGAGCACGCCCACGACGGTCGCCAGCGCGGCGCCGCTGCCAAGTCCGTAGAGCATGGTCGCTGTGGCGATAGCGACCTCAAAGTGATTGCTCGCCCCGATCATCGCCGAAGGGGCCGCATCCTCGTAACGGAACCGCAGCAGCCGGGCGACGGCGTAGGTGACGCCGAAGATCAGCCAGGTCTGGATGAACAGCGGAATCGCGATCCACAGTATGGTCAGAGGGTTCCGGACGATTTCGTCGCCCTTGAAGCTGAACAGCAGCACCAGCGTCGCCAGCAGCGCCACGATCGAAACCGGCGTCAGGTAATGCACGAACTTCGACTCGAACCACGCATGTCCCCTGGCCCTGATGATCCACTTACGGGAGAAGTACCCGGCCACCAGCGGCAAGGCCACGTATATGCCGATACTCAGCAGCAGTGGACTTTAGCCAGTTTTAAGGTCGTTTTGTGCTGATAAAAAACATGCCGACAACCCGATGTCATTGTTGTGAAGACAAGAGACCGGGAGGTCGGCATGGATGCGACATCTCTCGTATCG
>PUND01000024.1 GCA_003551645.1 Phycisphaerae bacterium | reverse complement strand
TCTTGGTATTGGCCAGAACCTTCTGCTCCACGTCTTTTTCCACATCTATCTTACCTTCTAAGATAGCCTGGCCTAAGACATACTTCATCGCAGGCTCAAAGTTCAGAGCCGCACCATTCTGAGCAAACTCATCTATCTCTTTCTCATATCCTTTGATCTGGGGATACTTAGACATGAGTTTCTGCTTATCGCGGTCGTAATTAACCATTCTCTGGGTCTGTTCGTTCTGCTGCTGTTGCTGCTTCAACTGGTGTTCCATCTTCTGAGCTTTCTGTTCGTTTTCGAGAATGTTTCGAGCTTCGTCCTCCGAAATCCCCCAGTCATCTGCTCGAGCCTTCACTTGAGCTTGTCGGATATTAGTAGCAATGCTGTCCACATCCATTCCTGTGAGCCGCTCAAGTTCAGCTAACTTACTGTTGACCTGTTCGTATGATTGTTCAAATTGTTTGCGTTGTCGATTAAGTCGTTCCTGAATCATCCGGTTGACTTCTTCCTGGGTGAAAGTTTTTTCCGGCTTTTTCTGCGGTTCCTGCTGTTTAGGAGGCTGTTTAGTCTGCTTATCTTCAGGTTTTTCTTCGGGTTCGTCATCCTCTTCATCTTCCTCAGTTTCTTCCTCTTCCCCAGTATCAATCTCATCATCGTCATCTTCGTCAGCTTCTTCATTTTCTTCAAAGATCTTCGACAGGTCCAGATCATCCTCTTCGGGATCATCTACGTCCGGGTTGTCCACCTCGGCGTCAGGTGGTTCCTGATTCTTGGGGTTTCCCCCACCGCCTGCAAAAAGAATACCTAATTTCTCCATAATGTCTTTCATTATGTACCTCCGTTTAAAGCCCGTCGGCTATAAGTTTAATAAATCACCGTTTTGAGCCCGTCGGCTGTAAAGGTCTAACCGGCTGTTGGGCCGCCGTGGCCTTGGCGCATTTTCTCTCTTACCATATTAACTACGTTCTGTTGTTCATCTGGAGTCAAACTAAGGAATTGTTCAGCACTCTCCGGATTAGCCGAGAAGATTGCTTCCAAATGCGCCGCTGCTGCTTCTTCAAGCATCTCCTCGGACTGGGTCTGTGCTTCAGCGGTAGTTTCTGCTTCCATGATCTGTTGTTCTTGTTGCTGTTGCTGCTGCATTTGCTGCTGCATCATAGCTTCTCTTTCCTGTATTTTCTTTTGTAAATCCTCGTAAGGTGGGAATTTACCACGATCCATCACATACCAGAATGTTTCCTCATCAATCAACTGAGTGGCAAATAATTCCTTGGCTATCTCCAAGTAGAACATCCGGTCGGAAGGCATCGTAGTAGACACCTTGCAGAAGGAGTCATATTGTGGACAATAAATTTCATAATCTTCTCCCTTATCATATCCTTCTAGTTCTGCGTGTTCTTCACCTCCCCATTCTTCAAAGTCTTCCCAACTCATCACAACAGAAGGCGGACCATAAAAGTAAACCTTCTTAAAGTCGTCAGGATCATAAGTCCCGTATTTAGGACGCTGTTGTTCTTTTCCAGGTTCTTGATCATCATCTCGACGGTCTTCGCCGAGAATACGATAGGCTCTCTTTTCAGTGTAACAAAGAGTAATAAGCTGATTAACGAAAGTCCCAAGGTCTTCATAACCACCGATAATCTCTTCTTCAGCTGACCTTAATCTAACTTGTGCTCTAGCAGCAAGCAGGTCCAAGGCCCTAAACGCCGTCACACTTCCTGGGGTTCTACCCTGAGATATATCAAATCTACCAACGTGGGTCTCCATGAAGTTTTGTAGGCGTGTAGTTTCATGGGGTAAAGACTCAGGGACACTTTGTCCATGAATACGGTTAACAGCGGCGGGATCTTTACACGGAATCCAGATCCCTGGCATAGTACCATATTCTTCAATAAGTTTTCGTTGTCGAGGTGTAAAGGCCTGCTCCAGAAACAAGGTCTGTCCAAGAGCAGATTGCATATGGCCTTCGATGATAAGTTCAGCGGTTTTATTAAGAGTAATTTGAGGGTTTTTAAGACCATAAAGATCACCAAATCCCCAAACGCTATTTTCTCGAGGATATCTCTGGCGAAAGATAAAGGGGAACTGAGGGTCTTCATCAGGCTCATAGTAAACATAATTATCATGGCCTAAATAAACGCCCTCTTCACCGGCCCACCATATTACGTGTAAGCCCGTTCCCTTGTTCTTTTCTCCACGCTCTCTTATAAGAGGCTCACCCTTATACCAGGTTTCTACTAATAAAGCTCTACCTTCTCCCTGTTCACTTAAAGCTAAAGTCCCTAGTTCTTCTCCTATGATGAGACTCTCATCTACAATGTCTTCATCAACTTCCACACCAAACTTTTCCTTGATATATTCCTGTGTGGGATAATACGCTTTATGAATACGTCGTCCTTCCTCAATGTCTTCAAAACACCTAGCATCCGGGAATATAGATTTAGGATGGGCGGCATGAATACGTATCTCACCCTCCCAATGATTGGGTCCTCTTCCCCCCCTCCAAGAGGGGTCCCAGAAGGGATGCCATATACCCGTACCATACCCGAAAAAATATCGGAGCCATTTAGCGCGTTCCTTTTTAAACTTGTTTTTATAAAATAGGAATTTCTTTATGTCTGTCATCATTGACGCGCCATGCTCATCCTCGGAATTTACGGGATAATCAACTAATTCAATATCCTCGGCAAATTCTGCTACAAGACCCTCTATTAAAGCAAAGCAAACATTCTCCACACTGTTGGGCCGAGCTTTCTTCTGTGTGGGGGTTCTTAGTATTTGTCCGGTGGGTCCTTCTAAATCCCAATGGTCACCCTTGTAGAGTTTATACATCTCTTCAAACTCTTTGGTGATAGCGGCTTTGTGGTCTTTGTCCAGATCAAACCATTTTTGACACTTCTGGACCTCATCATAATGTTTCCCAAAACCACGCTGTTCCGCGTTTATTCTTTCCTCTGTTATGGCCATTATCTCCTAAGCCCCCTAAACATCGCCAACCTCTTACGAAGATCAGCCGTAGTTTGAGCATGGTCTTGTCTCTCAGGACTAATAGCCGGCATCTCCACATAATCCGGAGTTCTGGGAGCAAATCCCCCTACTATGCCCTCTTCAGAATAGGGATCCCCGGGCCTCACTCTATGATCACGTACAGTACCTTCCTCGGATTGAGTGGGAACGCCTCTCATACCTTCCTCTGAATAGGGATAGGGGTGGATCTGCATAGTACCCTCCTCAGGTTGAGGACTAGGTTGAGTAGGAACGCCCCTCATACCTTCTTCTGAATAGGGGTAAGGATGAATCTGCATAGTACCTTCCGGAGGAGGAGCATAACCCGTTCTATGTTTTTGAGCTTCTCTTTTAGCCCAATCTGGAGTTCCTTGTTTCTGCATAAAGGCTTTAGCCCAAGCAGGAATCCCAGTTTTCTGAGGACTATCTCCCCGGTTTCTAGGCATAGTATCCCGTCGTCCCTGGGGACGTCCTGGGTTACGAGGAATACCCGATGCCGGTGGTTGAGTCCGTGAGTGATTTATATTAGTAGCAGACCTAAATCTAGTGCTGCCTCCGTGTCGATCTGGCATATTATTACCTCCTCATAAACTCGACGTCTTTAACATCTATCTCATAGTTCTTAGTAAGAACTCCTTGAACCTTCACAGTGAGAAGTTGTTCTGTCGCCAAGTACTCAAGCTCTTTTGGACATAGACGACGAGGAATAATAACAGGTTTAATCTCACCATCACACCGTTCGTAAGTCTTTTCAAAGATTTCTGGTTTACAGGGGTATTGTTCTCCAGCCACCCCCGTAATAATCCAGTCCCCCGGATTAGCAGTCATGGTGCCTTCTAGAGTCTCTATCTTCTTCTCCACCGGAGTCTGATAAGCTTGAACCACAACAGGCTTCTTCATGTAGAACTCTGTGTCAGGTTCAGCTCCTGCCTCCTGCAGTTCTTCTCTCTGTTCTTCCTGTTCCGGTGTCTCTTCATCATCCTCTTCCAGATGTTCTTCTATTTCTGCTATCTCATCCTCGACTTGCTCTTCTTCGTCCAGTTCTTCTTCATCAGTCAACAGTTCCCCGTCAGTGGGATTTGTCGTCGGAGTTGAATCTTCCTCTTCCGCTAAATGTGAAAAGATACAGGCCCTCATTTTCTTTTTACTTGGGTATTCCGTTCCACAATGGGAACACTTATGAACCGCCATCATTAAGCCTCCTAACTAAAGAATGTTTTAATACCTTTTCGTTTCTCTTCTTCCTGCCTGTCTTCCTCTTCTTCGGGAGTATCCTTCTCAACCGCTTCTGGATCGGGAAGACCCCCCATCTCTCGTTCATCAGCTTCGGCCACCGCTTTGTCGTAGGCTTCATCTACAGCAGCCTGTCTTCGAGCTCTCATCGAAGCTGCGGTGTAGTACAGCATAGTTTGTAATTCTCTAGAAATAAAACCTATTATATAGCCAATACCGAAAGCTGCGAGCATACCTAGAAATATGCTCATAAGAATGCCTCCTTTTAAGAATAAAATGTTAACTCACCAAAATCACCTGCATCTTCCAACTCATCGCGGTAATCTTCTTCATCAAAACTAACGCGTTCATCATACTTTCCACGATAATGTCCACTAAATATAAAGTCTGCATCTGATACTTCTGGTCTACCCATGATCAAATACCTATCCGTATCTTGGGCGTGGTGTTCAGACTTATTAGATATGTCCTCTGGGTTTGTAACACTCTGTTCACAGGCTGGATAGGTGCGAATAGTATTAGCACACCCCCTGGTGAATCGGAGCAGAGGAGGAAGCTTGTTTCCTTCTTCATCATACCTAATAGCTAACCACTGATGCAGTCTTCTCCAACCATTACTAAGGTCGTTGTCCCCCCTTAAAAGGGTGAGGCCGTGTTCAGCAAAAACCTCCGCAGTACTCTGCCCCGTCCCGCTCTGTTTATTCCAGGCCGAGGGGTCAGCTCGTATACTTAATATATTCTCAGGAACCCCGTGGGGGTCCTTGCTCATCTCCACAATAGTTTTAGCCTGTTCTGGATCTGATACTTGGTGTGGATAGTATTCTCTATAACCTATTATAGTAGTAGGCCTTCCAGGAAATATCGCATACCATTTGAAACATGCTCGGGACCCATATCCAGGGTCATAGGCGCAGTGTATCTGGCACTCTGGTGGCGGATACCAACCCGGTTCATCAAGGATGTGAAAGTCCGGATCCCATTGGGGGAAGAAAGCCCCTTCACCCACGGTAAAGGCATCATCCATCGTTTCCGGGTATTCCGCCCTGAATGTTGTCGGGAGATCAGTTTTAGTTTTTTCGTGCCACTGATCATTACGCCTGGGGTCTGCTCTCCAACTTAAGAAGATCGGCACGAAGCTGTTTTCCTTGTTAACAGCCCCATTCCACATCTTCTCAAAGAATGTCCCTCTTCGTCCGGTACTCAGCCCGATAACTTGGCCCCCATCGGGGCGGTTAATAGAGGGGTAGGCTGCGGTATAAATATCTTCCGCAAAAGGCTGGAAGGCCCACTCATCTAAGATAACCAAACTAGCGGTAAAAGAACGACCTGAGTCTCGAGAGGCTGTTAGACTCTGAAACCAAGCCGCTTCTTGTTTGTGGTGTTCTATCGTAACAGATAAAGAGGTGGAGGACCATAAAAGACCTTTCCACCCCCTGGGCTTATTCTTCTTCTCCCTGATCATCCAGTCGGGTAAATACCTCAAAATGAACTCAACCCGTCTTACCAGCTCCTTAGCATCAACCTCTCTCTTACTAAGAGCGATGGCGGAAAAGCCGGATGTGAATACCATATTCCACACCGCGTACGCCAACGCGAGCCACGTTAAGCCAAGCTGGCGGGCCTTAAGAACGATAGTTAACCGTTCAGTTAAAAATGTACTTACAACGTTAGCCTGTGCCGGCCACAGTTTAAAAGGTATTGCTAATCCAACGGCGTCTCTGTCCTCGATGTTAATAGCTTCTTCAATGAACTCCAGACAATTACGCCTCCACAGTTCTGCTTTAACTTTTCGCTTAAGTTCAGCAGACTGTGGCTTTAAGTCTTTCATCAACTTCTTAAGGTTCTTACTCATGGGCGCCTCCTATTTTATCAGCCATCTTGTCCAGCGTCCTGAGTTCCTCATCAGAAAGTTGAGTAAGATCAATGTTATAATTTACGTGTCTTTCAGGTTCTCCTACGTTCTCATAACGTTCCTTGTACTTCTCGGGAAGGTTACCCTTCATCAAGAACTCAAGCAGTCTATCAGAGTATTTAGGCTTGTCACCAACGTGCATACCTTCGTAGAAGATAGGCTCTGTCCACCCCTCAACAGCACGTCTACGAGCTTCCTTCTCCAAGTTCTCGTTGGCTATTTCCTGGGCTTCGACGAACCGCTCAGGGTATGTGGGGTCAAGCTCCATCCACTGATAGTGCCGGCGTCTTGATACACCCGCAGCTTCCGCCGCAGCGGATAAAGTACCCCTCTCCCCGAACGCAGCCAAGAACCTATCTTGGCGTCTCCTGCGAGCTGCTTGTTGTTCCGGTTCGGGGGTTTTCTTTTTCTTCTTAGCCATTGAAATTCCTCCTAGCTAGTGGCTTTAAGAAGCTCAATTAATTCAGGCTTTAATTGCCTTTTATCATGTTCCACACCCAGATGGTTGAGGATCTGGACCAGATCATTCTTGGTAAACTGTTCGTCTAGCTGCTCTTCTGTGAGCAGTCTCCAGTCCATCCTTTCAACCTGTTCTTCCGTCATACCTGCTACCTGTTTGGTCTGGGGGGCTTTTCTAGGTAGCTGTTTAAACTTTGGAATTTTAAAAAGTGGCATAATATTTACCTCCTGGTGAGTTTTTACGCATACGAAAGAGGACCTCTGGGGTCCTCAGATTACCGATAAAGAAAAAAAGGTTTTAGCCTTATATAAATCATACCATAGAACCCCCCGTTTGTAAATGGGGTCCTAAGAAGAAAACTCAGACAAAGAGACCCGGGAGGCAAGTTCCCGGGCCCCTGAAGGAGGAATTAAAGATGAGGCTTACTCTGCTTTCAGAGCAGCTTCAATGGCCTTTCTAACTTTGTTGAGCTCGTCAGAGCCTTCGTCCCATTCATACTTAGCCTTCGGGCCAAATCCCTCGATGTTTGTAGCGGGAGCCTTAAAACCAGCTTCCCTTATAAGTGCCCGAAGCTTCTGGGGGCGGACATCATATTCTTCCGCCAACTGTGCAATTGTTACTTTATCACCTGTGCTCTTACTCTTGT
>PUND01000048.1 GCA_003551645.1 Phycisphaerae bacterium | reverse complement strand
CGATTGGATACAAGTGCGTAGGTGGCTGGGCAGTGGGTGAACGTAAGCCGGGCCTGTCGTTTCCGGCGTTTACCGGCATGTTACCGGTTAAAGCCCCCGACCTGTCGAAACCGCCCGACCTGCGCCGATGGCGAAGGTGGTTCCTCCACCGGCGTTGCTCCGGGATCAGCTCTTTTTCAGTCCGCCGAAGCGGCGGTCTCTGGCGGCGTAGGCGTGCAATGCATTGCGGAAATGCTCTTCGTCGAAGTCCGGCCAGTAGGCATCCGTGACGTAGAACTCCGCGTACGAGACCTGCCAGAGCAGGAAGTTGCTCAGCCGAAGCTCACCTGACGTGCGTATCACCAGGTCCGGGTCCGGCACTCCTGCAGAATCCAGCTCGGCCGAGAGGATCTGTTCGTCCAACTCGGCCGGGTCCAGTTCGCCGGCGGCGGCGCGTTGGGCGATGCGGCGTACGGCGTCGGCTATCTCCGTCCGCGAGCCGTAATTCAGCGCCAGGCACAGGTACATGCCCGTGTTCTTCCTGGAAAGCTCGAGGGTCTCGTCCATGTCGTCAAGCACCTGCTGGGGCAGTCCCTGGCGCCGGCCCAGATGTCGAACGCGGACGTTATGGTCCATAATCGTGGGGCGTTCGCTGACGAAGTAATCGGCGTAAAGGTGCATCAGCGCGGCGATTTCCTCCTTCGGCCGACGCCAGTTCTCTATCGAGAAGCTGTAAAGCCACAGCGCCTCCAGCCCCAGCCGGGCGGCCTCGGTGACTATCTTGCGGACGACCTTGGCGCCCTGTTCGTGTCCGGCCGTCCGGGGCAGGCCGCGCTGCCTGGCCCAGCGGCCGTTGCCGTCCATTATGATCGCCACCGAGCGGGGGATCCGCTCTTCGGGGATGCCCAGCTCGCGCCGGGCGGCGGCTACGGCTTCGGCGGAAACATCGGCCATCACGTCGCCTCCCCGGCAACCAGTGAGCCGCGGAAAATGGTCTGGCGCCTGTCCTTGCCGATGCTGACAACGCCGACCGGCCGGCCAACCGCCTGCTCAATATGACGGATATACGCCCGTGCCGCCTCGGGCAGGTCCTCAACCCGCCGGCACTGGCCGATATCCTCACTCCAGCCCGGCAGCGTCTCGTATTCGCACTCGACGCGGTCCATTGTATCCGGAGAAAACGCCTCGTCCGCCCCGTCCGAGAGGTCGCCCACGCTTCGGCCGTCGATACGGTAGCCGACGCAGATTTTCATCTCGTCCAGACCGGCCGGAACGTCCAGCAGCGAAAGCGCCAGTTCATCCACGCCGGAAAGCTCTGCGGCGTAGCGGACCGCCACGGCGTCGAACCATCCGCAACGTCTCGGCCTGCCGGTGGTGGTTCCGTATTCGTTTCCACGGTCGCGGAGGTACTGGCCCATTTCGTTGTCCTGCTCGGTGGGGAAGGGGCCGGCCCCCACCCGCGAGGTATAGGCCTTTATCACGCCGATGACCCGCCCCGGAGCCTGTGGCGGCACCCCGGCACCCGTCGGCACGCCACACGCCGTTACCGACGAACTGGTCACGAACGGGAAAGTACCGTGGTCCACGTCCAGCATGCTGCCCTGTCCGCCCTCGAACAGTATCCGCTCCCCGGCAGCCACGGCGCCTCTGAGCAGGGCGCCGGTGTTGCCTATCATCGGCGCCAGGCGTCGGCCGTATTCGACGTACTCTTCGGCGATGGCGTCGCCGTCCAGCGGTTCCTCGGCGCCGTACACGGCGGCATATACCTTGCTCTTTTCGGCGGCTATGCTTCGGACCTTCGCCCGAAGGGCGTCGGCGTCAACAAGGTCGCCTGTCCTGACGGCGGTCGAGCGGATCGCCTTGTCGGAATAGCACGGGCCGATACCCTGCGCTGTGGTGCCGATTTTGCCTTCTCCGAGGCGGCTTTCGCTCAGCGTGTCCTGAAGCATGTGCCAGGGCATCACGCAGTGCGAGGCCGACGAGATACGCAGGTTGTCCGGCCCCAGCTTTGTGCCGCGTTCGGCGAGGGCGTCTATCTCCTCGATGGCTCGGCGCGGGTTGAACGCCACGCCGTTGCCGATGACGTTGACCGTGCCTGCGTGCAGGACCCCGGATGGGATAAGATGCAGGGCGTACTTCTGTCCGTTGGTTACGATGGTATGCCCGGCGTTGGCGCCGCCGCAGAACCGCGCGACGTAGCGGCACCTCTCGGCCAGGGCGTCCACCACCTTGCCCTTGCCTTCGTCTCCCCACTGGAGTCCGATGACCGTGTAATTATCGGGTTTGTTAGACACCGGGATACTCCTGGCACGAAGCGGCCGGCGCTCCGGCCGCAAACCACATCAGCATACTCCCGCCGGCGGCTCTGTCAAGCAGCGCCGCGACGGCAATTTGCCGTCGTCGTCCAGCGCGTTTTCGCGTAGTTTTTGCCCCGGCTCGACCCCTTGCCGGTAACGGCTCGGGGGGTATAATGGAGGTGGAAGTAAGGAGCGGCCCCATGAGCATCGGGCAGAAAATCAGTGCTTCGACATTACGGTTTTACCTGTTTGAGCGGGCGGTCCACCCGGAGCTGTTCGACATCTACCATGACCGGCGGGTGGTCAAGCCCGGCTACGAGGCCCATATATGGGTCACCGGCTGCGCGCACGTTATCGGCTTCTACAGGGGCGACAATGCCCTGGTTCAACTGACCGCCGACGCCGGTCAGGAACTGCCTACGCGCGGGCGGCTGCTGGAACTGCCTTTCCGGGGCGAACGCGACCACGAACACAAGCGGCTCGACGGAATCAACTACATGATGAGCTTCCAGGTCGAGTCGATGAGCGCAGCGGTGTATTCCAAGACCCATCACGAGCTGGCTCGGCTGGGGGCCCGCAGAGGGCTGTTCGTGCCGTTCCCGATGTGGATGAACCGGTCACTGACGCCGTTCACGTTCATCGACCACGAGGCCAAGGCGGACCAGTTTCACGTTTTCACCTTTCATGCCTTCCCGGAAGACCTGGCGGTGGTGAAGACCCAGTCCATCTTCGAGTTGGGCTGACTTTGGGGTTGAATCTTGCCGATGAGGGCCGATGGACTGTGTTACTAAGTCCAGTGAAAGTCTGAAAATGTCCGAAAACAGTCTCCGGGTGTTCTATGTAGAGGATGTCTTTGTCGTGGAGTTACGGGAAAAGACCCTTCTTAACGCTGCTCTGGTCGGGCGGCTCAATGCGCAATTGACCGCAATCGCTAAGCGTCCCGGCATGCGGAAGATGGTGCTGGACTTTTCAGAGGTGCGGTTTATCTCGTCTCAGATGCTAGTGTCGATGCTCGCTTTGAACACGGCGATTTCCGAAGCCGACGGAGAACTTATCCTCTGCGGGATGTGCGGTGAGGTGAGACGAGTGTTCCGCATGATGAACCTGCAGAAAACGCTGCGAACGGTCTCCGACACGGTCAGGGCGCTGAAACACTTCGGCGTAAAACCGGATGCCCCGGGCTACATCCGTTATATGGGACGGAGTAAACGCTCATGAAAAAGCAACTCAAGATATTTCTTGCCGGCGTCCTGGTGATCGTGCCGTTCGCGGTTACGATCTGGGTGATATATTTCGCCGGCGCGTGGCTCGGCGGGCTGGGGGGTCGGCTGCTGGAGTGGCTGGGCCTGATGGACGAACCGGGCGAGACCTGGCGCAGGTGGGGCCCGGCCGTAGGGGCTGTCATAATACTGGCGGCTATCTACATCGTCGGCCTGCTGACGCGGTTCTGGGCGTTCCGCGGCTTTATCGGTCTGCTGGACCGGTTGTTCGAGCGGCTGCCGGGTGTCAGGGCGGTATATAACTCGGCGCGGGAGCTGATGAAGTTCTTCGGCACCGATTCTGCCAAGATGGGCCGGGCGGTGCTGTACCGGCCTCCGGGACAAAACGTAACCATGCTGGGGCTGCTGACAAACGATGCCCCGAAGGAAATCCCCGCCGAGCGGGAGGGGCAACGCGTGGCGGTGTATTTCCCGTTCGCGTATATGATCGGCGGCCCGCTTCTGTACCTGCCGCGGGAAGACCTGGAGGAAATCGATATCCCTGTCGAGACCGCGTTCAAGCTGGCCGTCACGGCGCACATCGGCGTGCATGCGCAGGCGCTGCCGCAGGAACGGGCCAGGCGAGACGGTGAGCCGACCGCGGACGATGATGAGCGCCAATCATCCGATGAGTAGCTGAAGCTACGCCGGGATGCCGGTTTACCCCGGCGGAGGCAGTGGGTAAGCTGCCGGCATGCGAATACTCGTAACGGCAGGTCCGACTCGCGAGCCGATAGACTCGGTGCGTTTCATAACCAACGCCTCCAGCGGACGGATGGGCTGCGCGATTGCCTCGGCGGCAGTCGGCGCCGGCTACCAGGTGATGATGCTTCTGGGGCCGTGCCCGGCCGAGCCGCCCGCCGGCTGCGAGGTCGTTCGCTTCGCTACCGCCTCGGAGCTTAAGCGACAACTCGAATCCCACTTCCCGGACTGCGACGTGCTGGTGATGGCGGCCGCAGTGGGAGACTTCACGCCTGAATCGCCCTCACCGGGCAAGCTTCGCCGAAGCGAAGGCCCGGTCACGCTTCGCCTGCTGCCGACGGACGACCTGCTCGCCGCCGTTGCAGCCAGTCGCCGGCCGGGCCAGAGAATCGTCGCGTTCGCTGTCGAGGATGGCGACGAGCAGCGGATGTCCGCAGCCGCGCGTCGCAAGCTCACGGCCAAGGACGCCGACTTCATCGTGGTCAACGCGCCCTCGGCCATGGGCGCGGTTGCCGACCGGGCGGCCGTCCTGACCCCCGATGATGTCCTCCTGCCCTGGGCAAAGCGCGACAAAGACGACCTCGCCGCGGAAATCGTGGGCCTTCTGGAAAACCCCGAATGATCGCGTCTGTTTCGGGTTCCGCCCGGGGGTGGTTGCGCGGTAATCTCCGGGGCATCGATGTCGCAATTGCGGGAGATGGCTATTGAGCGAGTCAGTAAGTGCACTTATCGACCGGCTGTGCGAGTTGATCGCATATCGGCTTGATGCTGAGGCCGTCCGGACGGCCCGGCGCCGTCACGGCGATGTGATGGCCGGCCGGGAGACCGACTATCTGCCGATAATCGTCGAGGCGCCGGTTTCCGAGACGGCCGAGTGGCCGGTGTTCGACTGGAAGCAGCGATTTGAGGACCCCGAGAAGAGCTTGTACATGCAGCTCAAGGACACGGTGCTTCCGCGGGCGGCCGGCGGCGGCGACTACATCCCCGGCGTACGGCCGGACCTGGGAACCATCAACTGCCAGACGGTATTCGGCGCCGGCTACCGGGTTCCCGAACACACCCGGGCGGTTATCGACAGTTACGTTCCCAAGGAACAACTGGCGGCCTTTGAGGTGCCGGAGGATATCTCCGCCGAGGGCGTGATTCCCCGGATGGTTGAGCATCTGACGCACCATCAAGAGGTGCTGGCAGATCGTGGGCTGGGCGGACTGATCAGCGTCTGGCACTGCGACCAGCAGGGTCCTTTCGACATCGCCGCGATGGTCCGCGGGCACGAGATATTTGTCGACTTCTACGAGGATGAGGACTTCGTCCACGACCTGATGTCCAGGGCCACCGACGTGTACATCAAGGTCACGCGGCTGTGCAAACGGCTCAACCACGAAGGCGACGGGCCGGGCAACGCCCTGGGAATATGGATGGAGCGGGGGGCGGTGCGCATGTGCGGCGACAGCGACATACTGGTCTCGCCGGAGCTTCATGAGCGGTTCATCCTGCCTTACCAGAAGCAGGCGTTCGACGCCCTGGGCGGTGGATGGATGCACTACTGCGGCGGCGAAGCGGGCTACAGCAAGCCGGAGGGTCTGCACCTGCATGAGCTTTACGCCAGGGTTGACACGCTTGCCGGGCTGAACTGGACCACGGCCGGCGACTGGATAGCCGAGATGCGTCGCCTGAGTGAGCTTGGTCTTGTGCATATCGGCACGGTCCCGAGGGAGCCGGATGAGCCGCTGGAGGACTACTACGCCCGCGTGCTCAGCGCCTACGACAGGCGGTGGGGGCTTATCTTCGGGATGACCTGGGGCGGTGGGCCCCAACTGCGTGCCGGCGAGCACTCACGCGCCGTCGAGGCGTGGCGGGAGGCGCAGGATCGATATTTTGGTTCATAAAGCCGTTTTTTGCATGGCCTTGCCGGCCCGCACGGATCGGCGATTCCTGCTGGAGCAAAAAAGATGGACAGTCCGATAACAATAGAGATATGCCGTAAAACCGGCTGTGAGGATGTGCCGCTGCCGGAGTACATGACCGAGTACGCGGCCGGCATGGATCTGTGCGCCGCCTGTGAGCGGGATGTTACAATCGCTCCCGGCGAAGTAGTGCGGATTCCGTGCGGGTTCTCGATGGCTGTGCCGCCCGGCTACGAGGCGCAGGTGCGCCCGCGGAGCGGCCTGGCAATGCGCCACGGGATTACGCTGCCCAACGCGCCGGGAACCATCGATGCCGACTACCGCGGCGAGGTGTGCGTGATACTGCTGAACGCCGCCGGCGAGGACTTTACCGTCACCCGCGGGATGCGGATAGCGCAGATGGTCGTGGCCCCGGTGGTCAGGGCGGAGGTTCGGCAGTGTGAGACGCTGGATTCGACCACCCGCGGGTCCGGCGGTTTCGGGCATACCGGGCATTGAAGGCGATAAGCCGACACGCCGCGTGAAACTTTCGCAGGCGACTGCAAGAGATGGCGAAGAAGAAGAAGGCAAAATCGAAGTCGGCCGAACCCCGGCAAGCCGGTCACGGCCGGTTTGTGCGATATTCTTTTGTGCTTGCGCTTACCGGTGCGGTGGTGCTTGTCTGGATCAGTATGCTGACGTTCTCGCCGGACGATCCGCCTTCGTCGCTGGTGCACGAGCAGGGGCGAACGGTGGAGAACGCCGCCGGCCGCGTGGGCGCCTTCATCGCCTACCACCTGAGCTACTGGCTCGGCGGCGGGGTGTACATGGCGCTGGTGTTCGGGACGGTGGCCGCGGCGCTGATGCTGCTGGGCGGTCGGCTACGTGATGTGCCCTGGCGACTGCTGGGGGCCGCCTTGCTGGTAACCGCCACCAGCGCGACAATATATCTGCGCGATCCCGACCCGGCCGCCTGCGAGCGGACGCTGAGCATGTCCGCCGGCGTGCTGGGCGCTTCGGTGGGTCGGTTCATGCTGGCGAGATTCTCGGCGGTGGGGTCCTGGATCGTTCTGATTATCGCGCTGTGCATCGGGCTTATGCTGACGGCGGAGAATCTCATCCTCCGGCTGCCCCGTCTGGGCCGCAAGGCCTGGCGGCAGCGGACGAAGGTAAAGGACGCGGTCTCGGCGATATCGGCACGGCGGG
>PUND01000010.1 GCA_003551645.1 Phycisphaerae bacterium | reverse complement strand
TTGACACGAACGCTGAAAAACCGCTGCGCGTGCCAAGCGAGGGGCTGCTGAGTCGCCTTGAATCTGACTATAAGGCGGGACAAAGACCTACCATCGGTTTCTGGCAGGGCTATAGCAGACAACGGCCAGAATCGCGATCGACTGTTCCAGAAACAACCTGGGACCCTCGCCTGGTCGTGCGCTCCTTGGTGGCAGCCAGTTCTCGCCACCCACGGTTAGACCTTGTAGCCGCAAGCCGGCTAACCCAAGCCCTGCACGAGTCAATAATCTGCCGGTCAGAAGAGCCGGTACCTGAATTCATCAGTGGGCATCGGCCCGATGGTTCGCCGTCCGAGATGCCTCATATCGCTCATCTCCCGCTGGCTTTCGTGGGTTCCCAACACGCGACCGGTCAAGTTATGGGGATTGCTATGGCGTTGCCGCGAGGCCTGAGCCGTTCACAACGTTTTCAAGCGTTGGCGGCGCTTGGAAGACTGAGGGAACTGCGATTGGGGTCTTTGGGAGAATGGCATTTGCAGGACGCCGATGCCAGCAAGGTAAACCTTCGAGATGTGACCTGGACGGCAGATAGTCATGGCGCAAGGGTCTGGGGGAGCGTTACGCCTGTGGCTTTTGACCGCCACGCTAAAGCCAAGGACCGGGCCGGTCGTGAAGATGAACTCGCCGAGATGATCCGCCTGTGTTGTGAGCGTATCGGCCTGCCGAATCCTGCTCAGGTGACGATTACCCCGGTGTCAGTGCACCTGGGCGTGCCGTCGGCGTATGAGTTTCCGCGGCTTAAACGCAAGGACGGCACGCAACGCCGCCACGCCCATGTGATTCTGGCTTTCGAGGAGCCGGTCCGAGGCCCTGTTGCCCTTGGGGCCGGGCGATACAGGGGATATGGCTTCTGCCGTCCACACTACGGGGAGGAGGCCCTGTAATGAGCGAATTGAACGCTGGCGACTTCGCCGACTTCTTCGAGGCGGTGCACGGAAATAAGCCGTTCCCCTGGCAGCGTATGCTTGTTGAACGCGTGGCTGAGCAAGATTGGCCTGAGGGTATCAACCTCCCGACGGCAAGCGGTAAGACGGCCTGCATAGACGTGGCTATCTTTGTGCTCGCGCTCGGGGCCACACAGGGGCAGCTTCAAGCGGATCATCCTGCCCGGAGGCGGATGTTCTTCGTGGTGGACCGTCGAATTGTTGTCGACGAGGCCTATGAACGAGCTTGCAAGCTGGCGGATAAACTCGAACAAGGCCGGGAAGGCGTGTTACGCAAAGTGGCCGACCGCCTTCGAGAGCTGGCAGGCAGTACCAGCCCCCTGGTCGTCTCCCGTCTTCGCGGAGGCACGCTGCGTGACAATGCCTGGCGGCTGAGCCCGGCGCAGCCGGCCGTTATTACCAGCACAGTGGATCAGGTCGGCTCGCGATTGCTTTTTCGAAGTTATGGCTCGGGGGCGCGTTCGACTTCCATAGAAGCGGGTCTGACCGGATGCGACTCTCTGATATTGCTGGACGAAGCCCACTGCGCCGTGCCTTTCCTGCAGACCGCACGAGCCGTTCGCCGATATGCCGGGCCGGACTGGGCCAGTCATGGCGAGCCGCTCGCTTCAACGCTGAGCGTAAGCATCATGTCGGCAACTCTGCCGGCAGAAGTTACGGATATGTTTCCCGCGCCTGCCGAACGAATCGCCGCACTAGACAACGAACTTCTACAAAAGCGAACGGTTGCACCTAAACCAGCCGAGTTGATCGAGGCGAAGAAGCCCAATAAGAAATCATGGACGCTGGGCGAGCCACTGAGCGAGGATGCGCTTGTCCTTGACGCGGCCCAGCGGGCGGCCGACTTGGCCGGCTCCAACCGCTACAAGCGAATCGCCGTCATGGTCAATCGTGTAGCGACCGCGGGGGATATCAATCGTCAACTCCGAGCGGCTGCTGCCGCCGGAAAAATCGACGCCGACGTGGCCCTGATGACAGGCCGGATGCGGCCCCTTGACCGCGATGGATTCGTGGCCCGGTGGAATCCAGTCCTCAAGGCCGAACCCCACAAGGAGCCGGAACGTCCGGTGATCTTGGTTACGACGCAGTGCCTGGAAGTTGGAGCAGATTTTAGCTTCGACGCCATGATCACCGAATGCGCATCGCTCGACGCACTGCGCCAACGTTTCGGTCGTTTGGACCGCTTCGGCCAGTGTGCGGCTGTGGCGGCAGCGGTCCTGGTGCGCAAGCAAGACGCCAAAGCCGAAGACAAGCTCAAGGAGGACGACCCGCTTGACCCCATCTACGGTAACGCCCTGGCGCGGACCTGGAACTGGCTTGCTGAAAACGCCCGGGAGGGATACTTCGATTTTGGTATCGAGGCCGTCGAAAACCAGTTGCCTAGCGATGCAGACCGGCTTAGGAGGATGCTCGCGCCTTCACCCGAAGCTCCGGTGATGCTTCCGGCACACATCGATCTTCTCTGCCAGACGGCCCCTCAGCCCGTGCCAGACCCGGATGTGGCTTTGTTCCTGCACGGTCCGGACAGGGGCGTGCCTACGGCCGGCGTTTTATTCCGGTCGGACCTTACGAAGGAGGAAGTGAATACATGGCAGGATGCCCTAACGCTCCTGCCGCCCCTTGTGGCTGAGACGCTGACGGTTCCGTTGCACATCCTGCGTCGTTGGCTTGCTGCAGAGCCGCTTGATGATCAACTCATTAAGCTCTCCGACGTGGAGGGGCAAGCTCGGGGTGAAGAAGCGGACGAGTACGCACGTGGGTATCCGTTTGCCGTATGGAGGGGTCTTCGCGACACGATAGTTTCTCGTCGGCCTGCAGACATCCGCCCCAATGAAACGATTGCCGTGCCCGCTGATGGCAAACTGGCCGAGAGACTCGGCCATGCCTTCACTTGCCCTGAAGAGGCTTCACTCGATCTAGCCGAGTGCGCCTATCGTGAAGCACGGCGTCAGCACGTGCTGCGGCTGGTTCCGTCGGTACTGGCCCCATGGCTGGAAGCCGAACCGATAAGCGAACTTCTGGAATGGGCACGTGACGAGGAGCGGTCCTTGGAAGAACTGCCCGGATTGCTCGCGGCAGTAGCTCAGTACCATCCTCCTGAGGGCGGACCGCAGGTGCCGGACGCACTGAGGGAGACGGCCCTGGAGTTAACCAGGACTGCCCCGCGGATTGAGCCACACCCTGCCGGGGGTCTGGTCCTGTTGGGATCACAAGCCGCCGAAGGCATTGGTGTTCTGGACTTGGATACCGGCGATGACGACGATGCCCTATCTGCCGCCGACCAGGACGTTTCATTGGAAACTCATACCAGCGACGTCGGCCAGCGTGCAAACGGCTGGGCCAGACGCTGTTTTCCGGCTCAAACGGCGCGTATCATCGCTGATGTCGCTCGCCTTCACGACCTGGGAAAGGCCGATCCGCGTTTTCAGGTCCTGCTCCACGGCGATGAGTCGGCGGCAGCCGTCGCCGTTACCGGTGGAACGCCGCTGGCCAAGAGCCGAGGCACTCGCCGCTCCCGTAGCGAACAGATTCGCCTCCGTCGCCTGGCCGAACTCCCGCCGGGGTTTCGCCACGAGATGCTCTCGCTGCAACTGGCCGAATCATCCGGGCAACTACCCGACGACGACGCAAGCCGCGACATCCTGCTGCACCTTATCGCCGGCCATCACGGCCACGCTCGCCCGTTCGCCCCGGTCGTTCAGGATGACGAGCAACCTGAAGTGGACGTCCGTATCAACGGCGAGGCACTCCACATGAGCCAGGACCAGAGAAGCAGTCTGATCGCGCCCCACCGGCTCGACTCCGGTGTTGCTGATCGTTTCTGGCGACTGACACGTCGCTTTGGTTGGTGGCAACTTGCATATCTGGAAGCCGTGTTTCGTCTCGCCGACCGCATGGCCAGCGCCGAAGAGGCAGTGGGCAAGATTGCGTCGGCCGAGCGGGAGGCCATTCGATGACCGCGGAACAACATTCTAACGATGGCTTGCTGCTTGTGGGACTGGACGGCTCGAACCCGTTGGCTTTCCTGGCCGCTCTCGGCACGCTGAGGACGCTGACGCAGGCATGGCCGGAAAGGCATGTATCGATGAGCTGGGAGATGTCAGAAGGCGCCTGGCGACCCCGCCTGCGTTGTCCCTACACCGAAACAGCCGAAAGCATTCTCCAAACTCTCCATCGAACACTTTGCCTTGGCGGCACGCCCGAAGTTCAGAAAAGAGCAGACAGGCTCAGGGCCCGTAGCCGTAACTCCGCTGACATCATTCGGCGAGCAGCCTCGCGTTGGAAAAAACAAGGCCTCCCTAAAGCACAACAAAAGGACCGCAAGGCAGTATTGGGACAAGCTGCGGCCCAACGGCGCAAGAAATGGCTCGCATTGTCAGCCCCACACCTGCTTATCGGGACTGACACTAATCTTACCTGCCAGGACTTTGCCCGTTACCTCAAAAGATACCTGCAGATGACCTCCGGGCAGCGGCTGCTGGATGACCTCGCCGCACTGGGGACGGACTTGCCCGACGAAGATGGTTTGATGAGCGATACGGCCCTGCGAACAATGCGGGGGGCCGGACACCAGCATCTGCTTACATTCATGGCAAATATCCTGGAGCAGGTTGAGGCGGCCGATATTCGGAAAGCCCTGTTCTTTCCATGGGTATACGACGATCCTGTCAAGAACTTGACCCTTCGGCTCGACCCCTCCGATGATGTGCGATATGCCCTTCGGTGGCGAAACCCCAGTGGGGACCCCGCCCGCGAGGATTCCGGCTCCGTGTTAGGAGCTAACGCACTCGCAATAGCAGGCTTCGCGTTAATGCCCGTTATTCCATCTGCTGATGGTGTAACCACCGTCGGATTTTCAGGTCGGCGGGCTTCTGACACTCGCTTGTCTTGGCCGATATGGGTCCACCCGATATCGCTGGACACCTGCGGTTCATTGTTGGCTTTGCCTCAGCTCCAAAAGGAACGGCCGAACCATCGGGAGCTCATTGCGCTCGGCATTGCTCAGGTCCACCGAAGCCGCCGCATTACGACCGGAAAATTCAGGAACTTCTCACCTGCCCAAGCCATTTGAAATGGTCGGTCAGAGAGTACAGGACGACTTGTTGCCCATACGCATGCTCAACGAGTACGCCTACTGCCCCCGACTGTTTCACCTGATGCACGTCGAAGGCCGCTGGGCCGATAACGCCTACACCGTCGAAGGCCGGGCCGTGCATTCCCGCGCCGACAAGCTCGACCACGTCCTGCCAGACGCCGTTACCGACGCCCGGTCAGCAACGAACGAGCCGGATGCCTCCGACGGCGCCGAACACACAAACGCTGCCGGCGACGAGCCGCCAACCATCACACGCTCGGTCGTTCTCGGCAGTGGCACGCTCGGGCTGACCGGCAAGCTTGATCTCGTCTCCACCGCCGACGACCAGGCCGTCCCCGTGGAGACAAAGCGGGGAAAGGTCCCCAACAACGAGCAGCGATGCTACGAACCGGAGCGGGTTCAACTTATGGCCCAGGGGCTACTGCTTCGCGAGCACGGCTACCGTTGCGACCACGGGGTGCTTTACTTCGCCGGATCACGAACGCGAGTTGATGTGCCCTTCACCGCCGAACTGGAAAAGCGAACCCGTGAACTGACCGCAGAGGCCGCTCGGGCCGCAGAATCAGACGTCCTGCCTCCGCCGCTGGACGACAGTCCTAAGTGCTTCGGCTGTTCACTGGCCGGAATCTGCCTGCCCGACGAAACGCGAGCACTGGCGGAACCCACCGATGAAACCGACGCCCCCGATGTGCGCCGCCTCTTTCCCATCCGCGACGATGCGGTTCCGCTGTATGTGCAGGAGCAGGGCGCGCGAGTGGGCAAATCCGGACACTCCATCGTCGTCCGCAGGCGGACCGAGCAACTCGCACGGGTCCCGCTTAAGGATGTGAGCCAGCTTGTTCTCTGCGGAGGCATCTCCATAAGCGCGCAGGCGGTCAACTGGCTCTGTCAGAAAGACGTCCCCATCGTCCACATGACCACGGGACACTGGTTCTGCGGTCTTACCACCGGCATCACCTTGAGAAATGCCTTCGTCCGCGCCGCTCAGTTCAAAGCGGCGGACGACCCCGACAAGCGGCTTGCAGCCGCCAGGGCTATCGTCGCCGCAAAAGGCGCAAACCAGCGAACCCTCCTTCGGCGAAACGCCTCGCCTTCGCCCGCCGAGGCCCTCTCGGATATGGCCGAATTGCTCCGCAAGGTCACCGATGCGGAATCCCCGGAGCAGCTTCTCGGGCTTGAGGGCAGCCTGGCCGCGAGGTACTATGCAAACTTCTCCCGGATGCTCTCACCGAGAGACATCGAAACCGACTGGGACTTCACTAAGCGCAACCGCCGACCGCCAACCGATCCCGTCAACGCAATGCTCTCTTTCGGCTACGCGATGCTGGCCAAGGAATGCACCGTCGCCTTGCTCGCCGAAGGTCTGGACCCCTGGTGGGGGTTGTACCATCGACCTCGTCACGGCCGGCCGGCTCTGGCGCTGGACCTGATGGAGGAGTTTCGTCCGCTTATCGTTGACAGTGCCGTAATTACCGCTGCGAACACCGGAGCCGTGGCGGCCAAAAACTTCAAGCGATCCAAGGCGGGCTGTATCCTCACCGACACCGGGCGCAAAGCATTCATCCGGACATATGAAGCACGGCTGGACCAGCTTGTAACGCATCCGATATTCGAGTACCGATGTTGTTGGCGCTCGGTTATTCGCCTTCAGGCCCGGCTGCTGGCGCGCTGGCTAACGGGTGATATCGCCTCGTACACCGGCATGATTACCCGCTAAAAACACATGCGAAAGCGATACCTCATCACGTATGATGTCGCCGACGATAAGCGGCGGAATGCCGTCTTCAAGCTCCTTATGGGCAATGGAGACCATGTGCAGTACAGCGTCTTCCTTTGCGACCTGAACGCCGCGGAACTGGCCCGGGTCAAAGGCGAGCTTTCCGAAGTGATGAACCACCGGCGCGATCAGGCCATCGTTCTGGACCTCGGACCGGCCGACAATGACCTTGGCGAAAAACTCCAGTGCGTCGGAAAGGCATACACGCCGCCCGCTAGGGTGACGGTGGTTTAAGTGTTCGAGCGGCTTGGTGATGGCAGAAACGCGGCTGCGGCTCGAACACTTTGACAATCCAATAGGTTAGGACCGGATATAAGGCGGCAAATCGATGTTCGGCGTCACGGAAAGACCACCGCTCGAAAACAGCAGGGCAACCCGTTATACTTTCGACAGTTGCATGAGCGACTATTTCCGCCTCTACCACGAGGCGGCCCCATTGAAGCCTCCTGGAGCAGATGGACTCAATGTCTTGGCGAGCATTTCCGCCTCTACCACGAGGCGGCCCCATTGAAGCCAGATTCTCACCGACGACCCCGT
>PUND01000072.1 GCA_003551645.1 Phycisphaerae bacterium | reverse complement strand
GGGATTCAAAATCCCGTTGGGTTCACCCCCAGTGTGGGTTCGAGTCCCACCTCCGGCAGTTGACACGAGCGGCCGGCACCGGTCAGAGGCCGACAGACGCGGCCACGTTCGCCCGTGTCGCCAGAAGTGCGTGGGATTCGAGTCCCCCTACGAACCTCCCTCACCTCGGCCAACGTGTGCCAACCGTTGCCAGCGGATGACTACGGCGGAATAAATCCAGTGCGCCATTTTGTGCGCCAAAACGGCCAAAAGCATGGCAAACCGGCGGCGCGAGGGTCGCGGAATCCCGCGCATGCAAAAGCCCTGAGGGGCAGACTCGGCCGGCACCCGGCTCGTGGCCGACCGGTCGGCCACACGTCGATAGAGACCATCACCAAGGGGCAGCCCCGGCAGGGCCAGCTCGAATCCGGCGAGTACGCCGGCCTCGAAGACCTCGCCAAGGCCGTCGGCCTGCCGCGACTAAGCCGAAAGGTGAAGACGGGCTGCGACCACACCTACGTCGGCCGCATGCTCGGCCTGACCAGCCTCGCGCAGGATAGAATCGAGGCCATTTTGAGCGGCGACGAAGCTCTGCGCAGCTTCAGCGAAGAAGAGCAAACCCCCCGGTTCACCCCGAGCAGCGTCGAGGGGCCTCAGCTTGGAGAACCTGCGTAAGCGCCCCGGTGTGGTGGGATTAGCAGAGGGAGATGTTGTAACGCCCAAGCTCACCATGGCTATGGAGCGCCCCCGGAATAGCGGCAGGTGGAGCGATTTACAGGACAGTCTTGGTCGACATTCTCCGCCCCTCTGCTAACGAATCCTCTGATAGGGATAGCCTGCCTTCTTGATATAGATGTCGAAGTACCGGCCAACAGAGGGGGGGCGAGGACCTGGGCGTTTCGCGGATGCATGCCCGCCCGGGCCAGGTTGGAGATGAACGTATGCCGCAGGGCGTGGAAGTCCGTGCCTTTAAGCGATATGATCGAAAAAGTCTTAGTCACCAAAACGCGAGGAGTCCCATGGTCATCATTGAGCCGCACATTCACATGTTTTCCCGTACCACCGACGACTACCGCAACATGCACGCCGCGGGCATTCGCGCGTGCGTGGAGCCATCGTTCTGGCTGGGTCAGAACCGCCGGTATGCGGGTACGTTCTTTGACTATTTCAAGCTGATTCTGGAATTCGAGACCACTCGTGCCCGGCGGTTCGGCATTGATCATTACGCCGCCGTCAGTTGCAACCCGAAGGAGGCCGAGGACCGCAAGCTCGTGGATGAAGTCCTGGCCGGGCTGGATGAGTATCTCGACCACCCGCGGTGCGTGGCGCTGGGGGAGATCGGCTTTAACAACATCACCGATAACGAGGAATACGCCTTCCGCCGCCAGTTGGAGATGGCCGCCGAGCGGGAGATGCTCGTGATCGTCCACCTGCCGCACTTCAACAAGCCCAAGGGCATCGAGCGGACCATGAAGGTCGTACGAGAGGTGGGCTTTGACGAGTCGAGGATCTATCTGGACCACAACACCGAGGACACCGTCGCCCAGGCGATGGAGACCGGTTGCTGGGTCGGGCTGACGGTCTATCCAATAAGCAAGCTCACCCCGCAGCGGGTCAGCGAGGTCATCCGCAGCCACGGCTCCCGGCGAGTTATCGTCTCCGGATCGGCCGACTGGGGAGTGTCCGATCCGCTGAGCTTGGTGAAGGTCGTGGACTTCCTCCAAAAGGACGGCCATGACGAGGAAACCATCCACAACCTCGTTTACGCCAACGCCAACCGGTTCTACAGCGGCTCGGACCGCTGGCAGCCGGAACTGGACATAGAGCCAATGGACCCGCGCGAATTCCAGCGGTAGCCCGTATGGACCTGCCTTGAGCAAAGCTTCGGACATAGATTCCGCCCCGGCCGACCGCTCCCGGCGTTCGCGCGTGCGGGCCTGGCTGGAATTGATCCGCGTGCCGAACCTGCTGACGGTGCCGGGCGATCCTATGGTAGGGTTCATCGCCGCTGGCGCGGTTATCACCTCGGTTGACCCGCGCCGGCCGGCGGCGGGACCGGGCTGGCAGTTGCAGCTTGTACTGGTGGTCCTGGCAGCGCTAGGATTGTATATATTCGGCTTGGTGCAAAACGACGTGTTGGACCGCAAGACCGACGCCCGCGAGCGCCGCGACAGGCCGATTCCCTCAGGTGCCGTCTCCGTAGAGGCAGCGGCGATCCTGGCGGGCTTGTGCCTGCTTGTCGGGCTTGGGGCGGCCTGGTCCGCAGGCCCCACGGTCGGGTGGGTGGCGGTCGTACTGACGGGGTTGATTACGCTCTACAACGGCCCGGCCAAGCGGGTGCCTGTTATAGGCCCGTTGGTGATGGGGGCATGCCGCGGCGCAAGCGTGCTGATGGGCGCGGCGTTGGCCGGTGTGGAGGGCCTCTACCAGCCGGGCACGGTCTTGGTGGCGTCGCTGGTGACCGCCTACATCGCGGCGGTGACTCACATAGCCCGCGAGGAGGCCGCCGACAAGCCGGTTGGTATGAAGCGGAATCTGCCCGCCGGCGTACTGGCGTTCGGCTTTACGTTTTTTTTTATGCCACCCGGTACGCTCGACCAGATGCGCGCGGCGGAGTGGGCGTTTTTGGCGCTGGCTTTGCTGGCGCTGGGCTGGGCGCTGTATTGTGCGTTCCGGCTGGCAGGCCCGCCGCGGCGCGGACGCGTGCCCAAGACCGTCGGTCAGCTTATTGCCGGGCTGATGCTGCTTGAGGCGGCCATCGTTGTTCTCGGCGGCGGCTGGGCATACTACGTAGCGGGGGGGTTGTTGGTGGCGTTCGTGATGCATCGACTGTTGAGCCGCGTGTTCTACGCCAGTTGAAAGTGTGCCGGACCCGGAAGAACCCATGCGAAAGAAGTTGCTTGTGATACAGGCCGCGGCATTGGGCGCCGATTTGCTCCACCGCGACGGAATCACCGAGATCGAGGGTATGCCCGTTCATTCTATGGAGACGGTCTTTCCGGCGCTTACATGTACCGCCCAGGCAAGTTTCCGCACCGCGGCCCCGCCGGCGGGCCACGGCATGGTCGCCAACGGCCGATACCTCCGCGAGCTGTCCAAGGTCATGTTCTGGGAACAGTCGGCCAACCTCGTGCACGGCCCGCGCATCTGGGACGAGTTCACTGCCCGCGGCGGACGGGTGGGCGTGCTTTTCTGGCAGCAGAGTCTCGGCGAGCGGGTGGATATGGTCCTCTCGCCGGCGCCCATCCACAAGCACAGCGGCGGGATGATCATGGATTGCCTCGCCCGCCCGGCCGACCTGTACTCCCGCCTCCGTGACCGGCTGGGCGGGTTCAAGCTGCACCGCTACTGGGGGCCGCTGGCCAGTTCGGCCGTGGGAGACTGGATCGCCGGCGCTACGGCGTATCTGCTGGAAGCCGCCGATGCTCCGGATGTGCTGCTGACCTACTTGCCGACGCTGGATTACGACCTGCAGCGCTGCGGGCCGCGGCATCCGCGATCCGGCCGGGCCGTCGCCCGCCTAATGACGCAGCTTTCCGGGCTGATCGCCTCCGCCCGCCGGGCCAACTACGAAGTGATTGTCTTCGGCGACTATGCCATAGGCCCGTGCGACGGCGCGGCCTATCCCAACCAGGCCCTCCGCGAGGCCGGGTTACTTGCCACCCGCCGGGTAAAGAAGATGGTCTATCCGGATTTGTACCATACGCGTGCGTTTGCTATGGTAGATCATGAGGTCGCCCATGTTTATGTGCGCGATACCGCCGACGTGCCGGCCGTTCGGGAAACGCTTGCCGGCGTGGAGGGCATCGCCGAGCTTCTGGAGGGCGAGGAACTGTCCGGCTCAGGGCTGGACCACCCCAACAGCGGGAAACTCGTCGCCATCGCCGAACAGGGCAAATGGCTGGCGTATCCATGGTGGCATTCGCGCAGCGAGCGGCCCGACTACGCGACGCACATCGACATCCATAACAAGCCCGGCTACGACCCGTGCGAGTTGTTCATGGGTTTCCCGCCGCCGTCGGTCAGCCAGGATACTTCCCGCATTCGCGGCACGCACGGTCGGGCAGGGGCGGGCCGCAAAGTCGCCTGGGCGAGTACGCTGGAGCTGGCCGAGCAGCCGGAAACTCTCACCGACCTTGCCGGGGGCGTCCGAGACTGGCTGAGCGCCGACGTTTAGACTTACACCATGACCCAACGAAATCGACCATCACCCTCGGAAACCGCCGCCGACCCGTGCGGGGCGGTGCATCTGTCCATCAACGTGCCTTTCGAGTACCCCGTGCATTTCACGCGCGGCGTGCTCGATGGCGATAACACGCTGCTGGCCGACACGCTGGATCGGCTGGGCGAGGGCAAGATTCATCGAGTGCTTGCGGTGGTGGACGCCGGCCTGGTCGGGGCGCAGGACGGTCTCATCCGCCGGCTGAAGGAATACGCCCATACCCATCGCGGGCGGATGGAGCTGGTCTCCGAGCCGATGGTCGTGCCCGGTGGCCCGGCGGCCAAGACCGACTGGCAGGGCGTCCGGGACATCATGACCGCCGTCGGCGATACGCACCTGGACCGCCAAAGCACCGTGCTGGCCATCGGCGGCGGCAGCGTGCTGGACATGGCCGGGTTCGCCGCGTCGGTGGTGCATCGCGGCGTGCGGCTGGTGCGGGTGTGTTCGACCGTGCTGGCCCAGGCGGACGCGGGCATCGGTGTCAAAAACGGCATGGACGAGCATGGTCAGAAGAATTTCGTCGGCACGTTCGCCCCGCCTTTCGCGGTGATTAACGACTTCGACCTGCTCGACAGTCTGCCGCGGATACATTGGCAGGGCGGCCTGGCCGAGGCGTTCAAGGTAGCCATCATCAAGGACGCCGACCTGTTGAATCTGCTCTGTGAAAAGGCGGGCGATTTGCGTGCCCGCGATCGCGACGTAATGGCCCGGGTGGTTCGCCGCACCGCTGAGATTCATATTAGCCATCTTCTTTCCGGAGGTGACCCGTTCGAGTTCGGCTCGGCCCGCCCGCTGGATTTCGGCCACTGGGCTGGGCACCGGCTGGAGATACTATCCGGTCATGAAATCGGCCACGGCCAGGCGGTGGCGGTGGGCATCGCCCTGGATGTGTGCTACGCGACCGAGAAGGGCATGCTCACGCCCGGCGAGCGGGATCTCATCCTGGATGCGCTTGAAGCCACCGGGCTGCCGACCTTCGACGCCCATCTGACAGACCGGGCCGGGCAGACGCTGGCGGTGCTGGAAGGGCTGGACCATTTCCGCGAGCATCTCGGCGGGCAGTTGACGATCACGCTGCCGGACGGGCTGGGCCGACGCGTCGAGGTCCACAGCATGGACGCCGAGTGCATCGCTGATTGCATCGCCTGGCTGGAAGAACGCCACCTTTGCTGCAGGGATTCATCATGATCGTTTCGCAGACTCCCCCGGTCCACCTGACCTACTGTCTGAATGTCCATGCCGGCGAGAGCTTGGCCGAGACGCTCGACGCCATTCGCACCCACACCCTCAGCGTGCGGGACCGTGTCAGCAGCGGAGAGCCGTTCGGGCTGGGCTTGCGGCTGGGTTCGCAGGCGGCCGACGAACTGCTCCGCGACGACAACCTGCGGCGATTCAAGGAGTTCCTTACAGGCGAGAACCTTTATGTTTTCACCCTCAATGGTTTCCCCTACGGTCCGTTCCACGGCCGGGCAGTCAAGGCCGACGTCTACGCGCCCGACTGGCGACGCCCCGAACGGCGGGACTACACCAACCGCCTGGCGGACATCGCCGCCGAACTCGCCCGCGACGACCGGCCGGTGAGTATCTCCACCGTCCCGGCCAGCTACGGCCCGTGGATTACTGACCGCGAACAGTCCCGCCGGGCAGCCCACCACCTGAGCGAGTGTGTGATGCACCTGGCCGGGCTACATGAGCGAGGTCGGCTTGTCCGCCTGGCGCTGGAGCCGGAGCCGGACTGCCTGATGGAGGATTCCGCCGGGACGATCGACTTTTTCACCGGTCCGTTGCGGGAAGTGGCGAGGGGGGTCTTCCGGGCAAAACTGGGTCTCACGGCCGAACAGACCGATGCGCTGCTGACCCGACACGTAGGCGTCTGCCTCGATGCCGCCCACTTCGCCGTGGTGTTCGAAGAGCCAGCCGACGCACTGGCGCGCCTGCGCAGCGCGGGCATCGGCGCGTTTAAGATACACCTCAGCGCCGCACTCACCTGTCAACCCACCGAACAGGCCCGCGATCGCCTGAGCGAATTCGCCGACGAGATCTACCTGCATCAGGTCAAGGGGCGCGACGCCGCAGGCGCTGTGCATGGCTGGGCGGATCTGCCGGCCGCCCTGGCCGACCCTGCCGCGGCGAAAATGGAGCAGTGGCGGGTGCACTACCATGTGCCGCTGTTCTGGGCCGGCGACGAGGTGCTCCAGTCCACGCGGGACCTGCTTACCGGCCCACTCGCGCGAGAGATCCGTGCCGGTGCCTGCGAGCACCTGGAGGTAGAGACCTACACCTTCAGCGTGCTGCCTGAGGAGCTGGCCGTGGCTGAGCCCGCCCAGGCCATAGCCCGCGAGATCGACTGGGTTCGCTCGGCTATGTTACAGCCAGAAGACTGAGCCGACTGAGTGCAATCGGGCACATAGGTAACGCTTTAGACCGGGGACATAGTTAACACTCTTCAATCCGTGTCTGCCCGAGTGTCCGCATCGACGCGGAAGGAACTCGGACATATAAGCGCCTTTTCCGCTCCATCTTGCGGCGTTGGTGAAGGCGGGAGAAATGCGGGAAGAAACCCTTTGGCGCAAGCGAGTAGGGGCGATCAACTTGTTGCAAAGGTGAATGTTAAAGTGAAGTACGCTGCGGACGGCCCGGCCTTGGGGCGTGTCGGGAGATACGCAATTCGGGCGGGTGGCGGACGGCGGGCCGAACCCGTCCGACGGTTTAGTGATGCCGGCCGGTGATTTGCTTTTCGACATGCTCCGAATGCCGCGTACAGCCGAAGGGAAGGCCAAAAAATCAAAAAAACCTTGGACAAGCGGCGATGCGGGCGTAAGCTATTTGCGTAAACACAACTGTCTGTCTTCGGGGCAGGAATGGCAAAAAGACAACACAGGTCGATGCGTCGGGCGCAAGCGGCCGGGGGCATGGTTCCCAGGCGGCCGGGGCGGTCGGTTTCTCAGCGGCAATTCGCAGCCGGGCGCAGCCCTGGCTCGGCCCAGCAGTACCTCTGGTGCCTGCGCTACATAGACGCCCCGGTCCTCCGCTGGCGGGATACGAACACCGACGGCACGCTGGATGAGACCTTGTACTACACCAACGACGCCAACATGAACGTAACGGCCCTGGTGGATACCGGCGACGCCGGGAGCCAGACGCACGGGCAGGTGGTCGAGCGCTATTCCTACGACCCCTACGGCCGGGTGACGGT
>PUND01000015.1 GCA_003551645.1 Phycisphaerae bacterium | reverse complement strand
TACGCCGCCGGTGGAGACTACCTGGCCGCCGACCCCACCTGCCCCTTTGGACCACGCCGCGAATGACGCCCCACACGACAAGTTGCGGCACTATAGGCGGGATACTGCTTGCCCTCACCCGGTCCTTCGGGCCGACCTCTCCCGGCCGGAGGGAGAGGAGTTGCCGCCTCTTGTACTTTCTACTGCCCTGCGCCGTAAAGTGGCACTGGAGCCGAGGGGATTCGAACCCCTGACCTGCTGATTGCGAACCAGCCGCTCTCCCAACTGAGCTACGGCCCCAACCTTGTTGTCTGTATCGTCAAACCAGGCCCGACCACCACAGCGGCCGGGCCGTTTCCGACAGTATAACCACCCGGACCGGCGGTTGTGAAGCTTGTTTGTGATTTACCGACGAAAAGCCCCGGGCCGGCAAGTGCCTGTCTATAATTCCCTTCAGAGTGCGTGTTAATGGAGCTTACGCGCTTAGACGAAACCGCAAGGGAGATTGAGATGACGCTGAAAGGTCGAAAAATCGCTGTGATGCTCGCGGAGGACTATCAGGAGCTTGAGGTCTGGTATCCGTACTTCCGCCTGATGGATGAGGGCGCGGATGTAACCCGCGTGGCGGCCGAGGCGGGCAAGACGTATCCATCGAAACTGGGCTACCCGTGCGCGTCGGACGTCTCAGCCGACGATGTCAGCGGGGCGGACTTCGACGCGGTGGTCGTGCCCGGCGGCTGGTCGCCGGACTATATGCGACGTTCGGAGTCGATGATCCGGTTCATCCGTCAGTCGGCCGCGGCCGGCAAGGTGCTGGCGGCCATCTGTCACGGCGGGTGGATGCTCTGTTGCACCGACGCACTTAAGGGCAAGAAGGCCACCAGCTTCGTCGCCATAAAGCATGACATGATCAACGCCGGCGCCGAATGGGTGGACAGCGAATGCGTGGTGGACGGCAACGTCATCACCTCCCGCAAGCCGGACGACCTGCCGGCCTTCTGCCGGGCGATTATCGAGGCGCTGAAATAGCTATAGCGGCGTACGTATCGGCCGCAGAGGCCCAGAGAACGCGGAGGACAGAAAAGAGCGGAAAAGATGAAGCGGCGCCACCCGTAACCGTGGCCGAAAGCTCGACCGCAGCGCGCCAGGCACACTTTTGGCCCCCTCCGTGGCCTCCGCGGCTCCGCGGCCCAATTGCATCATGCCGCAGATGTATCATTCAAACAGGGCCGTGCCGATGCGCAGTATCGTCGCGCCCTCCTCGACGGCGACGCGGTAGTCCTGCGACATGCCCATGGACAGGTGCCGGAAGTGCTCGCCGCCGAGGCCGTCGTGCCGGATTTCCTCGAAAAGCTCCCGCAGCCGAACGAAGGCGGGCCGGGCATTCTCGGGATCGTCGCTCAGCGGCGCCATGGTCATCAGCCCCAGCAGCCGCAGGTGCTTCAGCGAGCACATCATCTCCGCAAGGTGCGTCGCCGCCCCGACCGCGCAGCCGTGTTTCTGCTGCTCCTTTGAGCAATTCACCTGCAGCAGGACTTCCACCACGTCGCCGGTCTGTTCGGCCCGACGATGCAGCTCCTCGGCAAGCCGCAGCGAATCCACCGAGTGGATGAGGTCAGCGAAGCCCAGGACCTGCCTGGCCTTGTTCCGCTGGAGATGCCCGACCAGATGCCAGCGAACCTGGACAGGCACTTCAGTTCGGCGGCGTTTGAGCGAGTCGTCGAGCTGCTGTGCGCGGGCGGTTAGCTGTTGCGGCCGGCTCTCGCCCAGTTCGGTCAGGCCGGCGTCGATGACATTCCGTACGGTTTCGGAATCGACCGACTTGGTCACGGCCACCACGCGGATATCCTGCTCGCTCCGCCCCGCCTTTGCACAGGCGGCCGAGATGTCATCTCCGATGCGCTGGAGGTTCTTTCTGATTTTCCCCGTCGTTACCGCCATGGTGCACGATGATATACCGCGCCGAAGGCGCCACGACAAGCCGCCGCAACCGCCGGCCGGCGTCAGTCCAGCTTACCCTCGCGGGCGGCGGTTACATAGTTCATGCAGAACTCGTCGCGCCCGGCCAGCGCCTCGGCTGCGTAGATGGTCGCCATAGTCCCCGGCGAGGTGGGGTCCACGATGCCGGCGTCGGCGCCCATGAATATCGCCTGAGCCAGGAAGGCAAGGTTCACGTTATGCCGCTTGGGCAGACCATGGCTGACGTTAGAGAAGCCCAGCGATATATGGACCTCCGGCCACTTGTCGCGGATGGCCGCCACGGCGTCCAGGCACTTCCGCACGCTGTCCGGGTCCGAAGCGGCCGGGAAAAGGCACGGGTCCACCAGTATCTCGCCGACCTCCTTTCCGGCATCGGTGAGCTTTCCTATCAGTTGCTCGGTGCTGGCGAGCCGGTCGTCAACCGCCTTGGGCGGACCGTCGTCGGACATCAGCAGGGCTATGACCATGCACTCATGTTCTCTGGCCACAGGCAGCAGCGGCTTGAGACGCTCGCTCTCCAGCGAGATGCTGTTGAGTATCGGTTTCTTGTCGGCAAGCTCCAGCCCCTGCCGTGCGGCGTCGGCATCGGCGGTATCGACGGCGACCGGCAGGTCTGTGTTCGACTGCACCAGCTCTATCAGCCAGGCGATGTTCTCGGCCTCTTTGCCGGCGTGCGGATCGCCGCCGTTGACGTCGAGGTAGTCGGCCCCGGCGTCGGCCTGCGATTTCGCGGTGGCGATTATGGTATCGGCGTCTCGGTTCTCCAGCGCCTCGGCGATGGACTTGCGCGTGGCGTTGATCTTCTCGCCTATAACTATCATCCGTGTCTCCTGTTCGGTGTTGGCGGGGTTTCTCGCACTATACCGCCGCAGCCGGCCCCGGCCGAGCCGCAGGCGGCGAGGTATTCTACGTGCACAAAGCGCCCTGGGCAAACATGAGCCGACGCGGCGTGGTCTGCTTAACGTGCGGTTCTCAGCCAGCGGTCAAGCTGGCTGCGGGTGAAGCTGCGGCTTTCGCCGTCGGCGGCCTCGGCGGCTTGGGCGAGTGACGCCTCGGCCGAGGCGTCAGCGTCCAGGGCTATCGTAATCAGCCGAGCGCCGGCGCCGGTGGCGTAACCGGCGGCCGAGGAGGGGTCGTCCAGCTCGCGACTGGTCAGCAGAACGATAACGTCCGGGTCCATGCCGACTGCCGAATTCAGCGCTGCGCCGATGTCGGTCGAGCCGAGCGCCGAGACCGCCAGCAGGAATTCATCGCCTTCGGGGCCGGGACTGTGGTAGCCGTCCATCGCCTGCGGGCCGTCCTCGCGGGCTAGGACGATGCTGTACTGCTGCGCCTCATCCAGCGTCTCGATCGAGCGCAGCGTAAGGGCCGCCGCGTAGTCGTACATTTGCCTCATGGCCGAACCGGCGTCGATGACGTACACCACCCGCCCGGCAATCGGAAGCCCGGCGATAGCGGCGCCGTCCGTCTCGTCGCTCAGCCCGCCGGTTGGGTCGATGGGGCCGTTCTCTTCCCATGGGGCGTCGGCCTCCGGGTCGTCGGCCGGCGTCCCATAGTACGTGTAAAGCATCACGCCGGCGGCAATCAGGAACAGCGCCGATACGCCCATCATCATCAGCAGAATCAGGCGGTTCATTTTGCGACTTGACCTGGAGCGGGACGTACGCCGCGTCCGAGGCGCCTCGGACGGCTGCCGGGGTTGCTCCTCCGGCCGCGAGGGACGCTCGCCGTCCCGGGCGGAGCCGCTTTCAGGAACCGACAGCGTGGTCTTGCAGTGAGGACAGCGGCACACCCCGCCGGCGAACGCCTCATCAACGAGAACGTCTTTGTCGCAGTTGCTGCAGCGTAAACGTATTTCCATCGTCCGTGCCGGCCTGTGCGCCGGCCCTTTCCTGTAAAAGCTGCATTGTACGCCGGAACGGCCCGCCAGGCAACCGCCTGCGCGGCATCCAACGAACAATGATTTTCACGGACGAAGGCGCTGCCGCCTCTAGCTCAACGGCTCCGGTCGGCAAAGGTTCTCTTCTTTGCCCGCAACCCGCCCGCAGGCCTGGCAGATGTAACGGGCATCCCTGACCAGCGGTTTGATCTTCTCGAGGTCAAGGTTGCAGGGACAGCAGGCAAGGGCGCATAGCTTGTTGTCGTGTCCTGGATCTGCCATAAGTCGTATCTCCTGGTGCGGCCAAATTGCTGCGATGTCTTGGCCTGCCGTTGGCTCTGCCCGCGACCTTCGCGGGCTTTAGCAATTATGATATACCCGCCAAGGCGGCGCCGACAGGAATTCCTTCACCACCGACCGTCCGACATGCTCGCTCTGAAGGACTTGACAGCACGGGCCGATTCCGTACGCTATAGATGGTGGCCGACGCCTCGGCCGCCCGCGTTCCCCGATAGCTCAATTGGTAGAGCGAGCGGCTGTTAACCGCTAGGTTGCTGGTTCGAGTCCAGCTCGGGGAGCTTAAATTTTAACGGGGTATTTCCCCGACCTAACAGTTAACGGAAAGCCCCGGAGCGAAAGCCGCCGGGGCTTTTTCGTAACCTATTGAAACCAAATGGTTATGGCCAGTTTCGAACGACAACCCAATTCTCTGTTTCGCAAGAGACCAACCGGGGTCCGAAAGCAACCATCATGGTTGCTTTCGGCAGTGCGAAAATCCGGCCGCGAACTCTCGGGCTCTCTCGTGAACAGACCGAGCCGGGTTAACAGCCGGGTTGCTTCCGGACCCCGCAACAATTTCGAACTCTCTGGCGTGCGAGGCTGGATATGAATCCATCGCAGCCCACCGAAGCGCCTCGCGCCCTGATTCTGGCTGGCCCCAACGGCTCGGGCAAGACCACGTTCGCCACGGAATTCCTGACGGTCGAAGGTCACTGCCCGACATTCCTCAACGCGGACCTGATCGCCGCTGGTTTGTCGCCGTTCGCGCCTGAGAAAGCCAACATCACCGCCATGCGGCTGATGGCTGAACGTATCCGCGAGTGTGTTGAGCAGCGGTTGGATTTCTCGGTCGAATCGACGCTGGCCGGTCGAACCTACGCCAAACTGATCCGTGAATGGAAACAGGTCGGCTAAGTCGTGAAGATCGTTTTCCTGCGACTGGATTCTCCGGAAATGGCCGTCGCCCGTGTTCAACATCGTGTGCGTATGGGCGGACACAATATCCCTGAGCCGGTCATCCGGCGGCGATTTGAACAGGGCTGGTCGAACTTTCAGAACATCTACAAGGCACTGGTGGATAGCTGGCAGGTCTACGATGCAACCAAGACCCCACCGGTGCTCATCGAAGAAGGAGGCCAGGCATGATGAATTGGTCCGACAAGAACAAAGACATGGCGGGCACGCAGGCGGCAATGCTTCGCGCCACCCGCAAGGCGATCAGCGAAGCCAAACTGCGCGGCGAACTCGTCCCCCAGTGGCGCGACGGCAAGGTCGTCTGGGTGCGTCCGGAAGAAGTCGAATTGCCCCCTGAGCAACAGGACCAAGCCACGCCATCCACACGTTGATCAATCCGTGAGCAAGTCGCCGCCAATCCGCTACGCCATCTATACTCGCCAGTCGAAACAAGGGCTTGCCGATTTCTCTTCCTGCCAAGCCCAGTTCCACACCTGCCAGGAATACGCCAAGCAATCCGGGGAACCCTCGCTCTACTGGACTGGCCAACACTTCGAAGATGAAGGCTACTCGGGCTCGACACTGGATCGACCGGGAATGCGCAGGCTCCGCAAGGTGATCGACCTCGGCGCACTGGACCGAGTCTATGCCGTCGCTTTCGACCGCATCACACGCAACATGCACGATGCGGTCGTCCTGCTGAATGAATTCGAGAAGGCTGGCGTCGAGTTGTGCCTGGTTCATCAGCCGGAGCTGACCTCAGCCCCGCAGAACCGATTTCTCCGCTACATGCTGGCGGCCTTCGCCGAGTTTGAGCGCGAGATGATCGCCTCGCGTATCGCGGAGACTCGCGCCTATCTCAAAAGACACGGCCGACGCCTGGCAGGCAAGGTGCCCTACGGTTACGATGCCGATCCCACCACCAAGCAACTCGTGAAGAACAAGTCGGAAGCCCGTCGCGTTCGAGCCATTTTTCGACGAGCTGCCAATGGCCAAACACCCAGTGAAATCGCCAGGCGAATCGATCACCTCGGCTGGCGAACGAAGCAGTGGACCTCAAGGCAGACCGACGAAGTCGCAAGCGGCGGACGATGGACGGCCCGGCAGGTGATCAGCCTGCTGCGAAATCCGGTCTACCTCGGACAATTCTCCGATGGCGACTCCACCCGCCCCGGCTGTCACGAAGCCATCGTAGCGCCGGATCTGTTCGATGCCGCCAACCGGCAATTGGACAGCCGCCGAAGTGCGGGCGCATCCACGCGACACAGGCGAGACTTTCCGTTGCGGGGCAAAATCATCTGCCCCAAGTGCAAACGTCCGCTGTCCAGCTACGTCATCACCAAAAAGCAAGGCCCGCAGACCCAACGCATCCTTCGATACTACCGGTGTCGATCCACCGCCGGTGGCAGGCCGCCATGCAAAGGGGTGTCTTATCCCGCGTGGGAAATCGAAAACTTCGTGCGACAGCAACTGGGCGAGGAGGCAACATGGGCGGAACTGGCGGCGTCGGCTCCTTCGAAGGCTTCGATCCAACCCATGGCCACCCTCTGGCAATCACTCGACGAGCTTTCGCAGATGCAGGTTCTGCCCCGGGTGGTCGAACAGATCGAATTTCTCCGCAAGAATACAGTGATTCAAATCACATTCGACAACCGCTTGCATGACATTCTAATAGATTGTAACTACGCAGTTTACGCATCAGTCATGTAAACCATTAGGTTGGCGAGAAGTCAGGGGCAATTTGAGCCAGAACCAATCCGACGGAATCCGCCGTCGGCTACAGTTAACGGAAATGCCCGGTCAGGCAACTGGCCGGGCGTTTTCATATCCCTATGCTGCCAAAGGGTTACGGCGCTGCCCCCACCCGCCCCGCGCTCTCTGGTTCGCGGCCGAGATTTTGAGGCCCGAAAGCAACCATGACGGTTGCTCCCGCCCGCCGAAAAAACGGCCGCGAACTCTCGGATTCTCTCTTTAACAGACCGAGCCAGGTTAACAGCCGGGTTGCTTCCGGGACCAGCAGTGTTTGCGAACTCACGGTCACGGCGTTGGGCGTGATCGCCGTTTCATGCCACGTCCGAGCGCGTACGACGAGAAGGTTCGCCCCAGTTGTTAGCAAATACGTTTTTTCTTGAGCAGCGCATACCCGAAATCCTCGGTCCGGTCCTGCGAGGTGAAGAGCTTGAAAGAACCGCAATACTTCTTGTCAAAATCCACCACGTTGGTATCCAAGCCATTGGTCTTCGCCGCAATCCTGGACCGGATACGCCGACTGGCGGCGCTTCGTCCGCGAGCGCCCGTGCCGTCATGAGGCCCGGCGCTCCATTCCGTGTTTCCCGCGATGCATGCCGCCGGGAGCGG
>PUND01000067.1 GCA_003551645.1 Phycisphaerae bacterium | reverse complement strand
CGGCCGAGGGTATCGTCTCGCCGGCGGCGGTGTTACCGGCAGAGCCGGCCGAGCGGCTTGTCGAGGGGGTTCTACGGCTCGCCGGTCAATACCAGGCCGCGGGAATAGTGGTTGGGTTGCCGCTGAATATGGACGGCAGCGAGGGTGAGCAGGCAAAAGCCGCGCGACGACTGGCACAGCGGATAGCTGAACGGACGGACCTGGACGTTCGCCTCTGGGATGAGCGGCTGAGCAGCTTTGCCGCCGATGAGGCGCTGGCGGGAAAGATGACCCGGAAGAAGCGCCGTCAGCGACAGGACGCCGTCGCCGCCGCGGAGATGCTCCGGGAGTTCCTTGCCGGCGGTGGAGAGGAAACGGCCGAGCGGCAGGGCGGCTTGGGAAACGGTTGAGTCGTGCCGGCCCAGATGGTCTGCGGCCGCTTCGGTTTGCCTTCTACTCGCGCCCAAGACGAGCTGGACGTTGTGGGTAAAGCGTCCGATTAGCGCCAAAACCAACTCCCCCGTAACCATACAATGTCCCGCGCATCCCCGAACAGATAATAGGATACCGAATAATTGCCCGACTTGTCCGGCGCGGTAGACGGTTCAACGGTTCAGCAGATTAACCGTCTTTTTCCTCTTCGTCTTCCGCATCCTTCTCGTCCGCTTCGGACGCAAGGGCCTCCAGCGCCGAAATGGCGTCGCCGCCTTCGTCCTCATCCTCGTCTTCGTCTTCGTCTTCGGGCTGAAGCGCCGAGACGATGTCCGACTCGCTGATGCCGGTCTTTTCCGAGGACCCTTCGGACTCTTCCAGATCCACGACTTCTTCTTCCTCGGACGCGGGCGTCGGCTCAATCTCTTCGGGTTTGCCGTCCACCTGCACCGTGAAGATAACCGGCCCGACTATCAGGCGGTCGCCGGCTTCCAGTTCGGCCTCGCTTATACGCTCATTGTTGGCGTACGTGCCGTTTGACGAGCCGAGGTCGCGCACGTTGATGGCGTCGTCGGCAAGCGTCAGTTCACAGTGGCGCCGAGAGACGGCCAGCAGCGGCACTCTCAGGTCGCAGTTCTCGCCCCTGCCTATAACCGTGGTGGACTTGGTCAGCGGAAAGTCCTTCCGCTTACCCTTCGGAGTGAACATCACGAGGTTGACATCCATAGCAAGCCCTGTGTTTACGCCAACTATAAGGTTTTCTGACCCTTCCCGACCCAGCGGGGACGGGAACACTATAATGGCATTTTAAAATGTCCGAGACCGGCTGCAAGGAAAAACAAGCCGCTGGCTTCGCGTCGGCCGTTTACGTCCACGTTCCGTTCTGCCGGCGAAAGTGCCGCTACTGCGACTTTTACTCCGTGGCGGCGGATGAGGCGGCCGCCGGGCGCTATGTCTCGGCGGCGGTGGCGCAGCTCGGGCGTGTGCGGGATCGGCTGGAGCCGCCCCTGCGCAGCGTGTACGTCGGCGGCGGCACGCCTACGTCTCTGCCGGCGGGTATTCTGCACCGGCTGCTGAACGCCCTGGGCGAATGTATCGACGCCGACACTGAGTTCACAGTCGAGGCCAACCCGCTGACGGTTACACGTGATTTGGCCGGGCGGCTTGCTGATTGCGGCGTCAATCGCGTCAGCATAGGCGCACAGTCCTTCGAGCCGGGGGAGCTTCGCCTGCTTGGGCGGCTACACACACCGGAAGATATTCCCCGCTCGGTCGAAGCCCTGCGCGGGGCCGGACTGGATAATATCAATCTGGATCTCATCTACGGTATTCCCGCACAAACCGGGGAAAGCTGGTCCCATACGCTTCGGCGCGCGCTGGAGCTTGGCCCGGAGCACCTTAGCTGCTATGCGCTCAGCTTTCCGGCCGGAACGCCGATAGAGGCGGATTTGCGGCATGGTCGAGTGACCGCGGTGGACGATTCCACACAGCGACACTTTTACGAGTCGGCTCGCTCCTCGGCCGCACGGGCGGGCCTTGCGCAATACGAACTGTCGAATTTCGCCCGTGACGACAGGCGATGTATTCACAACATAACGTACTGGGAAAACATGCCGTATGTCGGTATAGGCCCGGCCGCGTCCGGTTATATCGACGGTGTCCGCCGCACGGCCGCCGCCGACGTTGACGCCTATGTCGATGCGGGGCTTGGCGGGCTCGAGCCGCCGGGGGAGTCCGAGCAACTCACCGGGAGCCGTCGGGCGGCCGAGGCGCTGATGCTTGGTTTGCGGATGATACGGGGGGTCGGCAGGCGGGGCTTTAAGTACAGATACGACGTTGATCCGGTCGATGCGTTTGCCCGAACAGTCTCTCGCTATGCGGCCGACGGTTATCTGCTGGTTGAGCCGGACCGGCTGCGGCTGGCTGCCGATGCATACTTCGTAGCCGATACAATCCTCTCAGACCTCCTGAACGAAACCTGAGGAATTTTTCTTACCCGGGGCCATCGTCATTACTCAACAGCCCCCTTCTCCGGACCGATAACACCACCACGACAAGGCCTCCCGGCCCGGGACAGGTTTTTGCCGTACAGCGAACCGAAACGTAAGCTCCCTGTTGGGCAGGACCGATTCGGATCGGACGGTCAGAATGGAGAAGCGCGCCAAGCGCATGAGGAAGCGCTCGATAAGCCAAAGGAGGCCCCGGCCGTCATACGCGTGTATGGCCGGTCGGCCATGCTCTTTTACCCGGCCGTCCGTGCCGCGGTGGTGAATGTCATGGTACGAATAGTTAAAGATAAGGCCCTGCCTATCGGTCTGGACGTGGGCGCCTCGATGATTCGGATGGCCCAGTTGGAGGTTTCCTCGGAGGATCGTGTCGTCCTTGTGGCCGCCGGTGAGGCGCCGGTTCCGCCTGAGCTTCGCGAGGACTCCAAAGGCCGATACGGCTTCATAGCCAAGACGGTTCGCGACCTGGTGAATGACGGGGAATTTCGAAGTCGGCAGTGCGTGATATCGCTGCCGGCCGACTCCGTCTGCATCCAGCATGTCCGCATACCGAAGGTGCAGCCGGAGGAGACCGAGCGGGCGGTCCGCGCCGAGCTTGAGGGCAAGGTCCCGTTTTCGCTGGCGGACTCGGAGGTTCGTTATGTGGTTGCCGGCGAGGTCGTCGGCGACGACGAGAAGAAACAGGAGATCATCGCGGTCGCCTGTCCCCGCGATACGCTCGATTCGTATCTGGAGATGGCGAGCCGGGCGCGTCTGGACGTCGTCGGAGTCAACGTCGCCTGCTGCGCGGTTGTCGAGTGCTTCAGCCGGCTGTTCCAGCGGGCCGAGGACGCCGGCCGAACGGTACTGTTCGTGGACTCCGGCGCAACCAGCACGCAGGTGGTGCTGTCTAAGGGCGACCGTCTCACCTTCGCTCGCAATCTGGCCACCGGCGGAGAGCAGATAGAGCGGGCGATTGCCGAAAAGATGAACATCTCAGCGGCAGAGGCGGCCCGGCTGCGGCGGATGGAAAATCCGGAAAGTCCGGACCAGGATGTTCACCAGCACATGAGCGAGTCGCTGAGAAGCATCTCCGACGAGCTTACACAGTGCCTGCGGTATTACGAATCAGTGTTCCGGAACCAGAGCGTCGAGAGGGCGATATTCGTCGGCGGGCAGGCCTACGACAAGGCGCTGTGCCAGGCGATTGCCAAGCGCCTGAACCTGCCGGCCCAGATAGGCGACCCACTTTTGCGGATAGAGCGCTCGCCGGCCGCGGATGCGGCGATAGGTTCCCGACAGCCGCAACCGGACTGGGCCGTCGCCACCGGGCTTAGCTTGGGCGCCGGAGCCGCCTGAGGAGGGAGCCATGAGCATAATAAACCTGCTGCCTCGCGATTACCTGAAGCGACGCCTTGAGCGTCGCAACGACGTAATTCTGACAGTGCTGTTCGCCCTGGTTATGGCCGGTGTAATCAGCGCCACCGCCATGTCGGAGCGAAGCTGGGATCACACTGTGAATGTCGCTGAGCAGGTCGATAAGTCGTATGCCCAGGCAGCCCAGCTCATAGAGCAACTCCAGCACCTTGAGGAGAAGAAAAACAACGTCCTCCAGCGGGCCGAGCAGACCGCCTCGCTGATGGAGCGTGTCCCCCGTAGCTACCTTCTGGCGACGGTAACGAATGCGCTTCCGCCGGATGCATCGATGACCAGCTTCCATCTGACGACGGAGCGTATTGAGCAGGGCGCGGCGGCCCAGTCCGCGGACGCCGGGGAGTCCGCCTCCAGGTTCCAGGCGGTTTCGGCCCAGAGGTTTCCCGGTGAGGTTGTGGCCCGCGTGAAACTCGAGGTGTCCGGTCTCGCCGGCACGGACGTGGACGTGGCCAGATTCATGTCCAACATGTCGGTGAACCCGCTGGTGGAGTCTGTCGATCTGGTTTACAGCGAGGAGCGGCTGGTCGAAGACGACACGCCGGTGCGGGCTTTCCAGGTGACCGTTTGCATGAAGCCGGGCGCCGACGTGATAGACGCGCTGGACGCCGACCAAAGCGCCGCGCCGGCCGTCGGGGCGAAGGGGCGAAACGAGAGGTCCGAATCATGAAGTTCGGCAAACGCGAACTACTGCTGCTGGCGCTGCTGGCCGCGGTGCCGATAGGAACCTGGTGGTTCATCTACCGACCTCACAACGACTATGAGGCGGAGCTGATACATGAGGTGGAGGCCAAGCAGCAGCAGTTGACACGGTTGAACCAGGCCACGGCCACCATCGGCGACCTTCGCGAGGAGATATCTTCGCTGGAGGAGGCGGTGGGGTTCTTCAGGTCCAAGCTGCCCAGCGAGAAGGAAATCGACAAGGTCCTTCAGGACCTCTGGCTGCTGGCCGAGCAGAACGAGCTTACCACCAAGAGCATCCGCACTATTGCTCGCAACCAGAGCACGACGCTGACCGAGGAAGGCGGCTGGCATGCCGAGCAACCGATACAGATGCGCCTCGAGGGCGACTTCATAGGCCTGTATTCGTTCCTGCTGGAGCTTGAGAACCAGCCAAGGATCATGCGGATCCTGAGGATGAACGTCGGAGTACCTCGCGACGGGCCGCCCGGACATGTCGAGGCGGAGTTTGTTCTCTCAATCTTCTTTGAACAGGGCGACGAATCCATGGCAATTGCCGGAGGCGGCAGATGAAGCCCCACAAGACAGACAAACAAGCTTCCGTCGGCAGGTTGGCGTTCGACGCAGACCATTTGCGCATGCTTGTCCAGAGAGCGTTGGGCAGGCCACGGGCCCTCGCGGTCCCGGCGCTGTTCTTAGTCGGCATCGTGATCGTTTACATGCTTGGTCTGCGCGCCGGTCCGAGACAGGCCTCGGCCGATGAGCAGCAGAACGAGATGCGCGTCGAAGCAGCCCTGGTGCGCCTCGACACCGCCGAAGCCGACGACGACCGGAACGCTAAAGAGGTCGTGGAGAGCTTCTATACCGATACCCGTCGTCGTCAGGTGCCGATTGACGAGCTTGTCCGCAACGCGTTCGTGTTCGAGCCGCGCGGGCGGGAGGCGGACGAGGACGGCCCGCTTTCCGGGACCGAATATGGTTCCGAGAGGTCCGGACTTCACCAGGCCGTCGCGCGAGCGAAAACCCTGAATCTGCAGTCGGTACTGAAGGGGTCGGGAAGCTCCCGGGCCTTGATTTCCGACACACTGGTCTCGCAGGGCGAGACCATTGCCGGCTGGACCGTTGAGGAAATCCGTCCCCGCAGCGTCGTGCTTACCTGGGAGGAACACCGCTTCGTGCTGGAGATGCCACAGTAGCGCCGCCGACGTCCGTTCGGCAGGAGTAGTCCGTGCAGCAGGGTAGTGAACAACCCGACAGCCCTTTAGGCGGCTCCATGCAGGCCCGGGGCGGATGGGGGGAACCGGTGGGCTTCGACGATCTGTGGAGGCCTACTGATTCCGGTGCGCTTCCGCGCGGGCCGGAGCGGATACTGCTGGATGCGGGCACGGTCTCCGCCGAGCACATCGAACATGCCGTGCAGCAGCAGCAGGACTGCCCGCAGTTCAGCATACTGGAGCTTCTGGTCCAGTCCGGCGTCATCGACGCGATAACCGCGCTGAAGGCGGTCGCCGAATATTTCAACCTGCCGTTTATGCGAATCACGTCGGATGACGCCGACGACAACGTTGTCGGGCTGCTGCCGGCTGATTACATCCGGGAAAAACACGTCCTGCCGGTCAGCCAGAGCGACGAGGGGATCCTGGTCGGCATCACCGACCCGGCCGATATCTTCCTGATAGACGACCTCAAGCGACGACTCCGCAGCAAGGTCCGGCTTGTCGTAACTCCGCCGGAGGACATCCTGAAGATCATGGAGGAGACCACCGCCTCGCCCAGTCAGAAGGTCGAGGAGATTATCCAGGACATCAATGAGGACGATGTCGAGGTCGTTGACGAGGAAGAGGAGGAGGTTACCGACCTCGAAAAGATAGCCGGCGAAAGCCCGGTCATACGGTACGTCAACTACCTCATCGCCTCGGCGGTGAAGGAAGACGCCAGCGATATCCACATCGAGCCGACGGAGAAGCGTCTTCGCGTGCGGCTGCGGATAGACGGCGTGCTGTTCGAGCAGAACGCGCCGCCGCTGAAGATGCACGCGGCGATTATCTCCCGCCTGAAAATCATGGCCAATCTGGACATCGCCGAGCGCCGGCTTCCGCAGGACGGACGCATCCGCGCGACGGTTCACGGCCGGACCGTGGACCTGCGGGTCAGCACGCTTCCGGTTGTCCACGGCGAGAAGTGCGTGATACGTATCCTAGACGACCGCTCGATCCTCGTCGGCCTGGAAAACCTGGGAATGGGCCGCAAGCACCTGGAGGACTTCCGGCAGTCCATCCTCCAGCCGCACGGGATCGTGCTGGTAACCGGCCCTACCGGAAGCGGCAAGAGCACCACCTTGTACTCGGCCCTTCAGGTGATGGACAGCGACCGGCTGAACATCTCCACGGTGGAGGACCCGGTGGAGTACGAGCTTGGCTCGGTAAACCAGGTCAACGTCCACGAGAGTATCGGCATGTCTTTCGCGGCGGCCCTGCGATCGCTGCTGAGGCAGGACCCGGACGTTGTGATGGTCGGCGAGGTTCGCGACGAGCAGACCGCGCGCATCGCCATCCAGGCGTCGCTGACCGGACACATGGTGCTGTCCACGCTGCACACCAACGATGCGCCGTCGAGCATCACGCGGCTGATCAACATCGGAATCGAGCCGTATCTCATCAGCGCATCACTGAACGCGGTGCTCGCCCAGCGGCTTGTTCGCCGCATCTGCCAGCAGTGCAAGACCCGTGTCATGGACATCAAAGACTCCGTTGCTGCGTATCTGAGCAAGTATAACGCCTCGGCTGATGAGCTTTACTACGGCGCCGGCTGCGACAAATGCCGTCAGACCGGCTTCAAGGGACGACTCGGCGTATTCGAGCTGCTGCTGGTGGACGACGAGATGCGCGACGCGATCACTTCCAGCCCGGCCCTGGGTGAGCTGCGGCGCTTCGCCCGCCAGCAAGGAATGATCGCGCTGCGCGAGGACGGGCTGAGGAAGGTCGAGGCGGGGCTGACCACCGCCGAGGAAGTCATGCGAGTAACCGAGACATAGGAGCGCAATCGTGAGTGATCTGCAGGACTTGCTTGTACAGGCGATGGACCTCGGCGCCAGCGATGTTCACATCGTGCCGGGTTCGCGGCCGTTGTTCAGGATTCACACCATCCTGGAGGAGGCCGAGGGGCACGAGGCAGTCACATCTGAACAGACCGAGCGGTACGTCAAGGAGATGGTCGGCGAGCGACGCTTCGAGATCCTGCTGGAGAAGCGGGACCTGGATTTTTCGGCGAACGTGCCAGGCCGGGGACGATTCCGCGTAAACGCGCACTACCAGAGGGAAGCCATCGCGATATCCTTCCGGGCCATACCAAACGACGTGCCGGATATATCCAAGCTGAACCTGCCACCGGTGGTGGAGACCTTCGCCGAGATGCCGCGCGGGCTTATACTCGTTACCGGGCAGACCGGCTCGGGTAAGAGCACCACTCTGGCGTCGATTATCGACCAGATAAACCAGAGATACCCCTACCACGTCATCACGCTGGAAGATCCCATCGAGTACACGCTGCGGCATAAGAAGTGCCTCGTGGAACAGCGGGAACTCGGCATAGACGTGCCCACCTTCGCCTCCGGGCTGCGACATGCGCTGCGGCAGGACCCTGACATCATACTGGTAGGCGAGATGCGCGACCTGGAGACCACCTCGGCCGCCATTACCGCCGCCGAGACCGGTCACCTGGTGCTGTCCACACTGCACACCCAGAGCGCCTCGCAGACAATCGAGCGAATCATCGACATATACCCGGGCGATCAGCAGAACCAGATACGGGCGATGCTTTCGAACACGCTTCAGGCGGTGCTCAGCCAGGTGTTGTTCAAGCGAAACGACGCGCCGGGAATGGTCCCAGGCACCGAGGTGATGATCTGCACGCCGGCGGTCCAGAACTGCATCCGAGAGAGCCGCATTCACGAGATACCGAACATCATCTCGACAAGCCGCTCGGTGGGCATGTGCACGCTGGACGACTCCATAAAGGCGCTCTATCTGAACGGGCAGATCACCCGCGAACAGGCCCTGGCCGAGGCCAACCGGCCGGAGGCCCTGAGCAAGGCGATTTGCGCCTAGCGCAACAACGCGGCTTCAGCAGCCGAGAAATGGATAGTGGCAGGGATACACGCTTATGAACACGGGTCCTACAAGCCATACGGGTTCCGGGATTCCGGTTGGCCGCATCGGCCGCGGTCGAGCGGCTTTTACCAACACTAAGGCCATCCGGATATCAGCGTTTATCCGTGTTTATGCCCGCTCGGCTTCTGAGTTGTGCGGAGAGACTTTCGTCGTCGCGGCGACAACCCAGGACTAGACGGCGGGGAGAATATTATGGCGAACTTCAAATACGAAATCCGTCTTCCCGAAGGCACAACGGACACAGGCATCGTCGAGGCCCCCTCGCTGGCCGAGGCGACCAGCATGCTCCGCGCCCGCGGTGGCTATCTGCTGGATGTTTCAAGGGTTGGTGGCTCCGGGGCGCAGAACATCCTGGACAAGATGCGCAGCGTCAGCATCGAGGCCGGGCCGGGGCTTAAGGACGTGCTGAACTTCACCAACCAGCTCGCGGTGATGATCAAGGCCGGCATCAACATCCGCAACGCCATGGACGGCATAGCCCAGCAGGTGGACAAACCGAAGTTCCGCCGGATCATCGAACAGATAAAGGCCGACGTGGAATCCGGCCGGCCGTTATCCGAGGCCCTGGCCAAGCATCCCAAGGTCTTCAGCCCGCTGTACGTGAACATGGTCCGGGCGTCGGAGTTGAGCGGTAATTTCGGTAAGATGCTGGAACGCATATCCGCCTACATCGCCCAGCAGGTCGAGACCCGGAGCATGGTCCGCGGCGCGATGGTCTATCCGGCCATAATCGCGTTCATGGCTGTGGCGACGACCATCTTCCTGCTGACCTGGGTCCTGCCCCGCTTTACCGATCTGTTTTCCGGCCAGGAAGACCTGCTGCCCACACCAACAGTCATGCTGGTGCGACTGAGCGATTTCATGCGCGCGAACTGGTACATGCTGACGGCGGCGGCCGTCGCGCTGGCGGTAGGGTTCCGATATGGAATACGAACCACCACAGGTGGTTATTACTGGGACGTGGCTAAGCTGCGGATACCGCTGTTTTCCAGGATGTTCCGCGCGCTTTACATTACCCGAAGCTTGCAGACCATGGGCGAGCTGCTCAATGCCGGCGTGCCCATGCCGGAGACGCTGGCGATTACCGGGGATGTATCGGGAAACTCGCTGTACAGGCGGATGTGGCAGAGTGTGCAGAGGTCCGTCACCGAGGGCGACAAGATAGTCACACCGTTGTCCAACCAGACTCTGCTGCCTAAGTCGGTGGTTCAAATGATCTCCGCAGGGGAGGAGTCCGGTAACCTGGGCGACGTTCTGCGCGATATCGCCGATTTCTACAGCCGGGAGTTGAAGGACACCATCAAGGCCGTCACCTCGATGATCGAGCCGCTGATGATAATACTGATGGGTCTTCTGGTCGGCTTCATCGCAATGAGCATCATACTGCCCATATTCAGCATGTCTTCGCTGGTCTCGCAGTAACATCGGCAGAGGAGGTGAGGTCATGAAATACGCTCGCACACCACGCCGAGGGCGGCGCTCCGGCTTCACGCTGATAGAGGTGGCGATGGCGACCGCCATTATCGGCGTAGCCGTGGCGGCACTGCTGACGGCGCTGGCCGCAGGAACGCGCACCAACAGCGCCGGGCAGGAGCTGAGCCAGGCGGTGTTTCTCTCCCAGGCCGTTCGAGAATGGACGCTGGAGATGCCGTATTCGGACCTGGAGGACATATCGGGGGCCACCTACGACCCGCCGATAAACAGCACGGGCGGGCAAATATACGATTTGGCCGGATGGTCCCAGAGCATAACCGTTACCTATCGCGATCCAGAGGACCTGAATACGGTAGCAAGCCCCGGGCCTACGGACATAGCACGAGTGGAAGTGACGATAAAGCACCAGGACAGGGACATCCTGAATACCGGCTGGCTGGTCACCAAATAGAACACACGTATCCCGGACACTACCGGCGGCGAGTCGGCATACCGGGCGCGCAGGAGCGTAACCATGCGATCCCGCGAACGAGAACGCGGATTTACACTGGTGGAGGTGCTGCTGGCCGTGACGCTGGTGGCGCTGCTGCTGCTGTCGGTTGCCGCTGCCCTCCACGCCTCCTTTGACAGCTACAGGGTCAACGAGACCCTGGCCGCGGGCACTCAGGCCGCCAGGTCCGCCCTGGGCCGGATGACTCGAGATATCCGAAACGCCGAAGCGCTGGACGTCGAAAGCGGTGTAATCACCGTACTGCCGCCGGATGAGGGAAACTGGCCTGATCGCATACAGTACCGACTGGAGAACGGCACCCTTTATTACGCTCGCACAGTCGGTTCCACGGAAACTGAGAACGTGCTCGTAGGGGGCGATGGACGGGTGCTAGTGAAGGCGTTCGATATCGACCACCGGATCGGCGCCGATGCGGATGGGATGGAGTGCGTCAAAACGGTCAGCATTCGCCTGGTTCTGGAAGTTGACGGCCAAGCCCGTACTGTCTCGGCATCGGTGTCGCCGCGCCGCAGCCGCACTTTCTGAGATTCCACGGCCGCATGGCCGCAAATCGTTCCACATGCCCGCCCGAACCGCTAGAATGGTCTGAGCCGGCCCTGCCGATGGGCGGCACGAAACAGACCAAGCGAAAGGGTAACACGATGAAAATGCACCGGGTACTGACTGCGTTTATGCCGGTGATGCTGCTTCTGGCCCCGGCGGTCGCCGAGAACGACGAACCGGCCGATCGCCCCGACGACGAAAACCTTGTCCCCGCCTCGGACATCAGGTCGCTGGAGGCCCTGCTCGAGCCGCCCGATGAACAGTTGCCCCGCGATGAGCTTATGGAGCTGATGAAGCGGCGGTCGCGGCAACTGATAGAACGCGCCAGCGAGCTGGAGAGTGAGCATCCCGATGCGGCCAACCTGCACGAGGTGCGGGGGCTGATGCTCCAGTCGGCGGCCTGGCTGGTGATGCTGGGCGACGACGGCGCGGTCGAGCAGGCCCGGGATGTCGCACGTCGGATTCTCGACTCCGACGCACCGGACGACGTCAAGGCCCACGCCGATTTCCACCTGCTGCAGCAGTCGCTTCTGACGCCCGATACGCCCCCGGCCGACGCTGCGGAGCGAATCCAGGAGTTCGTGAGTAAGTACGCGAACACCACCGGCGAGGTCCCGGCACTTGTGCGGGCGTCCGTGCTGGCCAACAGGATACGCCGCCAGGCCCTGCTTGACGAACTGCTCGACGACCTCGAGAAACACACGGACGACCCGGACGCCAGGCGCGTGCTGCGGCTGGCCGGACGACAACCGGACGTCGGCAGACCCTTCACAGCCGAGCTTACGCGACTGGACGGCGAAAAACTCACGCTTCCCGACGACCTGCTAGGCAAGGTCGTGGTGGTGGACTTCTGGGCCACCTGGTGCGCTCCCTGTGTCGCTAGCATCCCGCATCTTAAGAGCGTCTATGAACGCTACAGGGACCGCGACGTGGAGTTTGTGGGGATCAGTCTGGACCACAACCGCTCCGAGCTGGAAGAGATGGTCCGGGAAAGAAACCTGGACTGGATCCATACCTATCCGGGCCATCGGGTGGCCGAGTATTACGGCATCATGGAGCGTGGCATTCCGAGCATCTGGGTAATCGGCAGGGACGGCAAGGTCGTTTCCGACCGCGCCAGGCGGGACCTGGAAGGTACGATAGAGCGGGCGCTGGCGGCCGAGCAGCCGAGCCGCGATCAGGAAAATGAGGACTGAACAGGGCCCGGACAAAATGAGAATAACAGGACAGGGGATGCGATTGGCGTGGGTGCTGGTCTTCGCGGCCTTGCCCGGCTGCGCCGAACCGGATGCGCTTGGGCAGCACGACTCGGACAGGCAGATCACTCGGCTGGAATCGAGGGTGGAGGACCTGCTGGCCGAGATAGAGGAGCTTAAGGACAGGTACGCCATCCAGTCGGAGCGGCTTGCCGAGCTTGAGCACCGCGACCGTCGGCTGTCCGCGATGGTCCGCGACCTCCAGTTCGACAAGAGGATGCTGGAGCTACAGGTCGGCACCCTCGCCGAGGCCCCCGGCCAGCGCGACCGGCTGGCGGAGGAAAACCGCCGGCTGCGCGAGGAAATCGAAACGCTCAAAGAGCGGCTGAGGACACTCCGCGAGGAGTCGGACGAGCCGGTGTCGGCCGAAGCCGATAACCGGTAGCGGGAACCGAGCAGACAGCGTCGGCCTCCATGCCGGCTCTCGGGCTTGCCCACTGGGTCGCCGGAACCCGGGTGCGCATCAGGTCTTCGCCGCGCGACTGCCCGCTAACCGAACATCAGCCAGGCCAGGATGGCCGTTCCCGCGGCCCCGGCAGCGACGGCGGCCGCCTGAGGGGCGATAGCCCGGATGCGCGGGGACAGATCCGGCGGCAGAGAGAACCGGCGTCGCGTCCTGGTCGCGCCGAAAAGCGCGTTAGGTCGCGGCCGTTGCGGCGGCTGACGGCCGGCCGCCCGCTCCACGGCCGCCAGAAGCTCATCAACCGCCTCGTCGTCCTGCTCCTGGTCATCGTCGGCTAGGGCTTCCGAAGCGTGGATATGCTCTTCTTTGCAGCCGGTTTCGGCTTCGGCAGACGGCTCCGATCCGTCGTTGTATTCGGATTCGGCGTTCGGCGCCGAGTCCCGCTCGGGTTCACTGTCGGGGGTTGGTTCCGGCGCGGGGGCCTCGTCATCCGTGGGCGGGCCTTCGGCAGGCGGAGGCGGTTGTACCGGACCTGAGGGCCTGGTCTCGGCCGAGCGGCGGGACAGCTCGCCGACGTGCCCGGCCGCAAGGTCGTCGAGCAGTTGCTCCTCGGACTCGCCGGCGGGCACCGAAGTCCGGTTCAGATTGGCCGGAGGATCGCTCATCTCTTACAGATTACGCGCCTCGCCGGGGTCAGTCCAGCCGGTCGCGATTGATTTGTCCGCCTCGGAGCACTAATCTCGCGGCCATGAGAGTAGTAGTTACAGGACAGGTCGGGCTGGATAAGCGCAATTTTCTGGAGGCCGTCGTGCGGCTCGCCGGTGAAGAGGGCTATGACGTCGCCCTGTGCAACGTCGGCGAGATGATGTACGCCGAGGCCCCGGATGTTGCCCGAGGCAGGATACTCGACCTTCCGCTCGGCCGGCTCCACGGCCTGCGGCGAAGCGTCTTCAAGGACATCCTCACGACCTGCCACAACCGCCCGAACATCATCGTGAATACGCACGCGACCTTCCGATGGCGCCACGGGCTTTTTTACGCCTTCGACCACGACCAGATGCAGGAGCTTGACGCCGATCTGTACGTTGTGCTGGTGGACAACGTGGACAGGGTCCACTACCGGCTCACCCGCGACGGACACACGGACCACACGCTCAAGGACCTGATGGTCTGGCGCGAGGAGGAAATACTCGCCACCGAGCTTCTGAGCCGGATTGTGCGCGGGCACGGGTGTTTCTACGTCTGCGCTCGCGGGGCGGACCCCGTGGAGTCCGGAACGGCCAGGACGCTGGTGCGGCTGATGTTCCACCCGAACATCCGCAAGGCGTACCTGAGTTTTCCGATGACGCACGTCGCCGACAGCTCCGAGACGCTGGCCGAGATAGAGCGTTTCCGGGCCGAGATGAAGAAGCATTTCACGTGTTTCGATCCCGGCGATGTGGAGGAGTCGCACCTGCCGAAGCTGGCCGGCGAGGCGGCCGAGTCCGGCCGGCGAACCGTCGAGACCGGACCACCTGGTCAGAAGACGCAGCTCAAGACTTCGCAACTGGTTGAAATCATCCCCGACATCGACGGGCAGATTTACGCCCGCGACTTCAAGCTAATCGACCAGTCGGACATGATTGTCTCGCTGATACCGGCGATGCCCGACGGTCGGCCGGCCATCTCCAGCGGGGTCGAACGCGAGCTTCAACACGCCCACGAAGCGACCCGTGATGTGTTCGTCGTCTGGCAACCGGCCGCGGCGCCGTCGCCTTTTATCACCGAGACCGCCACAAAGGTATTCAGATCGACCGAGGAGGCGGTGAAATTCTTCGTCGAAAACGGCTATGTGCCCCCGGCCCGGGCCGGCTCACTCTTTGGCTGACCGCAGCGGCCTGACGATGCTGAGCTTGCGCAACTCGGTGACGGCCGTTACGCATCGGGCTATTGCCGCATCGACCTCATCCGGCGTTGTCCACCGTCCCAAGCTGAACCGGACCGAGCCGTTCGCCAGGTCGTCCGAAACGCCCATCGCCCTGAGCACGTGGCTCGGGTCCTGGGTCTCGCTGCCGCATGCCGAACCGGTGGAGACGGCCACATCCTTCATCCGCAGCACGACCGCGTGTCCCTCGACATGCGCGAACGAGACATTCAGCGTGTTCGGCAGCCGCTCTGTTTCATGCCCGTTAATGCGCACGTCCTGGATTTGGCCAACAAGCCCGTCGCGAAGCTGTTGTCGCAGGCCGCCGACTCGCCCGGCCTCTTCGGCCATCTCGGCGGCGCATATCTCGGCGGCGGCGCCCATTCCGACCGCGCCGGGGACGTTCACCGTCCCGCTGCGCATGCCGCGTTCGTGTCCGCCGCCGTCTATCTGCGGCTCCAGCCGGACCCTCGGCCGGCGACCGCGTACGTACAACGCGCCGATGCCCTTCGGGCCGTAAAACTTGTGGGCCGACAAGCTCAGCAGGTCCACGCCCATGCGCTCCACATCCACCGGGATCTTTCCGACCGCCTGCGTAGCGTCGCAGTGCATCAGCACCTTCCGCTCCTTGCAGACTCGCCCGATTTGGTCTATGGGGTTAAGCGTGCCCACCTCATTGTTGGCGAGCATCACCGAAACCAGGATGGTGCTGTCGGTAATCGCCTCCGCGACCTGCTCCGGACTGATGCGCCCATACTGGTCCGGAAGAAGGCGCGTGACTTTCGCGCCCCGCTCTTCGAGTCGGCCGCACGTATCGATCACCGCCCTGTGCTCAGCGGCGGAGGTAACGATGTGGTCTCCCCGCCGGCGGTAGGCCTCAAAGACGCCCTTGATGGCGAGGTTGCAGCTTTCGGTGGCACCGGAGGTAAACACCATTTCTCCGGCCGATGCCCCTATCAGTGCCGCCGTTTGCTCGCGGGCATTCTCGACGGCCTCCGCCGCCTTTCGGCCGAAGGCGTGGGCCTTGCTGGCCGGGTTGCCGAAGACTTCCCCAAAATACGGGCGCATCGCCTCTGCCACACCTGGATCGACCGGCGTGGTGGAGTTGTAATCCATGTAAATGCCGTTCGGGTACTTCCGATCCATCAGTCCTCTTCCCCCGACCAAGCTACCACATCGGCCAGTGTAACGCCTCTGAGAAACTCAGTCAGGCCCGCCTGCACACGTCGCATCGGCCCGGTGATGGGACATCGGCCGTGAACCGGGCAGCGGGCAGGGGCTTCCGGCTCGCCCATGGCGCACTCCGAAAGCCGGATAGGACCCTGAAGCGCGGCTATGACATGGTCGAGACTGATGCTGTTTGTGGGCATGGCCAGCCGATAGCCGCCGCGCGAGCCGCGGACCGACTCGATAAGTCCCGCGCCTGCGAGGTCTTTCAGCGCATTGCTCAGAAGGACCGGAGGCGCGCCGGAGCCGGCGGCGATGTCGCTGGCGCTGGCCAGCTCGCCGTCGCCCAATCGCGCCAGGTGCGTCAGCGCAATCAGTCCGTAATCAGTCTTCTTGTTCAGTGCGGACAAAGGTCTCTCCGAGTCCCCATACCTGTATAGGGCCGCACCGACCGTGAATTCAAACCGTCGGATGCATTGCTGGTTGAGAATTGCTCTCATTAGAGCGATTGCACGTGGTCGTACTGGCATGGTCGGTCGGCATAGGCGCATCGCTTATAATGCCTGATGGTGAGCGCCTGACTGACCGTATCCTATGGAGAGACGTAACCGTGAGCGACGTGGAAGCGAACATCTCGAAGCTGCGGCGCATGGTGCGTGAATGCACGCTTTGCCCGCGAAGCTGCCGGGTTGACCGGACCGCCGGCCAGAGCGGTTTCTGCGGCGCCGGCGCCGAGGCCGTGGTCGCCTCGGCCGGGCCGCACTTCGGCGAGGAGCCGCCGCTGGTCGGCGCCGGCGGAAGCGGCACGATATTCCTTGCCGGATGTAATCTCCGCTGCGTGTTCTGCCAGAACCGGGACATCAGCCACCGGCTGAACGGCCGGCCGTCAAGCCCGGCGGACCTGGCGGATGCGGCGTTGCGTCTGGCCGGCGGAGGTTGCGAGAACATCAACTTCGTCACGCCTACGCACTTCGGCCACGTGGTCGCCGAGGCGGTCCACATCGCCCGCGGCAGGGGGCTGACGGTCCCGGTGGTCTATAACTGCGGGGGTTACGAGTCGGCCGAGGCCGTCGATTTGCTGGAGGGGCTGGTGGAGATATACATGCCGGACTTCAAGTATGCGGACGCCTCGGCCGGCGAGAAGTATTCCGCTGCGGCGGACTATCCTCGAATCGCCCGTGCCGCCCTTGCGCGGATGTATCGCCAGGTCGGTCCGCTGGCGGCCGATGCACGCGGCGTGGCGACCCGAGGTGTGCTGGTCCGCCATCTTGTGATGCCCGGAGATGTCGCCTGCAGCCGGGAAGTCATCGACATCGTGGCCGAGACCGCTCCGGGCTGCGGCATAAACGTGATGGGCCAGTACCGTCCGGCCCATCGGGCTGCTGAGTTTCCCGAGCTTGCCGACCGGCCGTACGCCGACGAAATCCGGTCGCTCCGGGAGTATGCCGCCTCAAAAGGCCTTCGCCGGGTGGACTGAGCCGTCCCGCGTGCCGGCCGGTCAGTCGGTCGCGGCGAGCTGGGATTCGATAGTTACCGGCCGCAGTTCCCCGGCCGCTATGCCGTCCAGCCGGGGGTGCACGCGGCTGAGCAGATCGGCGTTGAAGGTGTTCACCTCGTCTCGGTCGCTGACCAGCGCTCCGGTGGGTTTGCTGGTGTCCTTGTGGCGGTTGACCCAGCGGTACCACGTGTAGCCGACCACGGCCGGATGCGTGAACGTCCGCTCCAGCGCCTCAGCGCCGAGGATGGCGATTCGCCTGTCCTCGTCGAGGTGTTCGACGGCCCGCGTGCGGTCGGTGATGCGCCGGAAGTAGTCCGAGGCATAGCAGAACTCGCCGATAAGCACCGGCATGTCGGTCGGGCTATAATACTCGTCCATCCTCTCATACATCATGTCGCGGTAGTTGTTGGCCGAGAGCACATCCACCCACGGCCGGCGCGTGGCCCTGAGAATCGGCTCGCCGGGAGGCGCGCCGAACCGGCAGCCGAGGATGAGGTGGTTCGGGTCGTACCGACGGATTGCCTCGGCCGTGATGCGATAGTATTGCTCCGCGAAATGCGTCGAAAAGGCGTCGTGGTCGGAACCATAGGCGGGCGAGTCCAGCACCAGGCGCCGCCGGGAGTATTCGCGCAGGTCGTCGCGCGATGAAAGCTCCACCGACCACGCGTCCGAGAGTGCGGCGAGGTCGCCGTATCGGTCCATCACGAAGTCCCACGCAGCAGAGGCCGCGGGCTTCTCGTCCGGCAGCGAAAGACAGAACTGAAGCAGCGTCGGCTCGCCTTCGGTCCGGTTCATCTCCTCCGACGCGCCCCAGATGTGCTCGGTTCCCGGCTGGCCCCAGCCCATCTCGTTGTCGGTGAAGTAGCCGACCAGCTCCGTGCTGTCACGCAGAGGCGTGCAGAGCTTGGCGGCGATTTGGTCTACCGCCTCGGACCAGGCCGGATCGAATACATCCGGCAGTTTGATGCCTGCTCCCTGCACCTGCCGGGCATCCGGGACGATCTTGCGGCATTCCAGAATCTCGGTAAACGGAAAGCCCTGGTCAAAGAACTCCTCGGTGCACCAGGCGCCCAGTGCGTTGAAATTCATCCGCCGGAGCTTATCCAAACAGGCGTCCACGAACGGCTGCGGCTCGTCGGCGGGGCCGTATTTGGCGTCGATGGTCTCCTTGTACGGTCCGGGTTCGGCGTATCGTCCGCCCTGTGTGCCGGCGCGGTTGACTGCGCAGACGCCCTTATAGACGAACGGCCGGCCGTCCGGGTCCACGAACATCCATCGGCCCGTCCGCGTCCGGCCCACGCGGAAGCAGCCCTCCGTGCCTGCGATGCTGTCTGTGTCCAGCGGTACGTTGCTGAGATAGTCCATGACGTTCCTTTGCGAAAGGTTTGGGGTTCTGCCGCCTGTGCGAGTTTCGCCGGCTCCGCGGGATACTATGCACACTTCAGTCGTTGGCGTCAAAGTCGGCGGCGATGGAAGCTCTTGGCCGCGGCCGGCGGTTTACCCGCGCGGCGGGGCGGGGACCGTGAAGTCCCGCTCGTGTGGATGGCCGAAGTAGAACTCCCGCACAGTGGGGTGGTCGGGGTCGGTTACGTTCCGCCAGCGCACCCACAGGTCATGGCCTCCCGGCACGGGCGCCATGCGGTGTTCGATGCTGTCCGGCCCGACGTCGATGACACGCACTTCGCCCGGGAAGCTCTGGGTGGCGCTGGTGGCGACGTACCGCACCCCGCCATGTTCGAGTCGGGCGTTGAAATGCACGTGCCCGGCGTAGTGGGCCAGGACGCCGCATTCCTCGAACACTTCGGCGATGGCCTTCCGCTCATCGGAGGGGTGCGAGTAGATGCTGAAATTGACGCGGACCGGCTTGCCGCCGGGGTCTTCAGGCGCCAGGTCGCCCCGCAGCGGGAAGACCGGCTTGTGGGTGAAGACCAGCTTTCGCGCATCCCCGGCCGCCGACAGTCGCTGCCGCAGAAGCCGGATCGACCACGGCTGGCCCACGCAGAACGGCGTCGCGTCCATCTCGGCGGCCGTCAGTCCCAGCCCGTCGGGGCTGTCCACGAAGCCGCTGATCGCCAGGATGTGCACATCGCCAAGCCGGGCCTCCTGGACCCAGTTCCGGTGGAAATGCGTCGCGAAGACCTCGCCGCGTTTCGGCTCGCCGTGGCTGTCGTGGTTGCAGCAGGTTACCAGCAGCGGCGGGCGAAGCTCGTCGAGTATCTCCCGGGCCTCGGCCGCCTGCCGGTGCATGTCCTCGACGGGCGCATATCCGTTGATGACATCCCCGCCGTGCACCACCAGGTCCGCCGGCGGCTCCAGGTCGTTGATGACGTCCACCGCGCGGCGAAGCTGAGGGTGCCCGACGGTGTGGTGGCTGTCGGTCAGGTGGACGATTCGTATCCGCTGGCAGGTCATCGGCAGACCCTCCGGCCGGCGCAGCCGATCCGCCGGAACCGCCCGTCCGCCCGGGGCGCATGGTCCACGCGAAAGAAGCGTTTCACGCCTACGATACTACTATTGATGTCGGTCCTCGCGTTGCCGGGATAGTCCATGGTGCTTCTTTGACGGTTCCTGGGATTGGCCGCGCGGGGTTGGCTCCCCGGCGGCACGGCATATTATGCACACCGGATGAGCGGCGGTCAAAGCGCCCGGCGTCGGCAAGGGCGGCACGGGCCGATGCGCCGCGGCGACGCCGGAGAGCTTGACCTGCGGCCGTCGTGTCGGTAATAGTTTGCCCAGAGGCGAATAATGGGTGTGATAGCGAATCTTGGCCGGTTGACCACAGACGGCATGAATGGCTTCGGCGACTTCTGCCGCTTCTCCGGGCGGGCCCTGGCGTGGGCGCCGCACGGGTTGGCCAGGTGGAAGTATCTGCGCCGCATCTTTCCGCAGTTCTTCGAGATAGGCACCCGCAGCTTAGGCGTGGTGATGATAACCGGCGCGTTCGCCGGCATGGTGCTGGCCGTCCAGACCGTTATGCAGTTCCGCGCTCTTGGGATGGCCGGACGGATGGGAACCGTGGTGAACCTGTCGGTGCTGCGGGAGCTGGGGCCGGTCATGGCCGGGCTTATGCTCGCGGGCAGGGTCGGCGGCGGCATGACCGCCGAGCTTGGGACCATGCGCGTCACCGAGCAGATAGACGCCCTGCGGGCCATGGGCGCCGACCCCATACGTGTGCTTGTGGTGCCGCGTCTGCTGGCGTGCCTGGTGCTGATGCCGATTCTGGTCCTGTACGCCGCGTTCCTGGGCATTTTCGGCGGATACGCGATGAGCGTGCATGTCTATGGCGTTCCGGCGGGGGAGTACTGGGCGCACTCGGCCGAGGCGGTCAGGCAGTTCGACGTCTATTACGGGCCGATTAAGGGCGTGTTCTTCGGCCTGGCCATCGCGCTGGTCGGCTGCTACAAGGGCTTCCGAGCGTCGGCCGGGGCGGCCGGCGTGGGAAGGGCCTGCACCGAGGCGTTCGTGCTCAGCGCCATGGCGATACTGGCACTGGATTTCTTCCTGGGGATGTTCCTCAATACCTTGTATGAGATTATTTACGGCGTTGCCGCCGGACTGTAAGCGACGAAAGAGACACAATCATGGCCGACCCACTCGGCAACTGGAAGCGAAGACACCGCAACCGAACCAACTTCTACCTGCACATGCTGGGAATACCGGCGTGCTTCGTGGCCGCCCCGATTATGCTCGTGATGAGACAGTGGTGGCTGGCCGCGGGCCTGTTCGTCGCCGGATACGCCCTGCAGTTCCTCGGACACCTCGTCGAGGGAAACCGCTCCGGCGAGGAACAACTCATCCGCCGACTGCTTGGCCGGGGCCAAAAGGGAGAGTAAAGACAGAGGGATACAAGCAGTTACTCATGCGAAGGTAATCGCAAACAATGGCGCGCGGAGTTCGAAAACACGAGGTGTCCTTCTGTGGCGACGTGAAGTCGTGGCTCGATGCTTTGTTTGCTCAACATCCTGACTGGCCTTTCACCGAAGCAACGATTGAGGAATACGGCAGGGGAACGAACAAAAGGCAGGACCTGAGAATCCACCACCGGGACCGAACCAGTCCCATACTCACTGGTGAGGTGAAGATGCCGGGCACACCGGAGGGGCGCAGCCCTTACGACCCGGCCCTGATGCAGGACGCCTTTCTCAAGGCGGACAACATCCAATCGCCCTATTTCTTCACGTGGAACGTGAATAAATTTGTGCTCTTTGATCGAAGTCTATGGGACCGCCCAATGATCGAGCGGCGAGTCCGCCCCTGGGACCTCGATCTCGGCTTGAAGCATCCCAACGACTGCGCACGACCCGAAGTGCGTGCCTACATACGCGATGTTTTCTTGCCCAGCTTCTTTGAGTGGTTCGCCACGATTGTCCAGCAGCCATCCCGGGAATGGGGCGTCGAGCCGGACGAGATCTTTCTCCGCTCTCTTGACAGCCACCTTGATTGGCCTGTCGTCGGCACTGCCGACTACCTTGCCGTTCAGTCGGCGCAGGATCGCGCATTCGCCGCACGCCTGCAAACGTGGATGGCGGACGAAATGCAGTGGACGTTTGACTACAACGATCCGGAGAACTGGCGCGAAGCTCTCGACCGTGCCGCAAGAACGCTCTGCTACGTCTTCTGCAACAGGGCGATTTTCTACAAGGCCATTCGGGCGCGGTACGAGCAAACGCTGTCGCCTCTGGCGATGCCCGCCCGCGCTTCAGACGCGGGTAGGATATACGAACATTTCCGAAAGCATTTCGCCGCCGCGGTGGAGGCGACCGGGGACTACGAACCGGTCTTCTATCCGGATATTCTGGACTGGGCGGGCGCGCTGGTCTTCGCAAGCCCGCACGCTCGGCAGGGCTGGAAGGGTTTTTTCACGAATCTCGACCAGTACGACTTTCGCAAGGTGCCCCACGATATCATCGGCGGCATCTTTCAGAAGCTGATCGCTCCGGAGGAAAGGCACAAGTACGGGCAATTTTTCACGCACCAGGACATCGTTGATGTGATAAACGCCTTCTGCATCCGGCGCGCCGGCGACGTGGTGCTCGACCCGGCCTGCGGAAGCGGGTCGTTCCTGGTCCGCGCATACCTGCGAAAGGCGTGGCTGTCCCGGCAAAGAACGGGCGGGCAACGGCACCAGGACCAGGACAAGCACCATCAGGAGCTTTTGCGCGAAATCTACGGTTGCGACATAGCGCTGTTTCCGGCTCATCTTGCCACGTTGAATCTGGCCGCCCGGCATATCGCCGACGAAGAAAACTTCCCGCTTATCCGGCGGGGCAACTTCTTCGAAGTGGCCGAGAAACCGGATGAATTCTGCAGCGTGCCGGGGCCTACGCGCGGGCCGGGCGGGCAGCGGGATCGCAAGCCCGTTCCCCTGACGAAGCTTGATGCGGTTATCGGGAATCCGCCGTACGTCAGGCAGGAACACATCGACAGGCGAGCCGTCCTCAAGAAGGGTGTCAACGAAAGCGCAGGTGCCTTCGAGGCCCGGCAAAAGAACACAAAGGAGTTCTTTCAGGAGCTGGTCACCATGATGTGGCCGGGCCTGAAGCTGTCGGGCAGGAGCGACCTGCACTGTTATTTCTGGCCGGCGTCGGCCCACTTCCTGAAGGAAAAGGGTTACTTCGGGTTTCTCACCAGCTCGAGCTGGCTGGACGTTGAATACGGCTTTAAGCTCCAGGGGTGGATACTGGAGAATTTCCGCCTTATCGCCGTCATGGAGAGTGTGGACGAGCCGTGGTTTGAGGATGCGCGCATCAAGACATGCGTGACCATCCTTCAACGATGCGCGGACAAGGAGACAAGGCATGGCAACACCGTCCGCTTCGTTCGCCTGCAACGGCCCCTGGCCGGTATCCTTGGCGAACGCGCTTATGGCGATGAGGCCGCCCGGCAGGAAGCGGCCGAGAAACTCCGACGGTTCATAGAGCGCACGGATGAGCATTTCGACGACGACCTCCGGATTATCTCCATCCCGCAAGCCGATCTATGGCGGGAAGGCGTAAAGGCCGGCCAACTCCTGTCGCCAACCGCCCCGCAGGAGGACGGCCGGGTCAGAGATCTTCAAGAGTCGGCGGATCAGTACGCCGCGGGCAAGTGGGGGCGGTTTCTTCGTGCGCCCGACATCTATTTTCGCATCATGGAGTCCTACGGCGACCGGTTCGTCAAGCTCGGCGAGATTGCCGATATCCGCCGCGGAATCACAAGCGGGTGCGACGCCTTCTTCATGCCGCACGACGTGACCGACGAGGTTCTCGCCGAAGTGGAAAAGGGCCTGCCGTGGAAGGATATCGGCCTGATGACCCCGTGCCGTCTTCACGAGGTGCAAAGCGGCGAGGTGCGTATCGTGCGTGCGGGCGACAATACGATTCATCCCATCGAGGCCAGATATCTGCTGCCCGAAGTCCACAGTCTCATGCAGGTTAACCGTCCCGTCGTTCGCGCCGGCGAATGCAAGCGAGTGGTGCTATGGGTCGGCGACGAGCTGAAGGACATCTCCGGCACTTACGTCGCCAGATACATCCGTTGGGGAGCTAAACAGACCTTCGCCTCCAGCAAGTCCAAGGCCGTGCCTGTGCCGAAAAGGTCCACATGTGCTTCGCGGCCTATGTGGTACAACCTGACCGGTGTTAAGACGGGTGTGGTGTTCTGGCCAATGGCCCAGCAGTACCGTCACGTGATCCCATCAAACCCCGATGGACTAGTTTGCAATCACAACATGTTCTACGTTGAGCCGCAGGGGTTGACGGTAGCTGAGGCCGGTGTTTTGCCGGCGGTTTTGAACAGTACATTGCTTGCTCTCTTCAAGACATATTACGGGCGCTATGCGGGCACGGAGGGCAACCTCAAGACGGAAGTCGTTGATGTGAACCTTCTCGACATTCCTGACGTTCGCGGCGTCTCGGGGCCGGTGGCGGACCGGCTTGTGTCGGCTTTCCGCAAGCTTCAGAAACGGCAGACCGGACCGCTTGTCGAGGATGAGTTCATGCAGTGCCACTCCGTGGAGCGGGTGAAGGTTCTGGCCTCACGGCCGATTGAGTTGCCAAGTGAGCTTCGCCGAGCGGATCGGCGGGAGCTTGACGGCGCTGTTCTGGAGTTGCTTGGCGTCAGCGATGAGGCCGAGCGATCTGCCATCCTCGATGAGCTTTACTACGAAACGGCGGCTCATTTCCGACAGATCCGCATAATGGAGGTTCAGAAGCAGGTGCAGCGGGCCGGCGGTGGTCGCGGTCTGACGGCGGCGGACCTTGCGGCGAGCATCTGGGATTCCCTGACGGATGAGGAAAGAGGGCCGTCGGTCCTGGAATGGCTTGGCGCCTGTGAGGGCAAGCTTCAGACGGTGCATATTCCGGACGGCAGGGCAAAGCCGCTGGGCAAGGGCCATATGTTTGACCCCGCGGGCGTGGATTTCCATCAGGGCAAGACCGTTCACCACGAGACATACGCCAATCCTGAGCAAGCAGCGCTGGTTGGGCTTCTGGCGAGCATGGAGGTGCGCGGTGAGGTGAAGCTTCCTGAGCATGAGCAGGCGTGTGCGGTGTTGCGACAGGAGCTTAATGACCGACTTGGCGAAGCCCGGAGCCGTTTCGAAGCTTTGGCCGAGAGCCGGACGGGTACCGATACGCTGAGAAACGCCACCGCTGGGATGCTGATGCAGTGGTTCATCCACGGCCGGCAGCCGTGAAGGGACCAACCTGCCGCCGGTATCGATGATTGCTTGAGGGGGTGAGCGCCATGTCCGGGGGAGTGTCCAGGTCGTCTCGTGTGTCGGGTTCGTTTTTTTTGGCCGGGCGGATAAGGGCTGAGGCAGGGGGCGGGGGAGATTCCGCCGGCGTGGCGACGACCTGGGGTCCTGATGTAAGCGCTTATTTAGACGGGTCTTGTCTCGCTTGCATCCGTAGTGGCCTTCGTGGTCCTGGCGGGCCTGCGACTGCGGCTGTGGGGCTTAGTGGGAAAAGCTGCACTTTTTTTTAATTTTCTCCTTGAAAAGTCGTACTGTTTACGTACTATATCCAGTGAGCATACGAGAGGCCGCCGCTGAGGGCGGCTTTTTGAGGGCTTCAGACACGTAAAAAGAGTACCAGTTATGCAAGCGTGCCCGGCCCGGCGGACAGGTGAATCCCGGCGCGGATTCAAGCCGGCCGGCCGCCGCTTGCAGGATGCACGAGCCGGCGGGTTCGGAACCCGCCTCAGCACAGAAGGGAGCCGAAAATGACTACAGCGACAGCAACAAGGCAATGCGAGACACTTCAGGCACCGCCGCGGGCGGACGAGATGACACAGCGAGAGCGGGACATCTACCGGCAGATTCCCGACGAGATTGACTTCGTCGATAACCCCATGTTCCACGAAAGCGACGCCGAGGAACGGCTTTTCGGCGCGGCCGCGAGCGATATCGACGTGCCGGCGTGGACATACTTCCCGGAGATCGACGATGAGCCGCAGCCGATGAAGGCCAAGCGCCGAAAGCTCACCCGCGACGAAGAGGCCGAGCTGTTCCTCCGCTACAACTATGCCCGTTACCGCCTGGGGCGGCTGATCGACGCCCAGCGGCGACGTCGTTCCGCCTACCGCGCGCGGGAGATGGTGCGATGGTACTGCCGCGTGAAGCGGACTCAGTCCGACCTCGTCCGGGCGAACCTCCCGCTGGTGATAGCGATGGCCAAGCGGACCAAGGTCGCCAACGTGGACTTCGGCGAGATGGTCTCCGAGGGCAACATGGCCCTGCTGCGTGCGGTGGAGAAGTTCGATGTCTCGCGCGGGTTCAAGTTCTCCACCTACGCCTGCCGGGCGATACTCAAGGGCCTGAACCGCCTGGCGACCAAGACCGGCCGCTACCGCGAGCGTTTCCCCGCCGAGTACGATCCGTCGATGGAGCGCAGCGACTATGACGTCCGAAAGCACGAGATGCAGCGGGACGATACGGTCGATGCGCTGCGCGACCTGCTGGCCCGCAATCGTGCCGAGCTCAGCCCGGTCGAGCAGACAGTGCTCAGCGAGCGTTTCGCGCTCGGCCGCGGCGGCAAGGGCAGCACACTGGCCCAGGTCGGCAAAGCCGTCGGGCTGACCACCGAGCGCGTCCGCCAGATCCAGAACGCGGCCGTGCAAAAGGTCCGGGTGGCGATGAACGACGAATACTTCTCCGGCTGAGGCGGTACGCGACCGGCGAAAACCGACATACTTGCTCGAGGCCCCGTAAAAGGCCCGCGTTGCTCGCGCGGGCCTTTTCGCTTGGGTGCGCCGGGCATGGCGCGATGACTTGGAGGTGCAAGTCCTCTACGGACCTTGATGACAGGAACCGTTAGCCAAACAGCAAGGGCTGCCGCCGTGAGGCGGGGTCTGAAGGAAGTT
>PUND01000022.1 GCA_003551645.1 Phycisphaerae bacterium | reverse complement strand
TCTTGAGTTTACCGAGACGCTCAAAATAGGAGAGGCCTGGGACACCACAGCGACGATGCACATGGCCGTCTTTTCCTGGCCGGCGCACATCGCCATGGAAGAGGCCGAAGGCAACGAATGGCACGGCCAGTGGACCCGGACCTTCCCCGGTTGGGAGGAAACGAGCACCTGCGAGGGAACCCTGCACGAAGCCAGCGAAGGCGGACACCCCGGCCGCGGCTGGCCGACTGGATGGCTTGAACACCAGCCGGTAACCTTTTACAGCGATCTGGAGGAAGACCAGGAACGGGTCTTTCTGCAAATCCATGAGGCCCTGCCGCGCGAGCGGGGGGACCTGCGCAATGTCACCATCTGCATTGACCATGACGGCGAGAAGGTGGTCAGCGCCGTGGCGGGCGGGTTTTCCTACAACCAGTCCTATCACGAGGTCGATGCCTCCGAACTCGAAGTCACATCCGAGGGTATCAGCGGAACCGCCTACGTGATTCTCAACGGCGATCCGTGGCTGACCGACCCCGACTGGAAAAACGGCGGTTCGCTCCTGGGGCGGCTGACCCTGGACGCGGAGTTTGGTGAACCAGACGACGAAGGCGTTTATGAAGTTTCCGGTGACTGGCACCTGGAATGGGGCCTGTCCGCAGAGCTTTCAGGCAGCATCCACGCAACGCTCGAATAATTCGCCGACACCGACACATACGGCTCTAACCGCCGAGACGCCAGGCCCTGAGCGCCTGCTTGTCACGAACGCATTGCCGTTTCAGCAGTGGGTGCAGGTGTGCGGCTCGGTGCGCCTGACCGGGCCGAGCTCCGTCACCGGCCAGTCCTCGCGCGGCTCCAGGAACCTGCCCAGGCGGCGGGTCTTGTCGATATCCGGACTCTCACGCCCGTCGCGCAGCGGCTCGGTGGAGTCCTCCAGCCAGGCCGGTACTTGTCTAAAAACTCCCCGACGCGTACAATCCGGGTTGGATCGAGTATCTGCTCGATGGCCTCGTACGGGCTGTCATAACTGAGGACGCTATGCGGTAACTTATGCGAAAATAGACGCTTACGCCCGTAGCTCAGCAGGATAGAGCGGCGGTTTCCTAAACCGCAGGTCAGAGGTTCGAGTCCTCTCGGGCGTAGTCCGCGGCGGCCGACGCTGTCGAGGAGGCGGCCGCGGTCCTGAAGGCCTCTTCATGGGGCGACGTCGCGGATGTGTCTCGGACAGGAAAAGCGTAACCGGCCAGGCAAAACGGGGTTGCACCTTAAGTAGGTCGCGGGGCCGCGGTTTGGCGGCGGCCGCGCGGCCGGGAGCGGTTTGTCGTCGGCGGACCGTATGATAGAGTGAACACCCGTAATCTCTGTTCTAATCTGAAAGGTGAATTTATGTCCCGTTTGACTTGTTTTCTGGTTCTTGCGACCGGTCTGTTGCTGACACCGCTTTCCGCGACGGCCGCTGAGGCGGGCGAGGTGGAGCGGCCGTTCGTGCTGTGGACGGCCGACGACATCGAGGCGATGCGGGAACGCCTGGAAGACGACGCCGAGTACGCCGCACGTGTCGAGCGCACGCTCGAAGACCCGCACAGCTCCGAGAAGGACCTGCTGGACCTCTGGCGGTATGCTGTCAAAGACGACGCCGATGCGGGCGAAAGGCAGAAGTCCCGCCTGCTCCGCGTAGCCCGGTCGTCGGTTCCCAGGGGCGCGGCCCAGTGGCTGGTCGTGCTGCGATACGACCTTCTATATGATGAGCTTACCGACCAGCAGCGGCGGAAGGTGGAGGAGTTCTTCCACACCTACATCGACCACCGCATCTTCCGCAACTCGATATTCGACGGCGAAGTGTTCAACGATGAACGCGACTACAGCCGCTATCACGCCCACTACCACCGGCTGGACAACTGGCTGCCGAACATCACCTTCCCCGGCTTGCTCAGCGCCAACCTGATGGCCGCGGCCCTGGGCGACGAGGACCTCATCCACGAGGTATGGGACCACTACGGCTCGTGGCGGTGGTACTTCGACGAATACCTCACCGACGGCGGCTTCTACGGCGAGGAGTTCGGCAAGCACCACGCGCTTCCGGGCGAGAAGCTGCTCTACTGCATCGCCCTGGACAACCTGGGGCTGGGCGAGCTTGGCTTCGACTACCGCGGCCGACACGGCTCGACCATGCGCGGGCACATCGAGACCAACATCTGGCTGGCGTTCCCGGCCGTCGAGCTGCACACCGGCATGCCACACATCCCGCGGATGACAATAGGCGACCTCCGCGGCCCGGAACGCGACAAGCAGGGGCTGCGGGCCTTCCAGGACTCGGTGGTCAAGGGCTACCTGCCCGACGGCAGCGGGGCCATCGGCCGCTGGGCGACCCGCGGGGCGTGGGGCGGCGAAATACGCGGGGACCACCCGCAGTGGGACGGCTACCACGGCTTCACGCCCAAGATGCAGACGCCGTTCTGGCTCGAGATAGGCCACCGCAAGTGGCCCGACGCCGGGTTCGACTACTTCCTTGCTCAGATGCGCAGGCCCGGCGAGGATGAATACCAGCCGTCGATATACTTCGGCGTTGACCCCGTCCGCCCGGACCAGACGCGGCCGCCGAGGGCGCCCTCGTGGGTCGCCGAGAAACGCGGAATCGTCATGCTCCGGGCCGAGGAGTCGCCCGAATACTGGGAATCGCCCGCCCCGGCCGTCGGCATGCGGCTGGCCACGCCGTACGCCCACGACGTGTTCGACAACTTCGCGATGACCGGCTTCTACGCCTACAACCGCCCGATCTACCTCAACCGCCAGATAGGCGGCTACGCCCGCAACTGGACCCGCAGCGTGCTCAGCCACGCCGGCGTCAAGGTCGACGGCTACGAGCCGGGCTTCACCAACGCGACGACCGTCCGGTACAACTTCCAGCGGGAGCTTAAGTTCACCGCCGCCCGCAGCCGGGATGTGTACCCGGATATCGACGCGACTCGCGGGCTGTTCCTGACGGATGAATACCTGCTGGATGTCTTCTCGCTCATCGACGAGCGTGGCGACGACCGGACCTTCCGCTGGACCGTGCACCCGCTGGGCGTCGCGGAGCTTGACGAGCGGTTCTCCGACCCCCGGCCGCTCGCGGGCGAACTCGCCGTCCGCCAGGACGCCAAACAGACCGCCACCACGCATCGCCTGCTGCCGGAGGACCCGCAGGCAGTGCTGGAGACGTTCGGCCGGATGCGGGTCCGCGAAACCGGCGACGACTGGCACCTGCGCATCGTGCAGGACTCGCCCATCCCGGCCGAGGACCGGATACTCGCGCCGGAGTGGTTCGAGCGGAGAGTCGGCGTTGACCTCCGCCTGGCCGCGGCCGAGGGCACGAGCGTGGCCGTGGGCGATACGCCGCTTACATTCGACCCCGCCGACACGCCGGAGAAGGCCGATGAGCCGCAAATGCACGAGGTCGGCGGCACGAGCGTCCTCGTGCAGCGGCGGGCGCCGGAGACGGTCTTCGCCGCGCTGCACGAGCCGTTCGAGGGCGGATCGGGCGATATCGTCACCTTCACCGAGATCGACCGAGGCCCGCGCTGGGGGGCGTGGCGGATAGGCGGTGCCGATGAGCCGGTCGACGACCGGGCGTATCTGCGGTTCGACGATGAGCGTGAGGTGGTTACCGTCAGCGACGGCCGGGCCGAGGTGGCCTTCACCGACCACGCGCTGGTCCGCATCGGCGACGGCAGTGTGGAGGTTTTTGGTGATGTGCGCTCGATCCGCCTGGAGCTGGATGAGGACGATGTGGAGTTCTACCACAACGGCCGGCTCAGCCCCGCGACAATCGACGACGGCGTCCTGACCTACGAGGACATGCGCGGCTGACGCATGTATCACAATAGGCCCGAAGGGCCGACAGGGAATAGCCGGGGCGTCAGCCCCCGGAAGGAAGTCTTTGCAAGTGCCCTTCCACCGGGGCCGATGACATTCGAGGCCCGAAGGGCCGGCACGATTTGCGACATATACGGGCTTCGTGTCGCCCCGTTGGGGCTATGGGTTTGTAGGGCTTCGGACCGGGGCCTCACGGCCCCGGCTATTTTCGTGCCGGGCCTTCGGCCCTGCGCTCAGGGCACATTATGAGCGAAAGCAAGCCCTTCGCGAATAATGTGGCTATTTGGGATGCGTATTATCTGCACCGCCCCTCGATACGACTCGGGGCAAGCAGAGATGCTTGTGGTGAGCGCAGCCGAACCGAGGGCACAGAGTTCGATCGGAACAAAGACAGGGACCGTCGGACAGGACACGACGGGCGATTCGGCGGATGCCTGATGCGTCGGCGCCTCGGCTGTGATTTCTCTTATCTGTTCTGTGCTCTCCGTGTCTCTGTGGCCCGGACGAAGCCGTAAAAACAGGACGGGCGAGACACCCGGAGGCGCCTCGCCCGTCCAAGCTCCTTTATCGGCCGATGCAGCCCGGCCGATTCAACAGCTCAGCAGTCAGCTAGCTTCTACGACGACGCAGCAGCACGCCCAGGCCGCCAAGGGCCAGCAGACCCATCGTCGCCGGCTCGGGGATGTAGAGCCACTCATTCTGCAGGGTTTCACCCTGCCGACCGCAGCGGACCCACAGGCGGACATCGTCACCGCCGGCCGCGATGCCTTCCAGGTCCGCCCAGATGTTTGTGGCATCGTCATCGGCAGAGAGTATGTTGTCGCCCACGCCCTCGAACACGTATGTGCCGTCAGCGATCTCGGTCAGACTGAACGGGTCAGCCAGCCAGTTCACATCATCCGCATGAGCATCCGTGATCGGATAGCCGTCGGCATTGAGCAGCAGGTTGGTGCCGTCCAGCACCTCGCCGTCCGCATCGCCAATGTACACACGCCAACTCGCGGAATCGGTGAAGCTCAGGTGGACTTCGCCATCGCTTTCCAGCAGCGAGGCACTCATCTCAGCAAGCTGGGCTTCCGTTATGGCCTTGTCGCCGGATGAGGCCGAGGCGCCCCAGTTGGTCGACAACGCCTCGAAGTCGTCCGCGCCGACGGCGCCGTCACCGGTGAAGTCGGCTTCCTGCCAAGTCTTGCCTTCGTCGGCGCCTGCGGTCCAGTTGGCGCTGAGCACGTCGAAATCGTCCGCGCCAACGGTGCGGTCCAGCGTCGCATCGCCCAAGCGTGCGTACATCACCTTCACCTCGCCGTTGCCGGCGCCGCCGTAGCCGACGGCGTAGCCGCTCTGGCCGGCCGCTGTGGTGCTGACGATGTGTTCGTCTTTGATAAGGTCACGGACCTCGAAGACGTCCGTTCCGCCCAGGACGATGCCGCTTACATCCACGTCCAGGACGCCTTCAATCGTCGCGCTTCCGGCGCTGGAGAGGTTGTCAAGGTCGCCGGAAAGCCGCACAGTCGCGGCCTCTCCAATCTCAAGTGTGCCAGTGCCGGTGATGGAGCCGACGACCTTTGCGCCGCCGGTGATGCTCATCGTCACGTCGTTAATCACATGTGCGTAGCCGTGCGAGAGGTTCCAGTCCCCTTCGCCCGTACCCAGCGATCCCACGAAGGTCGAGCGGCTGAACCAGTCGGCAAGCTCGGACTCCGTCAGACCCGCCGGCAGGACGGCGCCGGCGTTGAACGTGGCCGTCAGCACCGCGGGCGCTCCCTGCTCAACATAGTCAACGTCGGTCCATGATATCTCGGTGTCGATCGCCAGGGCGCCGACGTTGCCGGATTCCTTACCGTCGGGAAAGACGGCGTTTTCCTCGCGGAAACCGCCGTCGTCGCGCTGGAGGACATAGTTGAGCACGAACCCGCCGGGGGCGTCCTCCGGCCAGAGTATCACCTCGCCGGTATCGGGCAGATATATCAGGTCGGCTATGCCATCGCCCCAGACAGCGGTCCCGCCCGCGGGCGCCGATGCCGTGAAGAACCCCGCCACCAGAGACACAGCAATCACCAAGGTGCGCATTCGCCTTCCTCCAGGTATCCAGTAACCGGTCCAGGCCCGAAACACCCGCATATCGCGGCCAGAACAACCGGATGCAACGCCTCTATGCTTCAGATTATGTGCAAAGCCCGTCCGCTGAGGGATGGGAGAAATACAGTGGGTCACATCAGATGCTGTGCGCAAAGCGGGTCTGCGGCGCCTTATCACCATCGCAAAACCGCCAAGTGCCAGCAGACCCATCGTCGCCGGCTCGGGAACAGAGTTGCTGCGGCCCCAGTTGGCCGCCAGCAGTTCGAAATCATCCGCACCCACCTGGTGATTGCCCGATGCGTCGCCTTCATGCCACAGAGCATCTTTGCGACCCCAGTTGGCCGCCAGAACTTCGAAATCATCCGCCCCGACCGTGCCGTCTAGCGTGAAATCCGCTCGCCACGTCGTGGCCGACTGATCGATCAGATACGAGATGCTGCTGTGGCCGTCCGTCTGCGTGTCCGGCTCATCGCTGAAGGCGCGTCGAGTCAGCCAGTCATCTCCGCTCATGCCCCATCCGCCGGTGGACATGATGGCGAACGGCTGCTCTTCGCCGCGGTCCACGTGCCGCAGGTCGAACAGGTGTCCGATCTCGTGGGCTGTGATGCCGCTGATCGCGTCGATAACCTTCGCACTGGTGTCGAAAGCCACGGGGTAATCGATAATCTCAGCCATGCGGGCGATGTTGTCGGGGTACACAATGCCCGCATCCGAATCATCGGGAAAGTGATTGGGCAGGTTCCACGCGTTCAGCGGTGCCACGCCGAAGAAGCTGTGGCTGCCCTCGGCGTTGCCCATGATCGTGTTCAGCCGCCTTCCGGGCCGGTCCGTGGGCACACGGCCGTGGTGAATGGCGATGGCCAGCGTCCGGTCCGGGTCGCCCACATCCACCGCCCGGAAGATGGCATCGGTCGCCAGCGTGACCGCGCGGCGGGCATCCGCTTCCGACCAGCCCGCCAGTCCGCCATCGGCGACAAACGCCGCATCAGGGTCGGTCAGCCACACCGGCCCGAGCGTCTCAGTACGGAAAGGGTCCTGATAGGTGTGCTCCTGGTCGAGATAGTCCAGGCCGACATGAAACCCAACCGATGCCGCCTCCGACACCGCCGCGGCCGCCGGCATGGCGAGCAGCACCAGCGTTGAAAGCCATTTTTTCCGACACATTCGCCTTCGCCTCCTGGTGTGTCTGACTGGGCTCCTCCGGTCCGGGATGCAAGGCCCGGCCACCTTCAATTATAACAGATATGGTCAGAAAAAGGGCGGCCGATTAGGCCGCCCTTTTTCCTGCAGTGGTGCCAACTTCAGGCCGGGACCGTCTCAAAAAACTCACGGCCAAGACCCTTGCGTTCATACGTTAACTTCTACGACGACGCAGCAGTACGCCCAGTCCGCCAAATGCCAGCAGACCCATCGTCGCCGGCTCGGGGATGTAGAGAACCTCATTCTGCAGGGGTTCGCCCATCCGACCGGCGCGGACCCACAGGCGGACATCGTCACCGCCGGCCGCGATGCCTTCCAGGTCCGCCCAGACGTTCGTGGCATGGTCGTCGGCATCGAGTACGTTGTCGCCCACGCCCTCGAACACGTA
>PUND01000007.1 GCA_003551645.1 Phycisphaerae bacterium | reverse complement strand
GGCCGGGCTGCTGGCGGGATACGGACGGCAACGGCACGCTGGATGAGACCTTGTACTACACCAACGACGCCAACATGAACGTAACGGCCCTGGTGGATACCGGCGACGCCGGGAGCCAGACGCACGGGCAGGTGGTCGAGCGGTATTCCTACGACCCCTACGGCCGGGTGACGGTGCGGCACGGCGTCATCGACGCGGCCGAAAACGACACCTCGGCCGACGAGTGGGACGAGCGGACGGCCGAGACCTTCGAAAACTCCATCCTCTACGCCGGCTACGTCCACGACGACGAGACCGGCCTGTTTCACGTCCGCAACCGCACCTACCACCCCACCCTCGGCCGCTGGCTGCAGCGCGATCCGGCGGGCTACGTGGACGGGATGAGTCTGTATGAGTATGTTGGCGCGTCCCCAGCGCAACATGTCGACCTAGCGAGTAGGGTCGGCAACTTGTTGCCGACGAGAGTTGTGCGATGACGCATGATGCGGACGGCTCGGCCGAGGGACGTGCCGGCAGATACGCAGCGCGGCCGGTTGACACCGTGGCCGGGTTACCGGGGATGGATTCGCTGCTGTATCAGCATGCAGTCGAGCACGACAAGCGCGGCCATCGCCTCGACCACCGGCACCGCACGAGGCACTATGCACGGGTCATGCCGGCCGGATACCTCGATGTCACGGTTCCGGCCCTCGATGTCGCAGGTCTGCTGGCGTGATGAGATGGATGCGGTCGGCTTGACTGCCACGCGGGCGACTATCGGCTCTCCGGTGCTGATGCCTCCGAGGATGCCGCCGGCGTTGTTGGTGACGAATCGCCCATCGCGCATGGGGTCGTTGTTCCGGCTTCCCCGGAGCCGGGCCGCCTCGAACCCGGCGCCGAACTCCACGCCCTTGACGGCGCCTATCGAAACCAGCCCGGCGGCCAGCCGTGCATCCAGCTTGCCGAATACCGGGTCGCCCAGTCCCGCGGCGACGCCTTCAACCTTCAACTGGATTACGCCCCCGACCGAATCGCCCGCCTCGCGGGCCGTGCGTATCGCCTCTTCCATGGCCGGCGCGGCGGCCGTGTCCGGACAGCGGACGGGGTTCTGTTCGATGGCGGCATGGTCGATTGTCTCGGCCCGCACGCCGCCGATCTCCAGCGAGTACGCGCGTATCGATACCCCGCACTCGGCGAGGTATTTCCGGGCGACCGCGCCGGCTGCGACGCGGGCGGCCGTCTCCCGTCCGGAGCTGCGGCCGCCGCCGCGGTGGTCCCGGATGCCGTACTTGGACCAGAAGGTGAAATCGGCGTGCCCGGGGCGGAAAATATCCCTGAACGGCTCGTAGTCCTTCGACTTCTGATCGACGTTCTCGATAAGCAGCGCCACAGGGGCGCCTGTGGTGCGGCCCTCGAACACGCCGGAGAGAATCCGCACGCTGTCGGATTCCGAGCGCGCGGTTGTTATGCCGCTTTGTCCGGGGCGGCGGCGGTCGAGGTCCTTCTGGATATCCTGCTCGGACAGCGACACCCCCGGCGGCACGCCGTCGAGGACCGCCCCGATGGCCGGACCGTGGCTTTCGCCGAAAGTGTGCACCCGCAGGACCGTTCCCAGCGTGCTGAACCTGGTGGAGTTCAGCAGCAGCTCCTCGGCCACGCGCCCGCGGATGCGGTCCGCGAGGGTTTCGGGGCTGTCGTCGGTGTCCAGATCGACCACGACGTCCGCGTAGGGCAGCACCACGTCGGTGACCTTTTCGACGCGCGCGGCGAACTCGGCTTCAGGGTCGTCGCCGGTGATGAACGCGGGTATCCCCTCGGCGGCCACGCGCGGCCAGAACAGGTCGGCCTCGCCGCGAAGAAAGACCACAATGGAGCCGCGGCGCAGCTTGCGCCTGTTGTCGGCATAGAGCAACGTGGTTCCGCCGGTGGATATTACGCAGTATTGGCGATCGGCGACGGCCTCGGCGGCGCGGGACTCGTAATCGCGAAACACCGGCTCGCCCTCGGATGCGTAGATTTCGCGGCAGGTGAGTCGGTTGCCGGTGGCGGACTCGTACTCATCCTCCAGGACCGCGTCGAGGTCCAGATGCGGAATGCTTAGCTGTTCGGCGAGTATCCGTCCGACGGAGGTCTTGCCGGATCCCTTCGGGCCTGTCAGCAGGATTCTCATGATGGTCTCCGCTTCCTGTAGTCGGTTTCCGGGCTACCGCGACTGTTGCTCGTGCTGTTCCGGCTGGTCTGTTTCCGGCCGGGGCTTGCGGCGCCGGGGCAGTATTCGCTTCTTGTCGGCCTTGCCCTCCAGGCGCAATTGCCGGGCATGCTGGCGGTGTCGCTCGAGGGCCTTGCGGTAGGCGACCACCGTCCAGCGGATGGCGATGTAGGTAGCTACGCCCAGGGCAAGACCGATGATCAAGCTGCCCAGCCACAGCGGCGCCATTACGTTGTATGTCGCCGACCACCACGCTTGGACGCGCAGGATCCAGGTCCGTATCCACGAGTCACCGCTGACCATGAGGATATGCCTGAACTTGGGCGCCTCGTAATGCGCCCCCAGCAACCAGCGGCCGAGCATGAAGTTCGGGTAGTAGATTGCTCCGAGCGTTACCGGGTTGGAAATCCACACGAACGGCACGCCGACCAGCTTGTTCGCCTTCAGCAGCCATGACAGTGCCAGTGTGATCATCATCTGGAAGCCCTGTGTGGGCGTCCAGGTCACGAATATGCCGATCGCAACGCCCAGGGCGATGCGATGCGGGGTGTCGTCCACATGGAGCACCCGGTAGATGAAGAACCCCTTCAGCCGTCTCATCAGCATCTTCACCGGCATGGGACGGCTCTCCCCGTTGCGGGCAGCTCGGGCAGTGGCCCCGTGCCTTGGGCCGGTGTGCGATTCAGTATCTTTGAAGCTCGACTCATCACGAAATCACTCGCTCCGACAAGGCGGACTCCACCGCCTCTACTACACGTCGCGGCTCTATGAGCCGCATGCAGGTGATGTGACTGCAGCGACGTCGCAGGCATCCGCTGCACGGCACATCCGCGGCGATGGTCCTGCCAAGCCGGTACGGACCTGTCCGCCGGGGCAGTGTCGGCCCGGCGATGCTCACCACCGGCACTCCGACGGCCGGGGCGATGTACTGGGCGGCCGAATCGGCGCAGGCAACCGCCGCCGAGGCGGTGATGACGCCGACCATCTCGTCAACGCTGGTTTCGCCGCACAGGTCGATTACCGCGGGCGACTGGTCGCGGGCAATCGCCGCGCAAAGCTCCCGCTCCGACTTTGTCGGTGAGCCCAGCAGCACTACCGGCCGGCGCGTCGCCAGATTCGCCACCACCTGTCGCCAGCGGTACGCCGGATACTGCTTTGTCGGCCAGCGTGTCGGCGGAACGGTTGCCACAAAGCCGCCGTTTTCCGCGCCCAGGCGGCGAAGCAGCCGGTCGGCGAAGTCGCGCCCGCGGTCGGAGACCCGCAGCGTGAAGTCGTCCGCCGTGGCGTCTATTCCCAGCGACAAAGCAAACTCAATGCTCCTGTCCACCACGTGCGTGCTGCTGAGCCGGACACGATGGTTGTAGCCAAGCCGGGCGAATGACTCCCGAGGGCCGTCCAATCCGGCCCGAAGCTCGGCGCCGGAGCAAAAGGTCAGCAGCGAGCTTCGCATCAGTCCCTGAAGGTCTATGACCCAGTCGAACCGCTTTCTTCGCAGCCGAGATATCAGCGCCGCCAGCAGAGCCGGTTGGGTCAGCCAGGAGCGTTTGTAGATAAGCGCCTCGTCCAGGTCGTCGTCGTGTGCGATCACATCGGCGAACCTGGCGTCCAGCAGCCAGCCGAGGTGCGCGTCGGGAAACCTGCGCCGCAGCCCGCGCAGCAGGGGGGTGGCGGTTATCACGTCGCCCAGTGAACTGGGTTTGATGATCAAAATCCGTTTGATCGCCATATTCGTCGTCGCATGCGCTATCACGTGGCCGGCCTCCGCGCCGCTCGCTGCTTCTGGCGGCGGGAGCGAATCTGATCCTGCAGCTTCCGGGCCGACCACCGCTCCAGCACCCGCCAGTAGGGTTTGAAATTGACTTTGGGCGAACCGGGCCTGCGCAGATACCCCAACAGCATACGCAGCCGGCCGGCGTGGTTGACCACCGGACACTTCAGCAGCGAGACGTTCAGCCGCATCAGTCCCTGGAAGCGGCCGCGAGTCGTCAGCCGAAAGACCCGCTTCAGCCCGTCCAATTCCGTGAGCACCACCTCAGGGTGGTCCGGCTCCGACCATCGCACCAGGATGTTCGACGCCTTCAGGTCGCGGTGGGCGAAGCGGTTGTCATGCAGCCAGCGAAGCATTCGACCGAGCTGCCAGAGCACTTCGGCGGCGAGTCGGCGCTGTTGGGGCGGGCTTAGCGCGGTGTCCGTACGCGGCGACGGCGCCAGCCACCTGTTCAGGAAGGTGTGCAGGTCGGCCCCATCGATGGCTTCTGTGATAAGTATGCTGTCCAGCAGCACCGGCCCGCGACGCCGCTCCAGGGTCGCCAGCGGAAGCGACGTGGCTATCCGCCGCGTCAGCAGCTGGTGTCCGCCTTTGAACGCCCGGAGGGCGCGGCTTCGCCGCAGGCAGTCCGCCAGCACTTGTCGCCAGTGTCTTCGGCGGTAACGCTTGATGACCACGTCCAGTTCGTGCTCGCCGACCCGGAGCCGCCGTCGCACCATCAGGCAGGACGGGACGTCCTTGAGCACGCGAGCGTCTTCGGCCTCGAGCAGTTCCTCCGGCCGGGACAGCGCCTCCAGCCAGTCGGATTTTTCCAGGACCGCCTCGGCCGCCCTGGACCCGGCCATACGGCGCCTCGAGGCCAGCACCACGTGGCCTCGCCAGCCGCCGGAGAGGCGAACCGGCGTAAAGTACCGGTTGCTACGGGTTATCCGCCGGTCCCGCCGCCAGTACTGCCAGGCCCGAATGCGGGCGGCCCAGTCCTCGATCATTCGCTGCCAGCCGCGAACGGTCCCTTCAGCGCCGGATGCCCGAAGGTAATGGACCAGGAACCTCAGCCGCTCGGTGCGGGTGGTGAACGGGTATCTGTCGTGGAAGAGCTGGGCCAGGTTGATGGCTCTGGCGCGTCTCGACAGCCGCCGCCGGCGTTTCATTCGGTGCAGGTCCGTGAGTACCGGGCGGATTTCGCCGTCGGCGCAGGTGCGAACCAGCACGTTGCCGCAGTGCAGGTCCTTGTGTATGACGCCGGCCTTGTGCATCCGCGCGATCATCTCGGCCAGCGCCACACACGTGCGGCGCAGGACCGGGAGTCCCGCCTGTTCGGCGGCGAGCTGACGGATATGCCATTCGTCGGCCCGTATCGCCGGGGCTATCTCGCGGCTGGCGAAGAACTCTACCCCGCCGGAGCACATCGCCGCCAGCCCCGGCGGTGTCGAGACCTCGTGCTCGGACAGATACTTCGAGAACCACAGCTCCCTCCGGGCGTCGCTGCCACGCAGAAGCCGCTTGAACCGACGCCGCGGCGAGGCGCCGTTGTAGTGTTTCAGGAACACCGGCTGTTCGTCGATTTTCCCCCGATATACGGTTCGCGATGTGTTGCCCTTTACTCGTTCGAAACCACCTTGCTCCGGCTCAATCAGCGAGTCGAGGCGGCCCGACAGCAACCTGGCCGCGTCTTCGTCGGCGAAATCCACGGCCCCGGCGGCGGGAGCGGATGAGTCTGTGACCCGGCTGTGAACCATGTCTATAAGGTCTCTGCGGTCCGTTTGCTGACGCATTCACACCCGCGGCGCGATACGGCGGCGGGGCAAGAATCTCGCATTATAAGCCGCCCCGAACACGGCCTTCAAGCCCTGGAACGGTCCTGCCGCGTCTCGGCGTGCAGATCCTCAAGCATCCGGCGGCAGGCGGTCGGGTCGTGATTCCGCCTGCCGGCGGCGGCCGCACTTTCCCGCAGTCGGGCGGCAAGGTCCGCATCCTCCATCAGACGCAGCACCGCCGCGGCGGCCGCGCGGACGTCTCCGGCCGGACCGAGCAGCCCCTCCCGCTCGTTTCGGACGTACTCGGCTAGCTGGGGCAGGTCGCTGGCGACTATACTCAGCCCGGCCGCCAGCGCCTCTGCCGCCGCGGAGACACCCACATCCGCTCGCGGCAGCAGCAGCGCCACATCCGCCGCCGCAAGTGTGTCTTCGACGCCCAGCCGCCTGTCGGTGAAGTGAATCTCCTCGCCGAAAGCGGCTGTAGTTGCGAAATACCGAACATGTGGCTCCAACGGACCGCCGCGGGGAATCGCCAGGTGCACCGGATTTCCGGCGTGGCGGCATATGCCGTGGGCCCACATGGCGTTACGCGCGCCGCCGTCGCGCACCAGAGGCCCCGGCGCCGTCAGGAGTACCGTGTTGTCGTCAAGCCCCAGGGCCTCGCGGCCGCGCCGGCGGCGAGAGGCCGTGTCGTCTATGGGAGTCGCCGGCGGCGGGATGATGTGGACGGCGGCTTCGGGCGCTCCGGCTGCCAGTAGTCGCTCGCGGTCGGCGCGGGTCGGCACGGCGCAGGGCAGACCTCTGCGCAGCCGGCCGATAAGGCGTTTCAGAGACCGTCCTCGGGGCACCACGCTTATCGACAGGGCAACCGGTCCGGCTGTCGGACAGGCGATGGCCGCCTCAAGCGCTCGCGGCGACCATGCGTGTATGGCTTCGGCCCCGGCGGCCTCGTGACGCAGCCGCCACCCGGCCAGGCGGGCGGCCTTTAACGGACAGTGGACCCGCACCGGCGACGCCGGCAGGAGCTGCTCGGCCTGCAGCGGACCGAAAGCGACGATGCGATCGGCCGGGCGAAACAGCAGGCAAAGCCGCATAAGCGCATCCGGCGGAGTGGTTTCGTCGATGACATGCAGCAGGTCGGACATTACCGGGCATCATACGTCGCCGCGGGCGGGGCGGCAAGACGACTGGCCGGTTCCACCTTATTCAGGTCTTCAATCTGTCCGGCGCATGGGGACGGGCTGACCCTAAGCCGAATTGAGGAAGGTCTTCGCGCGTTCGAAGAAGATGCGCCCGTCCGCGCGTGAGAGTCGTCGGCGCGTCCACTGCGGGTGGTGTGTGGTTTCGATGAAGCGCTCGGGGTGGGGCATAAGCCCCATGACCCTGCCGGTCGGGTCGCACAGGCCGGCCACGTCGTCGATGCTGCCGCTTGGGTTTGCGGGGTGACCGGCGCTTTGGCCGTCGTCGGTTACGTACCGCAGAGCTATCTGCCCGTTGTCGCGGAGGCGGCCGAGAACGTCATCCGACGCCGGCACGAACTTGCCCTCGCCGTGGGCGATCGGCAGCGATATGGTCTCGCCGGCCGGCAGGAAGATGCACTTGTCCGTATCGCAGCGCAGATGCACCCAGCGGTCCTCGAACCGTCCGGAGTCGTTCGGCGCCAGCGTGGCGTCGCGACCCGCAGACGCCGGCTCCACCTTCGCCCACGGCAGCAGGCCGCTCTTGAGCATCACCTGGAAGCCGTTGCAGATGCCCAGGACCAGCTTGCCGGCGGCGACGAACTCGTTCAGCGGCTC
>PUND01000088.1 GCA_003551645.1 Phycisphaerae bacterium | reverse complement strand
TTGACTTCGCTCGCGGCGTTGGCTTCCTTTGCGATCTCGTTTGCCATCGCCAGGACGGGACCTGCGACGACCTCTGCCTCTTCGAGCGTGTTGGTCAGGTACACCCGCAGGCGTTCGTCGCCGGGGAAGTTGTAACCGGTTTCCTTCAGCAGCCAGCCGAGCTTCAGGTGGGCCACGGCGTAGGGCGCCATCATCAGTTCAAAACCGAACAGCCGCGGCAGCAGGTGCTGGGCGACGTAGCCGTTCGCACCGCCCCACGCGCCGGCGGAGTGTTCTATGGCATCGTGTATGCGCGCGACGGTCTCGTACAGGAATGTTCCGGTCCCGGCGGCCGGGTCGAGTATCTGCACGCGGTGGACGCGGCGGGTTTCCCGGTTGCCGTTTTTGTCCGGCGGGCCGAAGGGGGCGTCGATTTTCGTGCTGTCGGCAAGCCCGTCGGGGCAGTCGAAGCGGTCGCGGAGTATCGCGTCCACGCTGCGTACGATGTAGCCGACCACCGGCTCGGGCGTGTAGTACACGCCGCGGGTCTGGCGCAGATTCGGGTCGTACTCGGACAGGAACGTCTCGTAGAAGTGCACGACCGGGTCCTCGTCGCGTTTGGCGCGGCCGAAGTCCCTGAGCACCTCGTTCATCTCGCATCGGCGGAGGATTGCCGTCAGCAGGTCCACCGCCCAGACGATGCTCTCGTCCAGGCGCGTTCCGGCGATGTAGTCGAACGTCTCGCGGAGGAAGGGGTTGGTCCTGGGCAGGTCGTACGCGGCGTGTTCGCGGGTGAACTCGTCGGCCCGCTGGTCGGGCACGTTGACCCTCGCCGAGAACATGCCGTAGCAGACCGTCTGTGCGTACATGTCTGCGAACTGCTCGACGGTCAGGTCGCGCAGCAGCGTTTGCCGGAACGCCTCGTACTCGCCGTGGAGCGTGCCGGCCGGCTCCTGTTCCTGCTCGAACGCGCCTCGGATGGCATGGTTGATGATCTTGGCGACGTCGGCCATGCGGGCGGCAAGCTCGGCGGCGCTTGCGATTTTCACCGGCTCGGCCGCCAGGAACGCCGAGAACATCCCCCCGAGTTGCTCGTCGCCGCCGGTGAGGGATTTGACCTTTCCGCCGGCGTCGATTCGCCCCAGGACCGCGTGCATCTGCTGCTCGCCGCGGATGTAGTAGCGGAACTCCAGGTAGTTGGTGAGGATAAGGTGGTCAAGCCCCTGGCGGTATCGCTGGAGTTGCTCGGTCTGCTCGGCGTCGTCGAGCGAGACGGTAACGTCCTTGCACTCGATGAAGCCGAACGGCAGGCCGCCCCTGCCGACTATCAGGTCCGGGGCGCCGCAGCGTACGCGGCGCGGCTCGTTGGTTACCTCCAGCCCAGGGCCGAAGCCCTCGACAAGCTCGGCCAGGGCCGGACGATAGCTGTGTTCGGTGGCGTTTCCGCGGGCGTGTGTGCGCCGGACGGCCTGAAGGTATCGCTTTGTTGACGGCTCCATGTGTTATAGGCCCGTATTCCAGGATGTGCGACGGCTTCCCATCGGCGGCGAACATATCCGATGCGGCGTTACAGGGCAAGCCCGCCGGCGTTCGTGCTGAAGTGATCGCGCGCTCCGCTGAGGTCCGCGGGCACAAGAGGGTGACGCCAGGCCTCACACAGCCGCGGTACCGAGCGGGGTACGATGTCGGGGGCACTACCCGGGTTTTCGAGCCAGGCGCCTTGACAGCGGCCGAAGGCGACGCCATAGTCGATTCAGTGTTTCAGCGCCCGGCGGGCAAGCACGTCCGGGCGTGCTCGTCAAGATCAATAGCGGCGTACACCCCGAGCCGATCGTATCCAGGCGCGGGGGGTGTGGGTTCAAGAGCGGATTCCGGCGCCCCCCCGGAAGAGGCCCACGTAGATGACGACGACCCAGAGCGGCACAGAGGCACCAGGCAGCGCAGCGGCAGAGACCGAGCCGTCGGCCGCGGCGCGGCCCGGCGGCGGGCTTCCGGCCGGGCGCGTGTGGCGCCATCGGCACTGTTTTCTGGCCTGCCTGGACCTGGCGTGCCTGTTTGCGGTGACGACGGGGGCGATGATGCTCTGGCGGGCGATCGTCGGTCCGGGCGATGGGCCGGGGTTTCGGAAGCTTCTTGGCTCGGCCGCGGCGATCACGGGCGTGTGGGTGCTGGTTGTGGCCCGGCACGGCGGCTACGACCTTGGGTTAAGGGGTGTAGTTTCACCGGTGGTCCGCGCGAGGATGCTGTTGCTTTCGGGCCTGTATTCGATGGCCGGGCTGGTCATCCTGAGTTTTCTGCTGGGTTTCACGTTGCCGCCGCTGGGCGCCCTGTTGCTTGCCCTGGCCGGCGGCGCGGCGACGATGACGGTCATCCGCGTTCTTGTGCGTCGTCTCGGCAGGGCCTTGGCGGCCAGCGATGTGCTTGCCCACAGAGTGGTTATCGGTGGCATCGGACGGGATGCGCGTTCCATCGTGTCGCGGCTGCGTGCGCTTTCGGGGTCGATGCGGGTTGTGGCGTTCTTCTGCACCGACAAATCCGCCCCTTCGTTCGCGATGGGCTGTCCGGTGATTCGCGGTATCGAGCAGCTCAACGAGTGGCATAAGAGCCGGCCGTTTCACACATTCGTGGCGAGCAACCAGATGTTGGGCAGACGCGGCTCCGGCACCTCGGAGACTGTCCGGCTGATAAACTTCTGCGAGGCGCGCGGCATCGAGACCTACGCGGTGGCGGATTTATACGACATTTCCGTGACCAGTCGCGAGGTGGCCACTTTCTCGGATGTCCCACTCGTACAGCTTCGTGACGCCGCCGCCCACCCCGTTTACACCTTCTGCAAACGAATAGTGGATGTGGTGTTCTCGGCGGTGATGCTCGTGTTGCTGTTACCGCTAATGGCGGCAATAGCGCTGGCGATAAAGCTGTCCGGTCCCGGGCCGGTGCTTTTCGCCCAGCTACGAGCCGGCAGACAGGGCAGGCCTTTCCGGATGCTCAAGTTTCGCACTATGGCCCCGGACGCCGAAAAGCGGCTCGGCGAGCTGGTTGAGATCGATAAGCTGAAAGAGCCGGTTTTCAAGATTCGCAACGACCCCAGGGTCACTCGCGTCGGGCGGTTGCTGCGGCGGACCGGGCTGGATGAGCTTCCCCAGTTGTGGAACATCCTCCGCGGACAGATGACGCTGATCGGGCCTCGCCCGGAAGAGCTTGGGGTGGTTCGCTTCTACAACGAACACCAGCGCCGGCGACTGAAGGTCAGGCCGGGTCTGACCGGCCTGCAGCAGGTCGAATGTCGGGGCAGCACGTCGCTGCGGCGGCGAGTCGCCCTGGATTTGGTGTACATGAAGCACCAGGGGCCTGTGCTGGATGCGTACATCCTTCTGAAAACCGTCATAGTCGTGCTGCGAGGAGACGGTACAACCGGATAGCCAATGCGCCGGCTGGCCGAACCCGTCGGCTGCGGGGCGTGCCCACCGACAGGTTCCTGACTTGCGACACGTCGGCCGTGGTGTGCCTGTGTGCGTGCGCCTATGTGGGTGAGCCGGCCGAACATGCGAAGCCCGCCCCGGGCATCAGGCACGGTCGCGGAGCAGCGAGACTATCAGCCCCGCAAGGAGTCCTCCCGCACCGGCGAAGACCGCCGCCATCGCCTGTGAGCCGGTGCGCTTGCTCGGAACGGTCGCCGTTGATGCCAGACGCGCCTCGCTGCCCATGGCGTCCCGGCTTATTTCAAGCTCGGCCTGTTTGGTTTTGAGCATGTCCAGGATGTCGGCGGCTCGGTCTCGCTGTCTGGTCAGTTCGGCCCTGGCGGCCTGCTGCTGTTCGAGTTGCCGCCGGAGCTTCCTGGCGTCGGCTTCGATCCGTGCGATGGCCTCCGCATGCGGACCGGGCGGCAGGCCATCGGCGAGAATGGGCGGGGTTTCAGGTGCATCGCCATCGGTGTCGTCGGACTCGTCGGCGGCACCGAGCAACTTTGCGGAAAGTTCGTCGATGCGCGAAAGCGTCTTCTCGCGCCGCTGCTGCAGGGCGGAAATAAGCGCATCCAGGTCGGCGATCATCTCCACGGCCGACTGTTCCGACGGTGTGCCCGCATCCAGCCGCAGACCTCCCTGCAGGGAGGGGGCCGCTGCGAACGCCTGGGCCTTCAACAGGCGTATCGCAGGGGCGTTCGAGGCCGCCGCGGGCGCCTCGCCGGTGCTTATCTGCAGCCGCATACCGGCGGCGTGTTCGGTGATCAGGTCGATTCGCCGCAGCAAGTCGTACAGGTCTTCAAGGGCGACGACATCCGCCCGAACCGGCGCCGTCAGAGCCGTTGTCCACGGGGTGTCGGCCCGGAGTGTCTCGATCGCCTCCTCGCTGTCGGCAAGCCGGCGGCGAAGCTCAGCGGCGGGGCTTTCAAGCAGAAATTGCTCCAGCTCTTCCTGGGCCTGCCGATGGGCCTCGACGGCCTCGGGCATACGGTCGCGAACCGCCTCCAGGGACAGCGCCGCCTCGTCGTATGTCTCGTTGACGTGTCGGATGTATTCGTTTGCCCAGGTGTTGGCGCCCTCGGCGGCCAGGTCGGCATCCTGACTTTGAAAGGATATGCGTATCAGGTCGGCATGTCCTGGCATGCTGGTCCGCACACGCCGAGTCAGTGCCGAAGGGTTCTCTATCGAGGGGTCCAGTTGGTCTTTCATTCGAAGGAACACCTCCTCGGCGACGGCCGGGGCCTTGGACAGCTCAAACAGCACCTGTCGCCGCGCTCGCATGTCGGCCGGGGAGGTCGGCTCCTGGGAGGTCGTCAGGAAGCGGTCCTCGATGCGAACTTCCCTGTCGGATCGAGTGATAAGAACGCTCGCGGTTGCCTCGTATGCCGGAGGAAACGCGATGCTCCAGCCGCCCGCCACGGCGGCGAACACCACACCGGCGCCGAGGATGGCGAGCCAGTGCCGGCGCACCACCGCGGCGAGCCGGGTGATGCTCAAACTGCTCTTTTCGTTGGCCATTTCCGGTATCCTCCGAACAAGCAGCCGAGGCGCTTGACGGTCATCAGACAATGCGCCTCGGCCGAAGCGGTGTCAAGCCCGCTGTTGCGGCGTTTGAGTCGGCGCTGACTCAATACGCGTGAGAGGTCCACGCGAAGCTTGAATCGCTGGGCCTTGGCGTGCGAGCCGGCGCTGGAGTTGCAGCTCGAGGGGGGCTATCTTCGCCTCGGAACGGGTGACACAGGCCCCGCCGTAAGGATGAACCGCCGGCGAATATGGCTACGGAATCCAATACAGATCGGCCGAGATCGGACCGTCCGCCGGGACGGCTGCGGACACTGCTTCTTTCAGCGGGCGCCCTGTGTCTGTGCTTCCGCGTGACTACGGTGGTGCTGAACCTGGTGACGACCGTCCTGCTGGCGAGGGCCTTATCGCCGAGCGGCTTCGGTCTGTTCGCGGTCGCCTATGCGATGGTCGGATTCGGCGTGGTCGTTTCCACGGTGGGTCTTGAGCACGCCCTGGTTCGCCGAGTTGCGGCGGGTATTGAGTATCGCGGCTCGGCCGGGGTGCGGGACAGTATCACGGCCGCGTGTGTGCTCGTGCTGGTCGGTTGCGTTATCACGTCCGGCGCGGTCCTGCTGGGGCGTAACGTGTGGTTCGGCGGAGCGCTGGCGGGGGTTTCGTGGATAATTGCCGCCTGGGTTGGCTTCCAGAGCTTCGCGACGGTGCAGATGGCGTCGCTGCGCGGCCTCCACCGGCTGATAGCGGCCGGGGCCTGTCAGGGGTTCATCCGGGGTTTGGTTATGCTGGCAATCGTGGTGGCGCTGGCGGTTACGGGGCGCATCACGCTGCCGGCCGCGTTGGGCGCGGGGGCGGCCGCGGCGGCGTTGCGGCTTCTGGTCGGTCAGGTCCTGTTGATTAAGCGCCTGCCGCCGGCTCGCGAGCATGAGGCCGCATCGCTGATCGGCGCCGTCGGCAAGCTGTGGCGCGATGCATGGCCCTTCATGATAAGCTCATCGCTGAGCTTCCTGACCACGCGAGCGGACGTCTGGCTGGTGGCGATCTTCGTGCACGCCGAACACACCGGCGTTTACGCTGCCGCGGCTCGCCTGGTGCTCCCGGTGGGGCTTCCGCTTGCGGCCTTGAACGCCACCATGTCCAGCACCATAACCCGGCTGCATACGCGACGGAGGATGCGAGTCCTGGAGAAGGTCTGCCGGCAGGGGGCCACGCTGGCGGCAGCGCCGACAGCCCTGATGGTTGCGGTGCTGCTGATCGGCGGCGGACGGCTGCTGGGTGTGCTGTTCGGACCTGCCTACGCCCGGGCCGGGGCGGTGCTGGCCGTCCTGGCGCTTGCGCACCTGCTGCGGACCTGGACCGGCTCATGCGGACAGGTGCTGATAATGACCGGGCACTCCAAACAGCAGCTACTGGTCAACATCCTCAGTGGCGGCGTTCTGCTGGGCGGAAGCGCACTAGCCGCGCCGGTTTGGGGTATGCTGGGAGTGGCGGTCGCCGTCGCGAGCGCAACGGTGGTGAACAACCTCGTGATGATCCTGCTTGCGCGACGCACGACAGGCATCTGGACGCATGCTCCGCTGAACCCCGTGTGGTTCGGGAAGAATCTTTCTGCCACGGCCGCATTGCTGATCTATACCGGTTCAGGGTCCGGCGTTTCGGCATCGGACGCCGACGGTAAGAGCTGTTGACGCCTTTTCACGGCGTACAGGGTAACGCGGGCGATGCCACCGGCGCCCTTGCGGCCACGGCCGCGTTGACGGCCGGGCCGGTTCAGTCGTCCGGATCGCCGCGGTCCCGAGGCGGCGCGGTGTGGTGAAGTGTCCAGGTCTGATCAGGTCCAGTTTGGAAGGTTGCCACCGGGTCCGACAGCCGCAGACCAAGCTGGCGGGCCGACTGCTCGAGTTCGTCGCCTTTGCTCTTCAGTGCCAACATCGGCGTAGTGCCGATTCTCTCACGGATGTGCCTTCTCAGCCGAGGTATGGGCAGCACCACCCTACGCTCGGAAAGATAGCTCAGCTCGGCGCCCATGTCAGAGTGTGTCAACACAATGGCGTCAGGAGGTGTGTTTTTACTGATGTCGTCGGCCAGGTCGTGGATGTGGGCGTACCTGCCCCGTTGGTAATGCGCGTAGAAATCGCATCGTCGCTGCTCCAGGGCGACCCTGCCTACGCGGACTGCGTTCGGGACAATCCAGAGCAACAGCAACGCTACGAACACGCGTTGGCCGTGTGGTCGTCGCAGCCGCTCGGCCGTCCAGCCCGCGAAGTGCCACCACGCGACCGCCATCAGCGGCAGGATTGGAATAATGTATCGCGTCACCGAACGAACCAGAGTGCCGCGTTCGATGATCAGGGCCAGCGACAACAGGCCCCACAGCAGGTCTTTTCGCAAAAGCCCCGCCGCCAGCACAACCAGCAGCAGCGCGACAGGGACGCCGGGAACGCCCAGGTCCACCCCGAAGACGGCTTCCGGCAGCGTGTCTGTCAGAAGCTTCGGGATACGCTCGGTGACCGCCTCACGGGCAGTGTACCCCAGCCGGTCGGTGACGGCGGTGATGACTATGTTTTCGTCGGGCAGAGCTACGGCAGGCGAGTCCAGACGGGTATCCGCCATGCGTGCCAGCAGCATCGCGCCAATGGCGACTCCAAGCACCGCCGCCCATCGCCGCCGGTAGGGGCCTCGAATGAGCTGCAACACCGTTACCAGCAGGAAGACCGCCACGAACATCAGCGCATAGCTGCGGAACGCCGCCATCACGGCGATGCCCGCCGTAAGCAGGCACACCCCCAGCCAGAGCCGCCGGCCTTCGGCCTGGTACAGGTACTCGTAGCCGAGCAACGCCAGCCAGAACCCCATGGCGAACGGTATGTCCGAAAGCAGCATGAAGCTGTATCTGTACCAGCTCATCGTCAACGCGCATAAGCACGCTACGGCAACGGCCGGTCCTGTACCGAGCCGTCGCCGCATCACCAGATACACCAGCCAGATTGTGATAAGACCCATCAGCCAGACCGCCAGCATCGCCGGCCAGAGGGTGTCTTCTCCAAACAGGCGGAAGTTCGTTGCCATCAGCAGGGGCAGGCCGGGATGCTCGCGGGGAGTCTTGCCCAGCATTCCGACGTACGGCTCGCCGGCGGCGATGGCCCGGCCCAGCCGGGCGAAATTGGCGCTGTCCGGGGAGATGCGCCACTGACCGTTGAAGCCGACCGCATACACAATGACAATCACAGGGATTGCCCACAGGCGGTGTTTTTCAAGCCGGCTGGCCAGGCCCCGGCGGACCGGCAGGGCATCGGCAGATGATTGGTCCTGTGTGCTCATCGCGCCTTGCTCCTGTGAATCGCACTGTGGTAGGCCCGCTCCGTTGAGTCAACCATACCTGGCAGCATAAACGCCGCCGCCCTGGCCGCGGAAGATTCTCCCATTTGTCGGCGCATGTCCGAGTCTCGCAGTAACTCCTCCAGGGCCGAGGCCAGCGCGTCAGGCCGGTCCGGGGGTACCAGCAGACCGTTGCGGCCGTGTTCGACGAGCATGCCCCCGGCCGCGGCTGGGGTAGTCACCAGCGGCAGCCCGGCGGACTGGGCTTCCAGCAACGTGTATGGCAGGCCTTCGTATCGGCTGGGAAGACAGAACACGTCGAACGCGGACATGCTGCGCCGTCCAGGCCGCTGCCCCAGCCAGCGCACTCTCGTACCGATGCCGAGTTCCTTCGTCCGCCGTTTCAGCGACGCTTCCATATCTCCATAGCCCACGACGGCCAGCACCGAGTCGGCGTTTCGGTCGGCAAGCTCCGCGAAGGCCTCAATCAGCACATCCGGCGCCTTCTGCGGCGCCAGCCGGCCGACGAAACCGACCACAGGTATATCATCGGGCAGGCCCAGTTCCGCGCGTACGTTCCGGCGGTCGAGCGATTCGGCCGGCTCGATGGCGTTGGGCACGAGTCGCAACTTGCTGTCCGGAACTCCCAAGGCCCGCAGGTGGCCGCGCTCGGCGGGCGAGACGGCGATGATGATGTCGGTCAGTTCGGCGAGCATCCGCTCGGTGGCCGCGTACAGCACGCGCACGGGTCGGATGGGACGGGGGTCCATACTCCTGACGGCGTTGGGGGTGTAAACCACCGCCGCCGGGCCGCCGACACCCGCGAGCCGGGCGAGTAGTCCCGCCTTGGTGCTGTGAGCATGTAGCACATCGAACGGTCCTTCGCTGAACAGCCGTCTCCGCAGAGAGCGTACGGCCGGTATGTCACTCGTTGAGGGTTCGCGATGCATGTTCACCTGCGCCGCCGGGACGCCGACCAGCCCGGACAGACGCTCGCCGAAGGCATCGTCCGCACGAAGCGGGCAGTAGAGCAGTCGTACGTCATGGCCACGGCCCGAAAGCCCTCCACACAGGTCCAACACATGCCTGCCTACGCCCGCCAGGGCCGCTTCCACGACCATGAGCACTCGCAGCTTCCGGGTTGGCACGTTCGCAGGTGTCATTTCTAGTATTCACCGGCCCGGTCGCGGACGACCTGACTGACCTGCTCGACGAACTGGCGGCCGATGTCCCTGATATCGTAATGTTCGCGGCAGTAACGGCGCCCGGCCTCGCCGATGCGCCGTCGAGAGTCGTCGTCCATACTTGCCAGGTGCGAGATCGCGCGCGACAATTCCGCCGCATCTTCGGCCGGCACGATGAATCCGTCCCGCCCGTCAGCAAAGCCCTCCGGCTCGCCGGAGCAGCCGGTGAAAATAACCGGCAGCCCGGACGCCATGGCCTCCATAACCGCCAGCGGCCAGCCCTCCGAGCGGGACGAGTGGACGTAAACGTCCGCCGCCTGCAGAAGCTCCGGAACATTGTCCCGCCAGCCGGTTAAGGCGACACGGCCGTCCAGGCCACGGCTCTTTATGAACTGTCGCAGCCGTCGCTGAAGCTCGGTCATCCGCCCGTGAGTGGACGACGTCGATATTCCGCCAACGATCACGAGGCGGCAGCGGCTCCTGAGTGTGTTCGGGCACATTGTGAATGCATCGAGCAGGACGTCATGGGCCTTCTCGACCGTGATACGTCCGACGTTCAGGAGCAGAAGCTCATCGTCAGCGACGCCCATCTGCCGGCGCAGTTGTTTCCGCCGCCGCGGCTCTATCGACTCAACGGCCTCGGTGTCGATGCCGTTGGGCAGAATGTGGACCAGTTCCGAAGAAGCCCCGAATCGCCGGCGAATCTCATCGGCCGTCGGTGGCGAAGTACAGATGAATCGGTCCACAAGCCCGACGCAGCCACGATACATCCGCTCCTTCAGCATCCGCAGAGGCAGCGTGCCGTTGAATCGCTGCCGACCCTGCACGGACCAGATACAAGGTACTCCGGCATAGCGGGCGGCCCTGGCGGCCGTCACGTGGTCACGCTGTTGAAATCCGATGACACAGCAACCGTTCATCCGGCGGATTCGCTTCGCCAGCGACCGGGCCAGCCGCCGGGTGGGCAGCTTTCCGAGCCGGTCGTCGTGGATGACATCCGCGCCGGTTTCTACGAGGTCGGCCTTAATGGAACGGCCTTGGGGCGCCGCCCCGGCCGCCACGACCACGCGATAGCCGGCGCCGGTCAGTGCGCATGCGTACTGCAAAGCCATCCGCGGCGCGCCGCTGGTCTCCGGCAGCGCCAATGTCATTAACACGGTCCGCATATTCCGGTTACAGCTTCCTTCGTCTCATGGAACGCCCTGGGGGTCCAGCACGCGTTCTACCTCCTGGGTAAACAGCGGGGCTATTCTCCTGATGTCGCAGTTGTCGCGGCAGTAGGTCCGCCCGGCCTCACCCATGCGCCGCCGTGACTCTCCGTCCATCCCGGCCAGCCGCGACATCGCCCGCGACAATGCCGCCGCATCGTCGGCCGGCACGATGAATCCGTCCCGGCCGTCAACGAAGCCCTCAGGCCGGCCGGAGCAGTCGGTGAAAATCACCGGCAGCCCGGAAGCCATGGCCTCCATCACCGCCAGCGGCAGGGCCGGGCCTTCCGACCGCGAGGCGTGTACATACGCATCAGCCGAGGCGAGGAAATCAGGCACGTCGTCCCGCCAGCCGGCGAATGTGACGCGGCCGTCCAGGTCGCTTCTGTGCATGAACCGTTGCAGTCGCCGCTGAAGTGCGGTTGTGCGCGACCCGGCGGACGATGCCAATACACCCCCGACAACCACCAGCCGCATGCGTTGGGTTAGGCCGTCGCCACACAGCGAAAACGCTTCGAGCAGGACATCATGGGCCTTCTCGACTGTAGTCCTGCCGACATTCACAAACAGAATCTCATCGTCGGCAACGCCCAGCTCCCGGCGCAGTTGCCCTCGTCGCTGCGGCTCGATCGGCTCAACGGCCTCGGTGTCTATGCAGTTGGGCAGAACAGACGTACGGTCCGGCCCCACACGAAGAAATCCGCGCACTTCTTGTTCAATGACACCGGATGTACAGACAAACCGGTCCACGTGTCTCGCTGAGCGGCGGTATAGTAATCTCTTGAGCCATTTGAGCGGCTTCGGGCCGTAAAAACGATGCCTGCCCTGTACCGACCATATGCAACGCACCCCGGCTCGACGTGCGGCCCAGGCGGCCGGGGCGCGGTCACGCTGAAGAAACGCCAGTACGCAAACCACATCGATTTCCCGAACCAGTCGCGCCAGCGTCCGGGCGGTCGCCGGGCCTGGGCGTCGCCTCAGCCGGTCGAGGCAGCGCACCTCAAGCCCCGCATCGCGAAGGTCTCCGACGATGGATTCATCCTCGGTAGGTCCGACCGCGACCGTGACGTCGTATCCGGCGCTGCGCAGGGCGGCCCCGAACTGCAGCGCCATGCGGGGCGCTCCGGCCCGGCTCGGAACAGAAAGGATAATGAGGACGTCTCGCCTCAAGCTCTCTTCTCCTCGCGGGCGGTCAGCCAACGCTCCCTCGCGGCGTATCTGAGGTGGGAGAGCGGCCATTCCGGCTCCACGTGGCAACGCGGAATGCTGAACAGGTCGGTCACTCCGGGCTGGACGGTCCCCCTGTAGCCGCCGAAGCACGCCTTATAGCCGGCCTTCCCGGCTGCTTGCAGCGAGGCCTCGTCGGCATCGCGACGTGCCCCGAACGGCCAGGCGATATAGCGGCAAGCCGTGCCAAGCCGACCCTCTATCTCTTCCTTCGAGCCGGCGATTTCATCGGCCAACCTTTCCGGGTCGTCGGAAAGCTCCGAGAATCGCGCGTGCGTGCGCGTGTGCGAGCCGATCTCCACAACGCCGGAAGACGCCGCCTCGGCTAAATCGTCCCAGGTCGCCACCTCCACCGGCGCCGGCAGGTCCAGCTTGTCGAGGCAATAACGCTTCGCGGCGTGCCAGTCGGCTCCGACTATGGCCGAGGCCACGAAGAACAGGGCCGGAACGCCCATATCGCTAAGGACCGGGGTTGCGTTGGTGCAGATGTTGCGAAGCCCGTCGTCGAAGGACAGATGGAAGTACGTTCCGTCTATTTCCTCGGCCCCGGTCACCATATCAACGCATCGCCGCGTGTCCACGAACCTGCCAAGCTTTTGCAGCTCCGACAGCATCAGGGCGAATTGCTCCCGCTGGTCGTCGAATACGTGATGGGCGTAGAGGCATCGGAGCTGACCGCCGGAGCCGGTCCGGCAGACGTGGTCCAGCACGCGCAGCACACCGTCGCGCAGTATGCTCCTTGCACGTGCGCCCGGCCCGCGCCGGCGCCGTGCCGCGGTTCGCCAGCGGGTGGCGTATTGTCCTTGCTTCAAGCGATACCTCGTGTATGTCAAAGCCGCGCCGTCTTATGTTCGTCAGTGGATAAAACTGGCCTGTCGGGCACAGCGCCCGCGGAGAATCGCAGCCACGCCACTGCGCCGAACATGACCCAGAAGCCGAGCTTGAACGTGCGGGTGTCCAGCATCGGCATGATCACGGACTCCAGCAGCAGGGCCGTCTGTATTCCGACCAGGAGAACCGCAATTCGCCGGATCTCAGGGGGCGTGGGCGGACGGGCAAGCTGCACCGTCCAGTAAAACATCGCCGCAAACACCATCACATATGCCACGGTCAGCAACAGTCCCCCCTCTACCGCCAGCAGCAGGAACATGCTCTCGGGGTTTCTGTAGAATGGGTCGGCGCCGAGTTGCTCGGTGCGGTATCGAAAGAACCTCTGTTGGGCTGTACCCATTCCGTGCCCGAAGGCCGGACGCTCGGTGAACATGTCCCATCCGTGCCGCATGCGGCGCAGCCGGGTGACGTTGTGCTGGTCGTCGAGCCAGTTGAACACCGACCCCAGGTACTCTCGGTAACCGGCCGGCATAAGCCAGACGGTCAACACTCCCCCGTACAGCACCACCAGCAGGACCACAAGGAGTGTTCCGCCGTTTTCTTTCAGCGAGCGAAGGTTCAGTCCGTCGTAAGCGAACGCCCAGATGACCATGGCCCCGACCAGGCAGCTCACAAGGGGGCCTCGGCTGAAGGTGAGGAACATACCCGCCAGGCACACGGCCGAGCATGCAGCCGCCAAGAGCCGTATCCCGGCCGGGCGTGAGCTGTCGGCGGAGATCCATGTACCCACAAGAAGCCCCATTCCGATGAACATCGCCAGCACCATGGGGGACTCGAAAGTCAACTGGCTTCGGGCGGCGGCCTGGTCGTAGGCGATAATCTGCCTTCCCGCCTCGCCCGGGTCGCCCAGCCGTTCCGACAGGCCCCATCGCCAGTCGGCCACGGACATGGCCCCGGCCAGCGTCGCCACGCAGAGTATCACCGTCATCGCCCGGCGGATTTGTGCCGGCCGGCGGAGCAACGACACCGCCATCAAAAAGCCGGGCACGAAGAATACCGCGTTTACCGTCCCGGCCAGCAGCAGCCACCGGTCCTGTCCCTGCCGGTAGCCCAGAGCCGCGCGCAGCAAAACGAGCAGGACATACACGGCCCCCAGCCCGACGGCCACGCGGACCTGCCGAAGTCGGCCGGGACGCTTCGCAAGGCACACACAGCACGCCGCGCAGGCGATTACGAAAACCGCCTCCTTCCAGTAGCGAATCGGCCCCTGCCCGAAAAGCCGCAGCACGCCGGGATGACTGGGCATAAACAGCAACAGCACAAGCAGGGACACCCACATGACTTTCCCGGAGACCCGACACGCCGTGGGCATGTCGACGTCGGCTCTCGGGGCGGCGGGATGTGTCTGTTCTTGCGGCATTGCTGTCCGTCCTCATTCGTCAGCCGGTTATTCAAGCCAGCTCGAAAGGTCCCTGTCCAGCAGTTCCTGCAGGCGGAGTATGTCGGTCCGGTACCCGGCGGCCAGTTCCGCCCGCACATCGGCGGGGATCGGTTTCTTCCGCAAGTTCGCACGCGCGATGCGCCTCCAGACGGCCTGTCGCAGCGACCGGGGGACCAGCGGTCGCATGATGTCCTTGATCGGATTCTGCCGGGCCAGCAACTTGCCGAGCCGCCGTCTCTTCGGCTCGCCGGATACGACGCCCGAGGGGCGGTTGACGGCTTGGTAAGTGTGGTTCACGCCCAGGTGCCTGAAACACCGGGCGAGTACCTCGTCGTGGTCTTGGCGGAAATCATCGAACATCAGCACCAGTATCTGCTCGCGGTCAAACAGCTCGAAGTAAACACTCAGTTGCCGATGGTAAAAGCCCATTTCACGGTAATGCCAGATATGGTGCCAATTTTCCCTGATGCGTCTCGGCTCGTCGCGCAGGGCCTCGCGGCAATCGTCCAGCGGCTCATAGCACCTGGACCGCATGTACTGAAACGCCGACCACGCCCGCTCGGACGGGTCTCGAAGGATGCATATCAGCCGCGCCCGCGGAACGTGGCTGCGAATCCGCTGTGCCGCCCGGCCGTAATATAACGAAGAGACCGAACCCTCGCCGGCCACGTGGGAGTCGGCGCAGCCGTCGAACAAAGACAGGTAATCGTCCGGGCGGAAAACGGTTCGGCTGTTGATCATGGCCTCGTCGCCCGGGCCGCGAAAGTCGGGCCGCCGGCCCTGCATGGCGAAGAAGTGCGGCTCCTTGGGAACGCACATGAATACGTCCGGGTGCTGTGCCAGTGAATCGCACAGCGCGGTTGTGGCGGACCGCGCCGCGCCGATTACCAGGAAATCGGGTCGGCTGTCGCCGCCCCGGGGGGTAATGTTTCGGGCATCCATGAGAAGGCCTCACGCGGCTGACGACGCCGGCCGGATGAATCGCGTTTTCCAGCCGGGGGATGAATACGACTGCGGCGGTCCGCTTAGCTTGATTCGCCAGCGAACTGCGGGAGTGTTGCATGTTACCGGTCGTAGGTGCCTGGCTCAAGCTCTACCAGGCCACTTGACAAACGCTTGCAGCGCACAGCGTGGTTGCCGCTCGCCAACGGCGGTTGCGTGGCAAGCTACGGCACCCGGCATCCGGCCACACCTCAAAAACACTCCGCCTTTATGGGCTTGGTGATCTTCGTGATACCGGTGATCCCCGCGGCCGGGATAGCCCGCATTGCGTGTTACGCGCTGCGGGTGAAAGAGCTTGCCCGCGCGGGCCGATAGTGGGTAATATGCCCGTCACGGGGTGATTGCCGACCTAGCTCAACGGTAGAGCACAGCTTTCGTAAAGCTGAGGTTGTGGGTTCGAATCCCACGGTCGGCTTTTTCATGCGCGGAGCAGGGGGCTTGCCGAGTCGCCTGCGGCGGTTCCACGCGTACCGGAGCACTCGAACAGGCGAATCCGCCGGCGGATGAGCACGGAAGCCGTGCTGATGCTTCTTCTGTCGCCCGCCCGGCCGGTCGGCGGGCCTATTCCGTAGTCTGTCGCTCGGCCGCACGTCGCTGCGCCTGGGCGCCTCGCGGCATTGCTATAACGCCCGTGCGGGCAAGCTCGCGGATGCCGTAGGGGCGGATGAGGTCCACGAACGCCTCGACCTTCTGCTCCGGCCCGGAAAGCTCCACCAGCAAGCTGTTGCGGGCGACGTCCACCACCCGCCCGCGGAACAGGTTCACGATGTCAACGACCTCCGAGCGCTTCTCAGGAGGGGCGTGGACGCGGCAGAGCATCAGGTCGCGCTCGACATAGTCAACCTCGGCGAAGTCGCGTATCTTCACCACGTCAATGATCTTGCCGAGCTGCTTGCGTATCTGCTCCAGGACCTTCTCGTCGCCGGCCGCGACGATGGTCATCCGCGAAAGCTCCGCATCCTCGGTGCGCCCGACGACCAGCGAGTCGATGTTGAACCCGCGCGCGGCGAACATGCCCGCGATGTGCGCCAGGACGCCCGGCTTGTTCCGCACCAATGCGCTTATGACGTGTCTCATTCAGGTTTCTCCGTTTCCATTCGGCCGGGCCAATCGGCCGAGCGGCTCAGGCAAGCTTGCCCAGGTCCATCTCGTGCAGTCCTTTTCCGACCGCGACCATGGGGTAAACGTTCTCGTCGGGGTCCACGTGCACGTGCAGCACGACCGGCCCGTCGGTCTCAAGCGTCTGTTTCAGCGCATCGCCAAGCTCGGACCGCTCCGAGACCCTCAGCCCGGTCGCGCCGAAGCCCTCGGCGACCGCCGCCCAGTCCGGGCAGGGGTGCTCGACCGCGCTGTACCTGCGCCCGTAGAACAGCTCCTGCCACTGCCGGACCATGCCGAGGTAGTCGTTGTCCAGCACAATGAACTTCACCGGCTGCTGATATCGCACGGCCGTGAGCACCTCGACCATCGTCATGGAGAAGCTGCCGTCGCCGTCGATGTCGATGACGGTCTTGTCCGGGTTGCCGAACTGCGCACCGATGGCGGCCGGGGCGCCGAAGCCCATCGTCCCAAGCCCGCCGGAGGTGATGATCTGCCTCGGTCGGCGCCACCCGTAAAACTGGGCCGCCCACATCTGGTGCTGGCCGACGCCGGTGGCGACGATGGCGTCGTGGTCGGTCATCTGTCCGAGCAGGTCCACGACCTCCTGCGGCTTGATATGTCCGTCGGTGTCGTAGCGCAGCGGGTACTTTTTCCGCCATTCGTCTATCCTGGCCAGCCAGGCGGACCGGTCCTTCGGCTCGATGAACTCGAGCATTCTCGGCAGTATGTCGGCGGCGTCTCCGACGACCGGGACGTCCACATCCACGTTCTTTGAGATGCTCGCCGGGTCCACGTCTATGTGGATGACCCTGGCGTTCGGGGCGAAGGTATCCAGCCGGCCGGTGACGCGGTCGTCGAAGCGGGCGCCGACGGCGATCAGGCAGTCGGTGTCCTGGACGGCGTAGTTGGCCCAGGCGGTTCCGTGCATGCCCAGCATCTTCAGCGCCAGCGGGCTGTTCTCGTCTACGGCGCCCATACCCAGCAGCGTCGTGGTGACCGGGATGTTGCCCTTTTCGGCGATTGCCCGCAGGTGCTCCGACGCGCCGGCCACGATCACGCCGCCACCGACGTAAAGCACCGGTCGTTCGGCGGCGTTGATGGCCTCAGCGGCCGTCTTTATCTGCCGCATGTGCCCCTTGAGCTGCGGCTTATAGCCCGGCAGCTTCGGCTCCACGTCCGGCTCGACGGGGCATTCATTGACCGTTACATCCACCGGCAAATCCACCAGCACCGGACCGGGCCTGCCGGTGCGGGCGATATGGAACGCCTCCTTGATGGTCCGGCCGAGGTCCTCGATCCGCTTGACGATGCAGTTGTGCTTGGTGATCGGCCGGGTAACTCCGGTGGTGTCGGCCTCCTGGAAGGCGTCGTTGCCTATCATGAAGCTCTTGACCTGCCCGGTGAAGGCGACCATCGGCACCGAATCCATGTGCGCCGTCGCCAGGCCGGTCGCAAGGTTCGTCGCGCCCGGACCACTGGTGGCGATGCAGACGCCGACCTTGCCGGTCGAGCGGGCGTAGCCGTCGGCCATGTGCGCGGCGCCCTGTTCGTGCCGCGAAAGCACAAACGGGATCGGTGAGGCGTACAGCACATCGAATATCGGAAGCACCGCGCCGCCGATGATGCCGAATACCCGCTCGACGCCCTCGTCGAGCAGCATCTCGTGGAAAATCTGCGCCCCGGTCATGCCCTTGCGGGACGGACCCGCCGGGCCGCTGGGGGGTGTGCCGGTTTTCTTACTGGCCATGAAGATACCTCGGTGTCTGGTGAATCCTTCTCTGCATCAGGAAATCGGCCGACAGGGGACTATAGCTGAACCTCAATGAGAAACTTGCGAAAAGCGACTGTCGCCGATGTACGGTACGGGCTTGACGGCCGCTACGCGGACCACTGCGCAGCGGCCCGGCGTACAACGACCACGCGCAATGCCGGAAGCGCAAGGAGACGGCGACCCGTCGGGGCCGCTCGCTGCGCCTGGATTGTCCGGTCGCTGGTCGTCATCTTGTCCATGATAGTACGCCTCGGCACAAAATCAGTCAACCTTCTGTTTCCTTTTCATCCCGGCGGGGGATTTGCGCCGCCCGCCGCGCACATCCGGGCAGGGCGCCATGGGCTGCGCGGCCACGAGCATAGCGAAGGGCAAGCAACCATGTGTCGGCGAGATCGGCGGAGTTGTGCGCATAACGTGGTTGCCGCGCCCCACCGACGCCGCGAAAAATGGCCATCAACCCGCGTAGGGTCGGCAAGGCGCGCTGTTTGCGACTTGTCGACGCGCAGAAGATGTATCCGCCCCGGCCAGCAGACACGTTTTCGGGTCAGACATATTCCACCGAGTTCGGCAGACCAATGCGTCGGCAACAAGTTGCCGACCCTACCGGCTCCGCGGCAAGCCACGGCACCGGCTTTGGTCGCCGGCGATCCGTCAGGGCCGGCCGGGCCTCATTGTCGGGTGCATGAAAACACTTGACATACTATTGTACAACACGTACAATTAGGACGATAAGTACAACAGGAGTCCGAACCATGGCCGACGTGTCCATAAGCGATGCCCGCGAACACCTTGCCGATCTGGGCAACCGGGTTGCATTGCGCGGCGAGCGAATAGTCGTCGAGCGACGCGGCAAGAACCTCTTCGCCCTGGTTCCCGTCGAGGATCTGGAGCTTCTGGAACGGCTGGAGGACAAGATGGACCTGGATGCCGTCCGCCGGCGCCTGGACGAGCCGGCCCACTCGCTGGAGCAGCTCAGAGAGGATCTGGGGCTGTAATTGGCCTGGCGCGTTGAGATCAAGGCCTCGGCCGTCCGGGAGATCAAACAGCTTCCGAAGCGCGACCAGCGGCGCGTAATCAAGGCGATAGAGTCCCTCGCCGAGCAGCCGCGGCCGCGCGGCGCCCGCAAGCTCATCGGCGCCGAAGATGCCTACCGCATCCGCGTGGGGGATTATCGCATCGTCTATCAGCTCGCCGACGATGTGCTCACCGTGTTCATCGTCCGCGTAAGACACCGCAAGGACGTTTACCGGCGGAAATAGACGGCCGCGCCACGCCGGCCATCCGCGAGCACCTCTAGCATCTGGTGGCTCATGGCTCGTGGCTCATGGCTCGTGGCTAAAGCTCCACTATCTCGGCCTTGTCGGCCGCGTCGCGGGCCTTGAGTGCGACTTCGGTGATTCGGAAGCTTTCTTCGGGGGTTATCAGCCCGTCGCCCCGGCCGGTCAGAGAGTTTATGAACTCCGCGGCGATGTTTCTCGGCTCCGGCAGGGGCAGGTCCTCTGTCGCGGTCGGGGTCATCAGCACGGCCCGGTTGCCCTGGTCGGTTACCTCGACGATTCCCTCATCGCCGGCGACCCTGAGCCGGTCGTCGCCCCAGCGCCGCTTCACGCCGTCGGACCACGGCCGGAGGTAGTCGAACCAGACCACCGCGTGCCCGCCGCCGGCAAGCCCCAGCAGCAGCCCGCCGTTATCCTCCATGCCCGGATGCGTGGGGTGGCATGCGTTGGAGTTCATCGCCGCGACGCGGGTGAAGTCCCTGTCGGTGGCGAAGTGTATGAAGTCCAGTGCGTGTATCGCCTGCCAGAGGATGGACCCGCCGTATGTTTCGCGGCTCTTGTAGTAGTCGTCTCGGTTGGCGAAGGGGTAGGACTTCTGCCCGGCCGCCAGTATCGGCTGGCCTATCCTGCCCTGCGCTATCGCCTCGCGCGCGGCCAGGAAGGGCGGCTCGGCCCGCATCGTCATCAGCGCGGCGATTTGCACGCCGGCGTCCTCGACCGCCTTTTTCAGCCGTCGCCAGTCGGACAAATCGGTCGCCAGTGGCTTTTCACTGATGATGTGGCAGCCGTGCCCGGCCGCGGCCGTCGCCGCCTCGGCGTTGCGGTAAAGCGGCATGAACACGCCGACCAGGTCGGGCTTCGCCTCGTCGAGCATGCGCCGGTAATCGTCGTACACCTTCAGCGACGCCGGCGCCGCCTCGTGCGAGCCGACGTATGCGAGCGGGTCGTCCTCGCCCCAGCGGGCGGTCGCCACAAGCTCCACATCATCCAGCCGCGCCGCCGCGTCCAGGGCCACGCCCGCGTGCCCGTAAGAGCCGATCATCGCAAGTTTCATAATCCGCCTCCGGTGGAAGACCTTTGAAAATTCTCGTCGAGGCGGCATTATTGGCCCTGATGCGCGGCGTGTCCAGCGCCGGCCGGATACGCCGGCGGCCGAGACAGGCAAAAGGAGCAACAGATGCGACTGAAAAACGTATGGGTCCTGCCGACGCGGACCGACCTGAAGACCGAGCATCGGCAGTGCATCGAAGAGGGCAAGGACGTCTCGGCGTTCGAGGCGGAGTTCGAGGCGCTGGACGTTGACGGCGTTGACAGCGAGCCGGAACTTATCGAACGCGCCGGCCGGCTGCTTGATGAGTTGCAGCGTCTGCCGGTGCGAAGCGACTTCGAATTTGCCGAGCCGTCGGCCGTCGGCGAGATTCAGGCGGCCCGTCCGGAGCGGCCGAAGCTGCCGGCCGCGCCGACAGACCCCGCCGTCCTGCTGGACAAGGCCCACGGCGCGTGGACGGCCAGGTGCTGCGGGTGCCTGCTTGGAAAGACAGTCGAGGGCAGACGGCGGGATGAAATCCGCCGCTATCTTGAGCACCAGGGCCGCTGGCCGCTGAGCGATTACTTCTCCAACCAGGCCGACGAGTCCGTCCGCGCCCAGTGCCGCATGCCATCGCCGACCGCTCCCATGTATGCCGAGAACATCACCCGCATGTGCGAGGACGACGACACCAACTACACCGTCGCCGGCCTGGCGCTGGTCAGTCAGAGGGGCCTGGACTTCACGCCGCTGGATGTGGCGGAGTTCTGGCTGCGGAACCTGCCTTTCTACCACGTCTGCACAGCCGAGCGAGTCGCCTACCACAACCTGGTCAACATGCTGCCGGTCCCGGACAACCGGGGCGATTGGGAGGGCGAGTTCTGCTCGGCGAACTACCGCAACCCGTATCGCGAGTGGATAGGGGCCCAGATACGCGGCGACTTTTTCGGATACGTCCTGCCGGGCCGGCCTGAGCAGGCGGCCGAGCTTGCCTGGCGCGACGCGGCAATCAGCCACGTCAAAAACGGCATCTACGGCGAGATGTGGGCCGCCGCCGCAATCGCAGCCGCCTACTGCATCGACGACCCGGCCGAGGCGATCCGCGCCGGGCTTGCCCAGATCCCGGCCCGCTGCCGGCTGCGGCGAGACGTCGAGCAGGTGCTCACGTGGCGCGAACAGGGCCGGAGTTATGAGCAGGTCGTGGACGCCCTGCACGCCCAGTGGGATGAGGCCGACAAGCACCACTGGTGCCACACCAACTCCAACGCACAGGTGGTGGCGCTGGCGCTGCTCTGGGGCGAGCGGGACCTGGAGCGGACGATCTGCATGGCCGTGATGCCCGGCTTCGATACCGACTGCAACGCCGCCACCGCCGCCAGCGTGCTGGGCGTCATGCTCGGGCGGAAGGCCCTTCCGGCGAAGTGGACCGACCCCATCCGCGACACGCTGATTACCGGCGTGCACGGGTATCACGAGGTGAAGCTGGCGGACCTGGCCGCAAAGACGGTGGAGCCGATGCCCGCCTCGAAGAGCTGAGCGAATGGCAAGCGACCTGGAATGCTTCCGGGCGACCGTCGAGCACCGCCGGCCGCCGCGCGTGCTCTACCACGCCGGCTTTACGCCGGATCTGCAGCGGCGTGTCCGTGAGCATATCGGCTGCGACGATATCGCCGCACATTACGGCTTCTGGCGGCGCCGCTCGCTGGACATCCCCCGCCGGCCCGACGCCCCCCGGCCGGACTATTCAAGCTACTGGCGCGACGCCGACCTGCCCGAGGGCACCGAGATAACCGGCTTCGGCGTGGCCCTGGCGCCGGGCAGCATGTACCACTTTCGGCGCTACATCTCGCCGCTTGCCGGCGCCCGCAGCTTGTCGGACATCGAAGACTACCCGCTGGATGGCCCGGAAAACTGGCTGACCGATCACCTCCAGGCCGAGGTCGAAGCGGCACACGCGGACGGACAGGTGGCCGAGGGCTGGGTCGGGCACATGTACGAAACCGCCTGGCAGATCCGCGGCTATGAGCAGTTCCTGATGGACATGATAGAACGGCCGAGCTGGGCGGAGTGTCTGCTTGGGCGGCTCGCCGAGCAAAACGCCGCGCGAGCCGAGGCCTTCGCACGCGCCGGGGCGGACCTCATCCGCTGCGGCGACGATGTTGCCAACCAGAAGTCGCTGATGTTCTCGCCGGATATGTGGCGGCGGATGATACATTCCCGCTGGTCGGCAATCTGGCGGCGGGTGAAGGAAATTCATCCCTCGGCCGTGCTCTGGTACCACAGCGACGGAAACGTCGGAGCGATTGTCGGCGACCTGGTTGAAGCGGGGCTGAACATCCTCAACCCGCTACAGCCGGAGTGCCTGGACGTGGATGAGATCCACCGGCGTTACGGGCATCGGCTGAGCTTCGATGGGCTTATCGGCACACAGAGCACCATGCCGCACGGCTCGCCGGAGGATGTCCGCCGCCGCGTGCGGGAGGTGCTTGACCGCTACGGCCGAGACGGCGGTGTGGTTATCTCACCAACCCACGTGCTCGAACCGGAAGTACCGCTTGAGAATATCGACGCACTGTGCGGTGCCTGCGGGGCCTTTGGTGCAAGCCGATAGAGTCGCGGATCGCGAGTTGCGAGTGGGGTTCTGGCGTGCGCTGCGGCTTGCCTTTCGGCTGATATAGAAGGACGTCGTGCTGTTTAAGTGCAACAAGGCGTCTTCCTTCAGCCGTCGCCCACGAAGTTCTGCGGGGATAAACGCGGATGAACACGGATGGGTCAATGTCTTGACGATGACGTTCTAAACGCGGACAGCTTGACCGCCCCGGGGAGTTGCAACGATGCCGCCCCTCGGCCAAGTCGTTGTTGTAGAAGTATTTAGCCGTGTTCAGCACTGTCGAGTACTTGAGGTATGTATCTGACTTCCGCCGTGGTATTGTGAGACGCCAAATAAAGCGCAACGGGCCGGGGGATCAGTCCGGCCCGCCTGCGCTGCCACACCCTCCGCTGGATAATGGCGCCAGCATTCCTGCAAAACAGGGCTTTATTTTCATTGTCTCAGCCATTGTAGGCGAGCTGGCGGTGATTTTGTGGCGACTTTCCGGTCGGCGACCGGTAGTGACGGCAGGCCGGCTTTTTTGCTTGTAGGCATGGCCCGGCGGGGCACAATACGGCCTTCGGAAGGAGTTGCCATGCGGCTTGTCTTCTGCGGCAGCGGGGCGTTTGCCGTGCCGACACTACGGGCGTTGGTCGAGTCGTGTCACGACCTTGCGTGCGTGATTACCCAGCCGGCCAGGCCGGCGGGGCGTTCGCGCAAGTGCCGTCCGACGCCTGTGGCCCGCGCGGCGGAGCAGATCGGCCTGGAGGTCTGCGAGTTTGAGGATATCAACTCGCCGCAGTCGCTGCAGCGGATGCGAAACACCGATGCCGAGGCGATCTGCGTGGTCGATTACGGCCAGTTCATCGGCCGGCAGGTCCGCGAGCTTACGCCGCTGGGGGCATTCAACCTGCACGCGTCGCTGCTGCCGGAGCTTCGCGGGGCCGCTCCGGTCAACTGGGCTATTATCCGCGGGCTGCGGCGAACCGGCGTTACGACCTTCGCCATAGTCCGCGAGATGGACGCCGGGCCTGTCTATCTCCAGCGTGCGACGGACATCGACCCGGACGAGACGGCCGAGGAGCTTCGCGGCCGGCTGGCCGACGTCGGCGCCGAGCTGGTGCTCGAGACCGTCGGGCTTCTCGCCGGCGGCTGGGCAGAGCCGAAGCCGCAGGATGAATCGGCCGTCACATATGCCCCCCGGCTCAAGAAGTCCGACGGACTGATCGACTGGACCGCTGACGCCGAGTGTGTGCGGAACCTTATACACGGGACCTGGCCCTGGCCGGGCGGACAGACGGTCTTCCGCGGGCGGCACAAGGGCGATGTGCCCGTTGTGCTGGGAAGGGCCACGGTCGCCGAAGGCGATGCCGACGCCCCCGGCAAGGTCGGAGGCGATCTTTCCGTCGCAACAGGGCGGGGGCGGCTGGTCATCAGTGAGATCAAGCCCGCCGGGCGGCGGCTGATGCGGTGGCGGGATTTCGTGAACGGATACCGCGTACAACACGGAGACCACTTCGAGGCACCGACATGAACCGGCGACGCGTGACCGCCAGAGACATAGCAGTATCGGCCCTTCGCGAAGGGGAGGGAACCCTCGCCGCCCGGCTGGATGCGCTGCTGGAGTCGAACCCGCTCTCACCTGCCGACAGGGCGCTTGCCAGGGAGCTTGCCTTCGGCGTCGTCCGGCGGCGATCGACGCTGTGGGCGGTCCTGCGGGGGTTCCTGGCCGAGCCGGACCGCCGGCTGCCCGGGGCCGTGCCGTACATACTGCTGGTGGCGGCTTACCAGTTGCTGTTTCTGGACCGCGTGCCGGGCTTTGCGGCCGTGGATGAGGCGGTCGAGCAGACCCGTCGCCACCACCACAGGCGGCAGAGCGGCATGGTCAACGGCGTGCTGCGGACCATCGCCCGGAACGTTTCGGAGGCGGCCTCCGGCAGACCGCCGCTGGCGGCCGATGTGATACCTGTGGCGGCCGATGTCTTCCGGCGCTGCGAGCGAAAGGTCTTCGCCGACCCCCACGATGAGCCGGCGAGGTTTCTTTCCACGGCCTTTTCGCTGCCCGCGGCGCTTGCCCGCCGGTGGCTGGAACAGTTCGGCTCGCTGGCTTCGGCCGCCGACGTGTGCCTTCACGCGGCGAGTCGGCCGCCGATGGTGCTCCGGGTCAACACGCTCAAGACCGACGTCGCCGATGTGGTGGAGCGGCTCGCCGGACAGGGCGTCGAGGCCCGCCCCCATGAGAACGGACTAAGCGTGGTGCTGGCCACGCACGCCGACGTCCGTTCGCTGGAGGTATTCAACGAAGGACTGGTCCAGCCCCAGGATGCGACAGCGACGGCGGCTTCCCTGGCGGCGGCGCCCGAGCCGGGCATGAACGTGCTGGACTTCTGCGCTGCGCCGGGTACCAAGACGACCCACCTGGGCGAGCTGATGGGCGGGCAGGGGCATATAACCGCGGTCGATGTCTCCGAAGGCAAGCTGGCCCGCATCGAGGATAACTGTCGGCGAATGGGTCTGGAGATAGTCCGGACCCGCCTGGCGGAGGGAATCGGCTCGCTGGAAACCGGCAGCTTCGATGTGGCGCTGGTGGATGTGCCGTGCAGCAACACCGGCGTGCTCGCACGTCGGCCGGAGGCGCGCTGGCGGCTGAACGAGGAGAACATCGCCCGGCTCGCCCGCGACCAGGCGGACCTTCTGGCGGCGGCTGCCGCGTTCGTCAAACCAGGCGGCCGGCTGGTTTACAGCACCTGCTCGCTGGAGCCGGAAGAGAACATCGGCGTGGTGCGCGAGTTCCTCAAACGATGTAAGACGGCCAAGCTGTCCGAGGACCGCCTCACCGTGCCCGCCGGCGCCGACGAGCCGACCCGCTGGTACGACGGCGGGTACATCGCGGTTCTTCAACTGTAAAGCGGGCCGCTGGCGGCCGTGGCCGTGTTGCGATATAGTCCTGTCTCATGGCCGCCAAACGCAAAAAAGGACAAACCGGCCGGCCCGGAAGCCCGCGGATAGTAAATCGTCGGGCCAGGCACGATTACCACATACTCGCGAAGGTCGAGTGCGGCATGGAGCTTACCGGCAGCGAGGTGAAGTCGCTCCGCGCCGGCAAGATCACACTCGACGAGGCCCACGCCCGCGTTCGTGACGGGCAGGTATATCTCGTCGGCGCACACATAGCCGAGTATCCGAACGCGCCGGCGGAGATGCAGCACAGGCCGGACCGCGAGAGGCGGCTGCTGCTGCACAAAAGGCAGATAGACGAGCTTTCCGACCACGTCAGGCAGAAGGGCAGGACCGTGGTTCCACTGGCGGTCTATTTCAAACGCGGCTGGGCGAAGGTGGAGCTTGGCCTGGCCGTCGGAAAACGCCAGTTCGACAAGCGGGAAGACATCCGCAAACGAGACACGCAGCGCGACATCGAGCGGGAGATGCGACGGCGGCGATAGTCGGCTACTCGGGCACTTTCCGGCATGCGGCTATAACTGGGCGAGCGAGCGTTCGGTAGCCGGCGTCCGTCATGTGGACTCCGTCGGGGCCGATGCAATCTTCCACCCCCGCGGCATGGACGACTGAGTGCAGGTCGTTGATGTCAAAGCCGGCCGACGACATGACCTCCAGAGCCGCGGCGTTGTATGAGCGGACATCACGTTCGTATCGGTCGAAGTCGGTCTTGCGATGGGCGTGGCGGTCGTCGATTACCGGCGTGATTGTCGCCCAGATAATCCTTCGCCCCGCCGATTGCAGGCGAGCGACGATCTCAAGGAGATTCTGGCGGTATGTCTCGACGGGGACCTGGTATTGGGCATTGGTCCGGTTGTAAAGGTTCAGTCGGAATTGGACATCCGGCCCGGCTCGGTTAGATAGTACGGCCAACCGAGAAGGAGATGTCCATGAGTGACCAGCAGAAGCGCGTTCGACGGCGATTCACCGCCCAG
>PUND01000144.1 GCA_003551645.1 Phycisphaerae bacterium | reverse complement strand
AGGGCATCCGCTCGCTTTGCTCGCGTCTGCGCGGGTTCTCATCCCTCGACGCGCCGCAATCTTTCACTGCCTGCGCAAAAGAAAAGCCCGCTGTTAAAGCGAGCTTTTTAACGAGGCCGACGGGATTCGAACCCGCAACCACCGGATCGACAGTCCGGTACTCTAGCCAATTGAGCTACGGCCCCGTGGCCCGCCGGCGATGGTGCTGCCACCGCTGGGGCTTCCGGCGGGATTGGGAAGTATATCCACCTCGCCGGAAGCTTGTCAATCCCGTTTGAGCGTGGGCGGACGAAAAAAGACCAAATCGCCCGCCGGACCGACGCCGAGACCACCTTGAGCAATCAGAACAGCCAGGCCTCGGCATCCTCCTGCGTTTCGGCGAAGGACGATTCTTTCCGCTTATTATCGGTCGGGGGATTCCTGCGTGCGCTTTGGCCGGCGGGAACGTAGGCCAGATCCAGCGAGTCCGTGGTGTCAGGCGATTCGTCGCTCGAAGCACCTTCGGCGACGGCCGGCGCATCATGCACCTCTGAAGATTCGTCTGTGACGTACAGGCCCTCATCGGCGGGCTGGTCTTCGGGATCCCCGCCGGTGTCGGCGGGCAGGTCGTCCGGTTCGGCTGCCGCCACCGACATGCGTTCGGCGGGTTGCCAGTGGATTTTCGGGGCGTTCTCGAAGTAGTGGTCGAACCGGTGCGGGTCGCCGGCCAGCCGGGGCAGCCGCGCCTGCCTTAGGTGGCTGAGGTAGGCACCGAGTTCGGCCGGCTCGAACATCGCGAGGAAGCCGGGGTCGGCGGTCGTGTTCTCTTCGATAATCTGGTCGATCAACTGGCGCTTCGTCATGTCGGTTGCCCTTGTACGGTTAGATACTCGAAACAGGCGGTCCGCCCGATAGCCGCAGGTGTTTATCGGCGCCTGTGCGAAGAAATCTTTAGCCCCCGGCCCAAAACGGGCCAAAGCTCGTTTGCCGTGGCGGCCGATGGTTGTCTATACTCCACGCTGGTTATCGGAGACTTGGTAATGGAATCGTGGTCAGAGAATGTGGAATTCGAGCGCATCGGGCCGATCGCCCGCGCCGTCAAGGCCGGTCTGATCAACCCGCTTGTTAATCATCTGATCCCCGCGGACTGGCTCAAGGCGGCGCTGCGGTTCGCCAAGAGCGAGCTTGCCGAAAGCAACTGGCGCGACCCCGGCGGCTGGCGGAGCATGGTCATCAGCTACAACGGCCAGTGCGGCCAGGTCGCCGACCAGCTACTGGTGCGGGCGGGCAGCATTCCGCTGGCGCTTCGCAACCGAAGGCGGCTGGGAGCGCGTGTAATCGCCCGCCTGATAGACAGCGCCGGTCACGAGCCGGTCCACGTGCTGTGTCTCGGCGCCGGTCCGGGCAGGATCGTAATCGACGCGATGAGTCAGGCCCGATCACTCAGCGAGGCGACGCTTGTGGACCTGAACAACGATGCGTTCGACTACGGGCGGCGGATAGCCGAAGAGGCCGGCGTCGGCGACAGGGTCCGCTATATCCAGGGCGACGTCCGCGACGTGCGGCGGATGCTGGACAAGCCCCCTGATGTGGTCAAGATGCTCGGTATCTGCGAATACCTCTCGGATGAGCAGATCGTCTCCATCGCCGAGGCCGTCGCCGAGGTGATGCCCACGGGCAAGGCCATCGTGTTCAACAGCATCTGCAAGGCCCACGGCACGGACGACTTCCTTCGCAGGGTTTTCGGACTGAACATGGTTCACCGTTCGCCGCGACACCTGCGGCGGCTGCTGGGCGGCGCCGGGTTCGGCGAGTTCGTCTCGGTACCCGAACCGAGCGGCGTTTACCATGTCGTAGTGGGCCGTCGCGTCTAGGCCCGCCTCGCCGCGACAACAAAAAAAACAATGGTCGAAAGGACCGGTTTCGATGTCCGAGCTGTCCGTCCCCTTCGGCGACGAAGAACTGAATATTCCGCTTCCGGAGCACTGGGAGCTTACGCAGGTCGCCAGGCCGCAGCTTCGGCCCGCGCCGGAGGACTGGAAAGACCGTATCTCCGCCTCCCTCAGCCAGCCGGATACCGGACCGCCGCTGGACAAGCTGCTGTCCGATGTCGGAGATGGCCGAATCGTTATCGTCGTGGAGGACCTGACCCGCACAAGCCCGCTTCCGGAGATTATGGAAGTCCTGATGCGGGAAATCCGCCACTCACGGATTGCGGACGATCAGGTCGAGATCGTCTTCGCCACGGGCATGCACCCGCCACTGACGGCCGAACAGGCCGAGACCAAGCTCGGAAACGCCTGCAACGGCATAGCCCGCAGGTCCAACCCCTGGCACGACGAGACCGCATACGTACGCGTCGGAGACGCCGGCGGGGTCAATATCTATCTTGACCGCCGTGTGGCGTCGGCGGACTTGCGGATTCTGGTCTCATCGGTCAGCCCGCACCTTCAGGCGGGCTTCGGCGGCGGGTACAAGATGCTGTTTCCCGGCTGCGCGTCGATTGAGACCATCCGCGGGCTGCACCGTCTGGGCGTCGGCCGGCGGCTGAGGCAGCTTGTCGGGCTTTCGGCCGCGGACAACCCCATGCGGGCAGTCATCGACGCCGGCGGCCGGATGACAGACACAGCGGGCGGAGTCAGCTTCGCCCTTCAATACCTTCTGGACGGCCGGGACCTGCCAAGCACAGTCGCCGCCGGAGAGGTTATTCCAACCCAGCGGATGCTCGCCAAGCAGTGCGCGGTCGATTCCGGCGTGCTGCTGGAAGGCAGGTCGGACGTGCTCATCGTTAACGCCCATCCGCGAGACTTCGACCTGTGGCAGTCGTTCAAGTGCATCCCCAACACACTCTGGGCGCTCCGCCCCGGCGGAGTGATGATCGTGACCACGGCCTGCCGGGCCGGGCTGCACGGCATGAAGGTCCCCCGCTGGCCGGTAAGTCCGGTCTGGACGCGCCGCGCTGTGCGCCTGCTCGGGGCGGACTCTCTCGGCTCGCTGCTGATGCGCCTCGCGCCGCAACTGGCCGGAGACGCCGCTTTTTTCGTTCGGCTGGCGCTGAGAACACTTCACCGCAACCATATCCTCATGGTCTCGCCGGCGCTGGCCGAGGCGGGGGTAAGATTCCCCGGCATCGCACTTTTCGACAACGCCGAGGCCGCCGTCGCCCGGGCCGATGAGCTTCTCGGACCGGACACGCAGCAGGTGGTCGCGTTTCCCGCCGGCGGCGTTACGTATCCCGTGCCGACATCGCCGACGGCACGGCAGGCCGGCGCGTAATTGCCGGCGGGATAACCCTATGAGATTAGCCCCCCGAACGGGCGGCGCAGCAGATAACAAACCGGTTTTGGGGCTTGCATGTGGTTCCACCAGCAGGTATAGTAAGAGGGTGGAAATGAGTCTTGGTTACCCCACCGTAAGGCCGGATTGCCCGGTCGCGTACCCCGCCACGCTGCCGCAGAGCAGGAGCTTGCTTATGCCTCGCCCAAAGAGAAATGGATTCACCCTGATTGAGCTGCTCGTTGTTATCGCAATCATCGCACTGCTGATGTCGATCCTTATGCCGGCCCTCGGCCAGGCAAGGGAGCAGGCCCAGAGGGTCGTGTGCCTGACGAACCTCGACGGCATCGGCACGGCCTTCACTATGTATGCCAACGACCATCGTGAGTTCATCCCCCCGATGGACTGGCGACGCAGCCAGGGAGCCCAGACCGACGACACGTGGGCAACGATCCTTCAGAAGGAGGGCTACATCAGCGCCCCGATGTCGGACAGCTCCGGCGACCTGCCGGGCCAAAGCTCACTGTTCAAGTGCCCGTCGGGGCAGATGGAGGAGTGGGACGGAACCACCCCCAGCTCGCGAGTTGATGCTCGGGGCGCAACGGCGGATGCCCACCGTCGGTCCGACGAAGACTGGGACTGGAACCCGGACAACCGGTATATCCACGTATGGTACGGCGCCAACGCGGCCACGGACAGCGACCGCTTCCCCATGGGCCGCAGCCCGGACAACAGCGGCGACTTCCACACACTGCACCAGGTTGAAGCCGTGGGGCAGCCGTCGGATGTCGTGGCCATCTACGATGGGGTGGGTTTCCATGACGCCGACGAATGGGAGCGCATCAACGCCCGCCACATAAACGCCAGCCGGACCAATATCATGCTTCTTGACGGCAGCGCCACCACGCTGAACGAAGACGACCTGCCCCGAGGTTCGCTGGACCAGAGCGCCACTTATCAGGATCTGCCTCGCTGGCCGAAGTGGGCCGTGAACCCCACGCTGCCGTAACGGACCAAGTTGCGAGCCAAGCCCCCCGGGCCGACCCGTATGTAATCAGCCACAGGTCGGCCCGGTTTTTGCGCCGCCGCGGCGAGCGACCGGCCTGTGTGATGCCCATTTCCGCACCAGTGGCTGCTACCTTATGCCTCGTCCGCTGTGCCCTTCGGGTGTCGCTATGCGCAATTCTTGATACCTATTTGCGTCGCTGGTTTTGTTTATTGCGGCCGCGGCCCTATCCTGTATAATACAAGTGTATCGCAGGACCGGAATGAACCGCGGCCCGTGCCAATAGCGTTAGGAGCGAAATATGCCCCGCCGCAACAGAGGATTCACACTAATTGAGTTGCTCGTCGTCATCGCGATTATCGCTCTGCTGATGTCCATACTGATGCCCGCGCTCGGCCAAGCGCGCGAACAGGCACAGCGGGTGGTCTGTCTGACGAATCTCAGGGGGCTGGGTGTGGCCTTTAACTTCTACGCCGGTGACTATCGAGACTATATCCCCCCTTTCGGATATAGCGCAAGCCGCGGAGCCAGAAGCTCCGACGCCTGGCATTCGCTGCTTCTAAGGGACGGCTACATCAGCGTGCCGCTGGGAACCAGCTACAGCGACCTGCCTGCGCAGAGCACGTTGCTGAAATGCCCCTCCGGGGTAATGGAGCCGTGGGACGGCGTAACGCCGGATTCACAAACCGATCCGCTCGGAGCAATGGCCACCGAGTCGGAGCATACCGACGAGGACTGGAACTCCCAAGATCTATTCACCCATACCTGGTACGGTGCTAATGCAGTCACCGCAGGCACGCACCGCTTCCCCATGGCGCGCGTACCCGACGACAGCGACTCATGGAACGTAATGACCCGCATGAGTGAAGTGGGACCGGTTTCAGATGTGGTCGGCCTCTATGACGGCGTGTGGACGCACAACAGGGGCGCGCCTGACCGCATTAACGCCCGTCACATGAACGCCACTCAGACCAACATCATGATGTTGGACGGACACGCGGATACCATCCATGCCGACACGCTGCCTCATGGTTGGCTCTGGGATGATGATGCCTACCCCGAAGGCGTCAACTGGCCGAAATGGGCAATTAACCCCCTCGTGCCCTGACCAGCTTGACAACAGGCCTTGGTTGCGATGATACTAAAGCCGTAGAGATTACCACCGCCTTAAAGACCCCGCCTGAGTCATAGCCCCCACACACCAAACTGGAGACCCGTAAATGACGACCCGAAGCCGTGGTTTCTCGCTCGTTGAACTTCTGGTAGTCATCGCGATTATCGCTCTGCTTCTGTCCATACTTATGCCCGCGATAGGCCGGGCCAGAGAGTCGGCCAGGAGGACCGTCTGCCTGACGAACCTGCACGGACTGGGCCAGGGCTTCAGCATGTATGCCCACGACTACCGCCAGGCCGTTCTGCCGTTCGCTTACTCAAGCAGGCACGGCGCCGCCAATGACGACGGCTGGCCGTCGCTGCTTGTCAGGGGCGGCTACGTGTACGCCCCCACCGCCACCGACGAACTAGACCTTCCCAGACAGAACACGCTGTTCAGGTGCCCGTCGGGCCGGCAGGAGCTATCGAGCGGGGGCATCCCCGCATCTCAGACCGACCCGCGAGGCGCCAAGGCCGTGGAATGGGAGTTCTCCGACGAACAGTGGAACCGCAGGGACAAGTTCATCCATTCCTGGTATGGCGGAAACGCCGCCACCTTTGCCACGAGGCGGTTCCCGATGGCCCGTCTTCCGCAGTCCAGTACGCGTGATTGGGATGTCCTGCACCGTCTCCCCGAGATCGGCGCCATTTCAGACGTGGTCGGCCTGTATGACGGCCTCTGGACACACAACGCGGGCACCTGGGTGCCGGATGGGTATAACCGCATCAATGTCCGCCACATGTACACCACCCAGACCAACATCATGTTGCTGGACGGCAGCGCCACCACCCTTCACAAGGAGCAGTTGCCCAGCGGCGGCCGGCTGGAACACGCCACCACGTACACCGATGACCAGAGGTGGCCGAAATGGGCGGTAAACCCACTTGTGCCCTGAACAGGCCGACCGACAGGAAGGCCCGGAAGGCCGTTTGAAAATAACACGCATCGCCGGTGGCCACTATCTTCTTGCCGCAGGTGGCTCCAGCGGGGTATATTTAGGTTGAACACCTTATGTCTTGGCGATGACGGCTCTGGAGATTCCACAGCCGACACGGCCGAGAGGGAGTACCAGCTATGGCGACTCGCAGGGTTGGTTTCACGCTTATCGAACTGCTCATGGTCATCGCCATCATCGCTCTGCTGTTGTCTATCCTGATGCCCTCGATAGGCCGGGTCAGGGAGTCGGCCAGGAGGACCGTCTGCCTGACGAACCTGCACGGACTGGGCCACGGCTTCAGCATGTACGCCCATGACTACCGCCAGTACGTCCTGCCGTTCGGCTACAGTGTCAGGCACAGCAGCAGACCGGCGTTGACACACGACGGCTGGCCGTCGCTGCTTGTCAGGGGCGGTTACGTAAGCGCCCCCGTGGCGAGCGACGATGGCGAGCTTCCCAGACAGGACACGCTGTTCAGGTGTCCGTCGGGGGTGCAGGAGCTTTGGAGCGGTGCCATTCCCGAATCGCAGACCGACCCGCTGGGCGCTACGGCCGTGGATTGGGAGTTCTCCGATAATCAATGGAACCGCCGGGACAAGTTCATCCATTCCTGGTACGGCGCGAATGCCGCCACCTTCGCGACCAGCCGGTTCCCGATGACGCGCATTCCCCAGGACAGCTCCGGCAGATGGGACGTGCAGCAGCGCCTCAGCGAGATAGGCGCTATATCCGACGTTGTCGGCCTGTACGACGGCGTCTGGACGCACAACCGAGGCACGACCCCGGGCGGGGAGCAACGTATCAACGTCCGCCACATGTACACCACGCGGACAAACATCATGCTGCTGGACGGCAGCGCGGTCACCATTAGCAAGGAGCAGCTTCCCAGCGGAGGCCGGCTGGAACATTCCAGCACGTATCCCGACGGCCAGAGATGGCCCAAATGGGCCATCAATCCAATAGTGCCGTGAGAAACCCCCGGGCCGGCGCAGGCACATTCGCCGAAGGCGCGGCCCGGGCCGCACGCTAACAGGCGCTTATGTTTGCCCCGCGGCCCGCGGTTGATGGTTCGCGGCAGGCGCAGTAAATATACTCTTGCCGTGCAGGCCGTGTTGAAGCTATAATCAGCATATGGAACTCCGCACGGAGTTGCCTTTGGAATACGTGAGGTATTTCCTCTAGCCGCCCACAGGAGCGTCAAGCATGCAGACCCGCAAATCCGCCTTTACCTTGATT
>PUND01000051.1 GCA_003551645.1 Phycisphaerae bacterium | reverse complement strand
ATACGACGGTATAGATTGCCTATCGGACGCCTGAGATGACACGTGCGCGCATAGACATTCCGCGGGCGAAGTTGGTGGATTTCTGCCGACGACACCACATCCGCAAGCTGGCGCTGTTCGGGTCGGTCCTGCGAGACGACTTCCGCCCCGACAGCGACGTGGACGTGCTCGTGGAGTTCGAGCCGGGCCACGTCCCCGGACTGGCGTTCTTTCGCATGGAGCGAGAGCTTGCCGAACTGCTCGGCAGAGAAGCCCAGTTGCACACGCCGCGGTTCCTGAGCCGATATTTCCGCCAACAGGCCGTGCGAGAAGCGGAGGTGATCTATGACGCGGCGTGAGGACGCTCTGACGCGGCGACAAATGCTTGACCATGCCAGGGAGCATTGGAGTATTAAGTGAGCCACAGAAATGCCGTCTGGCCGTGAGAAAAAGAAGTCGAACGGCTACTGGCCGGAGGACCTGGTGGACGATGCGATTGTCCCGCCGGGCAGGATACTCAGCGAGGCGGCCGAGGAGCTTACCCATCGCACCGGCGGCGTTCTCAAGGCCGAGCCGGTCCAGATAGGCGAGCCGCGGTCGGGAGAGCTTATATACGCCTTCTATCTGGTGGCCGAGTCGCTCCAGGGCTTCCGCTACGAGCTTTTCCGCGTGCTGGTCCCGGCGCAGATGTACCCGCTGGAGATACGCGGCGGGATACTGGACACATCCTTCCAGCCGGGCGACGAGCAGGCCTTCCGCAGAAAGCTCCAGGACCTGTTCAGCGGCGATAAGGTCCGCAAGGTGGTATCGGCCCTTGTCGCCGAGAGTAAACAGCAGCGGAACGACTGAGCACCGGCCGCCGGCTTCCGCGGCTAGCATACGGAAAGGATTAATCTCCGGATGGCTCTGCAGGGAAAACTCGGACGCGGCTTCAACGTCGGCGGCTGGCTGAGCCAGTCGGACCTCTCCGTCCAGCACATGCGGCATTTCCTGACCGAGGCGGACTTCCGGCAAATGGCCGAGTGGGGCTTCGCCAATGTCCGAATACCCTTCGATTACGAACTCATAGAAGACCCCTCGGCCCCCGGCCGATGCTCCGAATCCGGGCTTGCCTGGCTGGATACCGCCCTTGCCTGGGCCGAGGACGCCGGACTGACGGCCGTGCTGGATATGCACAAGGCGCCGGGGTTCGTCTTCACCATGATGACCAGGGAGTTCCACGGAGAGATTCCGCTTCTCAGCGACCCGGCCGTTCAGCAGCGCTGGCTGGACCTCTGGCGGCGGGTAACCCAGCGCTACCGCGGCCGATTCCGGCAAACCGCCTTTGAGCTGCTCAACGAGATCACCGCCCCCGACCCCGAAAGCTGGAACGTCCTGGCGGCCCGCGCCGTCGAAACCATCCGCGAGGCCGACACCGACCGGACCATCGTGGTCGGGACCAACATGTGGAACCAGGCCGCAACCTTCGCCGACCTTCGCCCCATCGACGACGACAACCTCATCTACACCTTCCATTTCTACGACCCGATAATGTTCACCCATCAGCGGGCGCGATGGATGCCGGAGATGGTCTATTACAACCGGACGGTGCCCTATCCCGGCCGGCCGCCGGAGCTTCGCGAGGCCGCAAATCGCGCCGCGGCCGAGGGCAACGACTTCGTTGCCGAGCGGCTTGCGAAGCAGGCGGACTTCTACGGCGACCGCGCCCACGACCGCGACATGCTCGCGGAATTCGTGGCCCCGGCTCTTAAGTTCAGAGATTACAACGACGTGGAAATCTACTGCGGTGAGTTCGGCGTCATACATTTGGCGCCTGCCGAGGACCGCCTGCGATGGCTCCGCGATACGCTCGGGCTTTTCGAGGCCGAGGAAATCGGCTGGTCGGTCTGGACTTATAAGGGCAAGGGTTTCGGTACGGTGGACAAGGAAGGCAACGTCGATTCGGACATGCTGGCCGTGCTCAGGGGCGATTGGTAAGCGGAGCCGCTCAACCGGCCCCGTCGGCGGATTGGGGCCGGGGTTGACCTGTCCTGTTCAATGGGCGGCCCATGGCCGCCGAGGGACACATGCAATACAGGTCAAAAAATCTCCTCTAACGGCTTGACATAGCGTTTTTTTGCACGAAGAATGGTATAAAAGGTCGATATATCCGATAAGTGCGATCATACTGGCGCTTGGATACTCTCAACGCACGCAATACACCGAAACTCCGGCCAAAAAGGTGTGTTGCACTCATAAAGGGCAGTAGATGCCCTCAGACTGGGCACAAAAGCGGCCCTGGAGATAAACCATGTTTGCGCGAAGCAGAATCTTCCCAAGGATCCTAAGGGGGTTAGCTCCGGCAGCGGGGCTGGTGTTGCTCTGCGCGGTCTGCGGCTGTGCCGACGAATCCGTCACTCAGAGTACCGAGTTGGGCGATTGGATCCAATCGCCTGACAGTCCGACTGTAATCTCCGGCAACCCGGACCGCGACGCAGCGGCCTTCGCCGAGACCGAACGCCAGCTATCCGAGGCGGACTGGCGCCGGCTTGAGGAGATTGCACCCCGACCGATCTGGGAGCGACTCGAAGATGCCCACAAGGCGCTTCAGGGCGAGCGAGAACAGCAGGAACAGGAACAAGACGATTCGCCCGCGCTGCGGCTTACACCCGAAGACCAGGATGAAGAGGCCGAGGAGTCCGACGAGCAGGAAACCCCCGAGGCGCGCAGGGATGCCCGAATCCTTAACCAGGGCGAAGAGAACATCAGGATATTCTACCGGCTCCAGCACTACGGCGGCACGAAAGTGCAGTCCGACGGCGGGAGCGGGACCCAGCGCAGAAACGTCTCGCTCAGCGAGGCCGACCTGGCCCCGGTGGTCTCACTGGTTTCCGAAGAGGTGGACGGCGGCTCCGTCTCGGCACTGGTGGACCGCAACACCATCGTGGTCACCTGCTCGGAAGACCAGAAAGAAGCCGTCCTGGAATTGCTGGACACCATCGACCAGCCCAACAAGCAGGCCGAGATAACCGCCAGGATATTCGAGGTCAGCCACGACTTCGACTTCCAGATCGGCGTCGAGAGCATACTCGAGCACCTCGGATCCGACCAGGAGCATTCGCTGATAACTACGCTGAACCCGGCGCGGTTTCTGGAGGCGCTGGAGCAGAATGCCGCCGGTGGCTTCCAGGGCTCTGTCTTGCGCCTCCTGCAGGTCTTCGAGGGCGCCGGTGTGACGCTCGACGTGGCGTTCCAGGCGCTTGTGAACGAAGGTCTGGTGAACGTCGTCGCCTCGCCGCGGATGACGGTCGCCTCGGGCGAAACCGCGTATATGCTCGCCGGACGGGAGATACCGATACAATCCGGGCGCATAAGCGGGGACAACTTCGTGACCGAGCAGGTCACCTACAAGCCGGTCGGCGTGCAACTCTATATCACACCCAGGGCGATTTCCGACGATGTGGTCAAGATGCACCTGATTACCGTGGTCTCCACAGTCGAGGGCTTCTCGCCGCGCCGGACCGTCGGCGGAATGCAGGACACCGAGCCGATAGTCAACCCGATTATCAATTCCCGCGAGGCAGAGACATCCGTCACGGTCGGTGACGGCGACACACTGGTCGTCGGCGGGCTGCGAATGGTCCGTGAGATCACCCGTGAGGAGAAAATGCCCGGACTCGGTGATATCTGGGGATTGGAATGGCTGTTCAAGAAGCACCGGGCGCAGAGGGAGCTGAGCGACCTGTACTTCTTCGTCACCCCGCGGCTGGTCAGCCGCTGAGCCGGACAGTCAAGCCGCGTTAAACCCGCCGGACAGTGCCCCACACACCGCAACCGGTTGCTTGGCGTGTATGCACGTCGCAGCCGGAAAGGCCTTTTCCCGAAGATTCACCCGCCGACCGCCGCTGCGCGTACCGGCCGGAAACCTCCTCATAACGCCACCGCTCAGCCGTAAAACTCACGGATGCTTTCAGCGACGTGGGCGACCTGTTCCTCTGCCAGTTCCGGATACACCGGCAGCGAGATGACCTCGGCCGCCGCCTGCTCGGCCACCGGAAAATCCCCGGCTGCGTACCCCAGCGAAGCAAAACACTCCTGCTTATGCAGACACAGCGGATAATACACGCCTGTCGCTATGCCCTTTTCGCTTAGGTGCTTCCGCAAACGGTCCCTGTCGCGGGCGCGGAGTGTGTACTGGTGGTAGATATGCGTGTTGCCCTCGGCGATTACGGGCGTGGAGACTCCGTCGCAGTCGGCGAGCATCTCATCGTACCTTGCGGCGTGGCCTTGACGGGCCGCCGTCCAGCCGTCCAGGCGGCGCAGCTTCACCGACAGAACCGCCGCCTGGATGCTGTCCATGCGGAAGTTGCCTCCGACACGCGGATGGTAATAGGCCTCGCCCTGGCCGTGGTTGCGGATGCTTTCCAGGACGCCGGCAAGCGGCCCGTCCTGGGTGGTTACCATCCCCGCATCGCCCATCGCGCCGAGGTTCTTGGTCGGGTAGAAACTCAGACACCCTGTGGACCCGAGCGAGCCGGCCTTTTGCCCGTCCTGCGTTGCGCCGACGGCCTGCGCGGCATCCTCGATGATATGCAGCCCTCGCTCGCCGGCCAGCTCCAGCAGCGGACGCATATCAACCATCTGGCCGAACAAATGCACGGGGAGGATTGCTCTGGTCCTGTCGGTGACGGCCTCGGCCACGCCGCCAGGGTCGATGTTAAAGGTATCCGGCAGGATATCCGCGAATACCGGCTTAGCGCCGGTTCGCCAGATGGCGCCGGCCGTGCCGAAGAAGGTGAACGGAGTAGTAATCACCTCGTCGCCCGGACCGATATCAAGTGCCATGAGCGAGCACAGAAGCGCATCCGTGCCGCTGGAGACGCCGACGGCGCTCGCGCAGCCGCAGTACTCGGCCATCTCGCGCTCCAGCTCTCTCACGGCCGGGCCGTTGCAGCATAACTGGCTGTCCAGGACCGCCTCGACGGCGGGGACGACCTCATCCCTGATGGTCGCGTACTGGGCCTGCAGATCAAGCATCGGAACCTTCATCGAGAGTCTCCTGTCTCGCGGCCGCCGAGGCATCGACGACAGCCGGCCATCATGTTGACGCCCGCCGGGACCGGCAAGGAAATTCCGCGGGCGGACCCGTTCGGCTACGGATGCGGACCTCCGCCAAGGGCCGACTCGGGAAAACCCGCAGCCGACCAATCCACATCCGATGATTCCGACGGCTTTGCTTTTTGCCTCCGGGGGTGTAATCTTTTCAACTCAACTGACCGCCCGGCCGATACCGGCCGATAACAAGGAGCCAAGAATGTCTCAGGAGCTTGTCGAGAAAATCCGCAGCAGGGATGCGATCGTGGGAGTGGTCGGTCTGGGCTACGTGGGGCTACCGCTGGTGCGGGAGTTCACCTCTGCTGACATGAAGGTGCTCGGCTTCGACGTTGATCCGGAGAAGGTCGAGGCCCTGTCCGCCGGCCGAAGCTACATAGAGCACATCCCGTCCGAAGAGGTCAAGCGGATGGTGGACAGCGGCGGGTTCGAGGCCACCTGCGACTTCGACCGCCTCGACGAACCCGACTGCATACTCATCTGCGTGCCAACTCCGCTTACGAAGATGCGCGAGCCGGACATGACTTACGTGGAGAGCACCGCGCGGGCGATCGCCCGGCGCCTGCGCAAGGGCCAGCTCGTGGTGCTGGAGTCCACTACGTACCCGGGCACGACCGAAGAGATCCTGCTGCCAATTCTTTCCGAAAGCGGGCTTGAAGTCGGACGGGACTTCTTCCTGGCCTATTCCCCGGAGCGTGAAGACCCCGGCCGGAAGGACTACACCACCCGGACCATCCCGAAGGTGGTCGGCGGCTACGACGAAAACTCGCTGGCCGCGGCGCAAGCGTGCTACGGCGCGGCAATAGAGAATGTGGTCCCGGTCTCTAGCTGCGCGGCGGCCGAGGCGTCCAAGATACTGGAAAATACCTACCGCTGCGTGAACATCGCCCTGGTCAACGAGTTGAAGGTGCTCTTCGACCGCATGGGCATCGACGTCTGGGAGGTCGTCTCGGCGGCCTCGACAAAGCCGTTCGGCTTCACACCGTTTTATCCCGGCCCGGGCCTCGGCGGTCACTGCATACCCATCGACCCGTTCTACCTTTCCTGGAAGGCACGCGAGTACGCCCTCTCAACGCGGTTCATAGAGCTTGCCGGCGAGGTGAACGTCTCGATGCCTCGCTACGTCATATCCCGGCTGATGGACGCACTGAACGACCGCGGAAAGGCGCTTCGCGGCTCGAAGGTGCTCTTGCTGGGGCTGGCGTACAAGAAGGATGTGGACGACGTCCGCGAAAGCCCGTCGCTGGAGCTTATCGAACTGCTCCGCGAAAAGGGCGCAAAGGTTGACTACAACGACCCGCACGTGCCCCAGACGCACAAGATGCGAGATTACGATCTTCGGATGGAATCGAAGGAACTCAGGGCCGACACCCTCGGCGAGTACGACGCGATTCTGATCAGCACCGATCACAGCGCGTACGATTACGATTTCATCGTCGAAAACGCCCAACTGGTCGTTGATACGCGCAATGCCACCCGCGACGTTACCAAAGGCCGGGAAAAAATCGTAAAGGCGTAACCGCCCCGCCGTAACCTGCCGTGGATGCGCCAAGGCGCTGTCGCAGGCGTGGAGGCACGGCCGCGGGTGATAAGAAAACCACCCGGAGGCGGGCCGAGCCGAACGGGCCGACCCGCCTCGTTATATTCAGCCGCCGGCGTTCGCCGGCAAGCGGTGGTTCAGAAAAGCTCCTTCACCCTGTCGTCAGGGACGTCGTCTTCGGCCTCTTCCGGAACTACGCTGGTAACGACCTCGCGAGCCACCGGCGACCGCAATGGCTCGCTGTGAACGTGCTGGAACTTCAACATCGCCTCGCTCGGACTGTTGGCCTCGAGCACCAGCTCGCCCTCGCCCCTGTCGGTCTGTCGCCTGTATCGGATGCGATATACCATCGCCCGCTCCTCCTGTTCGCTGGGAAGGTAAGATTCGTTTCCGCCGGCGGCAAATTTCCACGGCGGACGAATCCATCATCGCAAAGGAAGTCGCCGGGATATCGGCGATTCGCCCCGCCCGCTGGACCCGGTCCGCCGGGCATCGCCGCCGGCCCGTTGGAACCGTTCACTCGCGTTAATCGTACTAAGGCGCCGAGTGTGCCGGGCGCGCGCCACGGGCCCGCACACCGGCGCCGACGGCCGTTCGTTGTGCCGGTCATGCCGCGGGCCTATAATCGCCATGTATGGATGAACGCTTTGAGACTGACGAGCTGGTCTATGACGGGCGGGTCGCCCGCGTCCGCAAGCTTGGTGTGCGGATGCCCGACGGGAACGTGGTCGGCAGGGAGATGGTGCAGTTTCCCGGTGCGGCGCTGGTGCTTCCGGTGCTGGACGACGGCCGCATCGTGCTGATCCGCAACTACCGCTTCGCCGTGGATGAATCGCTGTATGAGCTGCCGGCGGGGATGCTCGAGCCGGACGAAAGCCCTCACGACACCGCCGCACGCGAGTTGATCGAGGAGACCGGCTACACCGCCGGGCGGGTGGAAAAACTTGGACAATTTTACACCTCGCCGGGCGTTTCTGACGAAATAATGCATGTGTTCATTGCGAGCGAGCTTACCGACGGGACACAGCAGTTGGAGCAATACGAGGAGATTACAGTCGAACCGGTCGATGACGCCGAGGCCCGCCGCATGGTCGCCGGCGGACAGATACACGACGCCAAGACGATCGGCGCACTGGCCCTGTATTGGCTGAGAGAAAACCTGCCGTAGGCGGGCAGGTGCCTGGCGACTGGCGGGTGCACGACCCGCAGAGGATTTTGATGGGAATCTGGGACCGTCCATACATGCACCAGCAGCAGCAAGGCGGAGGCCACTTCGGCGGCGGTATGCGCCTGGCGATGCCACGCCCGCAATCGGCCGTCAAGACGCTGCTGCTTATCAACGTGGCGGTGTTCGTGGTCCAGTTCGTGATCCGAGGCGCCCTGGAGCCGGTCCTGGGAGTGACGGTCGATGCCTGGTGGCAGGCGTGGCGATATATCAGCTTCCAGTTCCTCCACGGCGACTTCGGCCACATACTCATCAACATGCTGTTCCTGTATTTTCTGGGAACCATACTCGAGCGGCACTGGGGCACCAGGCGGTTTACCTGGTTCTACCTGACCTGCGGCGTCGGGGCGGGCGTCAGCTACGCGGTGATGGGGGCGGCCCTGCCGGAGCAGGTCGGTGACATCCCGCTTATCGGCGCCTCCGGAGGCGTGTACGGCATACTGGTGGCCTGTGCGGTGTTCTTCCCGCACGTTCGGGTGCTGGTGTTCTTCATGTTCCCGGTGTCCATCCGGGTGATCGCTCTGATATCGCTGGCCATCATGTCGATGACCGTGCTGGGCGGGCTGGGCCGCGAAGCCGCCCGCGGGCCGCAGTTCTGGTCGGAGGTTGCTCACTTCGGCGGCGTCGCCGTGTCGGCACTGTGGATACTGCCGACGTATCTCAAGGGCGGGCTTGTGCGCGCCCGCGGCCGGGTCAACGAAGGCGCCTGGCAGAGAAAGATCCAGCAGCGGGCCGAGGAGCAGGCCGAGATCGACCGCATCCTTCGGAAAATCAACGAACAGGGAATCAGCTCGCTGACGCGCAAGGAAAAACGCATGCTCCAGGACGCCACACGCCGACAGCAGGAAGAAGACCGGAAGATGCACCGGCTTTAGGCGACCGGACGGAAAGCGGTTTGGCCCGCCGCGTTGCCGGCGGTACACTTACCCTCCCTGAGGTGACACTGATGAGCGATCCCATGCGATATATCTCCACGCGCGGCGGCATTGAGCCGGTGGATTTCAAACAGGCGGTGATGATGGGCCTGGCCGACGACGGCGGGCTTGTCATCCCCGAGCGCATACCGGATGTCCGCGACCGGCTGGACCACTGGCGCGGGCTGGACTACCCGGACCTGGCGTTCGAGGTGATGCGTCTGTTCACCACGGACCTGCCCGACGATGAGCTTCGCGAACTCTGCCGGCGGACCTACGGGCCTGCGTTCGAGCCGGAACCGGCCCCGGTCGTCCGCGTCGGCGACAGGTACATCCTGGAGCTGTGGCACGGTCCGACGCTGTCCTTTAAGGACATCGCGCTGCAGATGCTCGGCAACCTCTTCGAGCGAATACTCGCCGACAGCGGCGGGCGGCTGAACATACTCGGCGCCACCAGCGGCGACACCGGCAGCGCCGCAATCGCCGGCGTCCGTGGCCACGAGCGGATAGACATATTCATGCTGCACCCGCACGGGCGGGTATCGCCCATCCAGCGGAGGCAGATGACCACCGTGCCGGATGACAACGTCCACAACATCGCCGTCGAGGGTAGCTTCGACAACTGCCAGCAGATCATGAAGACCCTCGCCGGCGACCTGGACTTCAAGCGACGATACTCTCTGGGGGCGGTCAACAGCGTCAACTGGGCGCGGGTGCTGGCGCAGATGGTGTATTACTTCGCGGCCGTGTTCCGCGTGCAGGCCGAGACCGGCGCATCCAGCGTCCGCGTGTGCGTGCCGACGGGGAACTTCGGCAACATACTCGCCGGCTGGTACGCCCGGCGGATGGGAGCGCCGATATCGACGCTGATACTGGCGACCAACGACAACGACATCCTCGCGCGGTTCTTCCGGACCGGCAAATACGCCCGCGGGCAGGTCCACCAGACACTCGCCCCGGCGATGGATATCCAGGTCGCGAGCAACTTCGAGCGGTATCTGTATTACCACGTTGGCGAGGACTCGGCCGAGCTTCGCCGGCACATGGAGCGGTTCGCCGAGACCGGCTCGCTGGAGGTCCCCGCGGCGCCCGGCGGCGTGGACCCGGTTATCGAGGCGGGCGCGGCGACTCGGGATGAGGTGCTCTCGGCCATCGGCCGCTGCCACGATCAGACCGGCTATCTGCTTGACCCGCACACCGCCTGTGGCTGGGCGGTGGCGGAGTCGCTGGTGCCGGTCGCGGCGGGCGCAGGAGCAGGCGATTGCGGCGCCGGCGAACCCACGCTGTGCGTGTCCACGGCTCACCCGGCGAAGTTCCCCGAAGCCGTCGCCGAGGCCACAGGCCGGGACGACCTGGCACGCCACCCGGAAATCGACAAGCTCGCCGATTTCGAGGAGAAGTTCGACGTCCTGCCTGACGACGCCGAGCGGGTACGGCGTTACATAGTCGAGATGGTCGGATGACGGGAAGGATTCGCAGATGATCAAGATCGCAATAAGCGGAGCGGCCGGTCGGATGGGCAGGCGGATAGTGGCCCTCGCCATCGAGAGCGAGCGGTTCGATATCGTCTCGGCCCTGGAAGGTTCCGGGCATGAGCTTATAGGCAAGGACGCCGGCGAGCTTGCGGGCGTCGGGACGTTCGGCGTTCCGGTGACGGCCGAGCTTCGCGGCGAGCCGGAGGTGCTCATCGACTTCTCCCAGCCGGAGGCGACGCTGGAATGGGTCGGCCGGTGCCGAAAGCGCGACGTGGGCATGGTCGTCGGAACGACCGGGCTTACCGAATCGCAGCTTTCGGAGCTTGCCGACGCCGCCAGCGAGATACCCATAGTCCACGCCGCGAACATGTCCATGGGCGTGAACCTCCTGCTTCGCGTGGCGGCCGAGGTGGCAAAGGCGCTCGGCGAGGACTACGACGTGGAGATTTCCGAGACGCATCACCGGTTCAAGAAGGATGCGCCGTCCGGAACGGCCATCGCCCTGGCCAGGGCGATATGCGAGGCGACCGGGCGGGACTACGGTGAGGCGGCCACACTCGGCCGCGGCGGGAAGCACCCCAGGAAGCCCGGCGAAATCGGCATGCACGCGCTGCGGCTAGGCGATACGGTCGGCGAGCATCAGGTCCACTTCGGCAACCTCGGCGAGACGGTTACGCTGGCGCACTCGGCTCACACGCGGGACACGTTCGTCAGCGGCGCGCTGCGGGCCGCACGCTGGGTGGCCGGCAGAAAACCCGGGCTGTATTCCATGCAGGATGTGCTGTTCGGAACAAGGTAACGGCAATCACAAAGACCACGAAGACCACCAGGGCCACGAAGGCGTATTGCTCAGAAACGCCACGACCCGGCGGCGGTAAGTTTCATGGCCCGTCTGCGTAACGGTCTAACGGGTCAAATGCTTAACTGTTCAACTGAACACCCGTGTTTCGCCACGACTGGGACATCACGCCTTCGGAAGCCGTCCGTCTGCAGCGGCGGCTGAGCGGGGAGGTTCGCGAGGAGCCGCTTGCCGGTCCCGTGCGCACCATCGCGGGCACGGACTGCGCGTTTGCCGGCGGCGGCGGGCGTATAGTCGCTACCGTGGTCCTTTGTGACGCCGGGACCATGGAAGTACTCGCCACGGCCGATGCCGACCTGCCCTGCCGCTTTCCCTACGTTCCGGGTCTGCTTTCGTTTCGCGAGGCACCGGCGGTTATAGCGGCCGTGGAGAAGCTGCCCGAGCCGCCGGACCTGCTGCTCTGCGACGGCCAGGGCGTGGCGCATCCGCGCGGGCTTGGCCTGGCGTCCCACGTGGGTATCTGGCTGGACCTGCCGGCCATCGGCGTCGCCAAGAGCCGGCTTTGCGGGGATTACCGCGAGCCGGGCCTCCGCCGGCGATGCCGGACGCGGCTTAAGCTCGACGGCCGGGTGGTCGGCGCTGTGGTCCGCACGCGGGCGAACGTCAAGCCGCTGTTCGTCTCGGTCGGGCACCTGGTCACGCTTGAGGACTCCATCCGTTGGACGCTTCGCTGCGCCCGTCGCTTCCGCCTGCCGGAACCGAACCGGCTGGCGCACCATCGCGTGGGCCGGCTGCGGCGGGAGTAGAACGGCGCGGCCGGGCGCGTTTTCGAGCATATCAGCCGCCTCTTCGCGGGCCGGATGCACCGCGGCTGCCGGCCGGGGGAGTTCACAGGACCGCGACGATGACCGTCAGAGGTAATATGGATAGCACGGTCGTAATCGCGATTGTGGCGGCAGAGAGGTCGCCGTCGCCGCCCAGTTGGTCGGCCAGGACATGCGATGCCACGGCCGTCGGACATGCCAGCAGGATAAGCCCCACGAACATCTCCCGATGCCCGGCGCCCAGGGCGTAGGCGGTGAGCAACCCCGCGGCCGGCGCGACCGCTAGTTTGATGGCCGACGCCGACGCCGAGTAGAGGATGCGCCCCCTTATGCGAGCGCCCACCAGCGCCCCGCCGACCGCAAGCAGCGCCGCCGGCAGGGTCATATCGGCAAGCACGTTCAGCGTGCGCCCGGCGGCCACCGGTATCCTCAACTGAACCGCCCCCGCGGCCAGCCCGGCTATGCATGCGATAAGCAGCGGATTGGTTACTATCTGGAAGAGCATCCGCCGCACGGCCGCCCGGCCGAGCTTGTGCCGGCTCGCCAGAAGAGCCACCACAGCGACGACGTTGTAAATCGGCACAAGCGGCGCCAGCGTCAGGACCGCCAGCGTCTCGGCGTGCTGGTCTCCGGCGAAGGCGTGGAGGATGACCGGCAGGCCCACGTAGGCGAGGTTGCCGCGAAAGACCGCCTGTACGAACGTGCCCACGGACCGACCCGGCACCCGAATCACGACGGCCATCGCGTAACCGACCACTATGGCCGCCAGCGTGCCCGCAAGGACAACGGCGAACGTCTTGCCGGCGGCGGGGCCTATCTGAGGGGCCTCCACTATCTTGCTGAAAAGCAGTGCCGGCAGCGCCACCCAGTAGACCACCTTGTTGAGTCCGCGGACAACTCCCGCGGAGACGAACCGCATCCGGCGCAGCATCGCACCGAGTGCGATGACGACGAAGACCGGCGCAAGTGTGTTGAGTACGTGCATGTTTCGGGTCCGTTGGGCGGTCTGCCGCCGGGAAAGACCGAGAGCTTAACGGCTGAGTGGGCTTGCGGAAAGCCCGGAACTCAGAGCACCGCATAACGCGTCCGCCATGGTCATTGACATTCACGCGCCGGCGCGCATAAAGAACCCGACCGGAGTCCGCAGGCCCCGATGATGGACATCCCCGACGTGATGATACTTCGGCACACATTGCGCTTTATGCGTTTGGCTGTCGTCGATCCGCACAACCCGCAGCACAGTAGGGAGATAAGACATTGCATGAAGCCAAGGCCGGGATTCACCCCTGCCACGACAAGCCGTTTTACTGGCGATTCGCCGGCCGGACCGCCGTACTGCTGGGAGGCAGCGTAGAGGACAACCTGTTCCAGATAGACGGACTCCAAGAACACCTCGACCTGCTGACGTCGGTCGGCGGCAACTATGTCCGCTGCACGCTCTCCAGCCGCGACGAGGGCAACGTCTGGCCGTTCCAACGCGACGCCGAAACCGGCCTGTATGACCTTGCCCGACCCGGCACGGAATACTGGCGCCGCCTGGAGCGGTTCCTGGAGATTACTGCCGAGCGGAGCATAGTCGTGCAGATAGAGATGTGGGACCGCTTCGACTTCGTCCGCGAGCCGTGGCGGGACAACCCCTATAACCCTAAGAACAATGTCAACTACGCCGTCGAGGAATCGGGACTCGTCGAGCAGATAGACAGCCATCCCGGTAAGCGGGAAAACGCTTTCTTTCGCACCGTGCCGGAGCTGGAGAACAACCAGACCGTCCTGCCCTACCAGCACGCCCACGTGGACAAGCTGCTATCGATATCGCTGCGGTTCGGACATGTTCTTTACTGTATGAACAACGAAACGAACGAATCGCACGAGTGGGGCGCGTACTGGAGCAGGTACATCAACTCAGCCGCCGAGCGACAGGGAGTCGGCGTCCAGACAACCGAGATGTGGGACGCCCACGACCTGAACCACCCGATGCACTCCCATACGTTCGACCACCCGGAGCTATACAGCTTCGTGGACGTCTCGCAGAACAACCACCAGACAGGCCAGGCCCACTGGGACAATCTCCAGGCGGCCAGACGGCGGCTTATCGAGTCGGGCAGGCCCCGCCCCATGAACTGCGTCAAGGTCTATGGCGCCAACGGCGGCAAACACGGCGACACTCTCAACGGCCAGCAGCGGTTCTGGCGCTCGCTGATGGGCGGCTGTGCGGCCGTGCGGTTCCATCGGCCGCCGTCGGGGCTGGGCCTTTCGGACCTGGCGCAGTCGCACATTTGCTCTGCCAGGATGCTGACCGACGCGATGGACTTTCCATCGGCCGAGCCGAACAACGCCCTGCTCGCCGGCCGCGCCGAAAACGAGGCCTACTGCATGGCCCGTCCGGGCGAAAGTTACGCGGTGTTCTTTCCCGGCGGCGGCGAGGTGTCGCTTGACGTCTCGGCTGTCGGCGAATCGGGTGTGACTCTGCGCTGGCTTGACATCCTCGCCGGCCGCTGGCTTGATACCGAATCGGCCGAAGTCAACGACGGCCGAATCTCGCTGAAAACGCCCAGGTCCGACGACTACTGGGCGGTGTTGATACAGCCGTAGTCGGGCATACCTGCCCGACAGAATCGCGAGTCGCGAGTTGCGAATCGCGAATGAGCACGTAGATCGGGCATAAGTGCTCGACAAGACATCCACCGATATTCTGAAAGGCGCGACAGATGCCCAAAATCACGTTCATGGGAGCCGGAAGCACCATCTTCGCAAAGGCCGTCCTCGGCGACTGCCTGCTGTCCGAGCCGCTACACGATTCGCACATCGCGCTGTATGACATCGACCCCCAGCGGCTGGAGGACTCCAGGATGATGCTGGAGAACCTTAACGCCAACATCAACGACTCCCGCGCAACCGTCACCGCTCATCTCGGCGTCGAGCAGCGGAAGGAGGCCCTCCGCGGCGCCGACTACGCCGTCAACGCCATCCAGGTCGGCGGGTACGAGCCGGCGACCGTGGCCGACTTCGAGATACCCAAGAAGTACGGGCTGCGCCAGACCATCGCCGACACGCTCGGCATCGGAGGCATCTTCCGGTCGCTGCGGACCATCCCGGTGGTGCTGGACTTCTGCCGCGACATGCGGGAAGTCTGCCCGGACGTGCTTTTCCTGAACTACGTCAACCCGATGGCCACGATAACCGGCGCCATGCTCGAAGCCGGCGGCGTAAAGGCCGTCGGGCTGTGCCACAGCGTCCAGGGCTGCGCACGCTCGCTGCTGGACCGCGTCGGCCTCAGAGAACAGGTGGAGAACCTCCGATGGAAGGTCGCCGGCATCAACCACCAGGCGTGGCTGCTGGAGGTCCGCGACGGCGGCCAGGACCTGTACCCGAAGATAAAGGAAATCGTCGCCGAGCGCCTGCCGCGCATCCGCGAGCTGGGTTCGGCCAGGGTCATCGAGCGGGCCAAGGCCGACCATGGCGACGACTGGCGCAAGGACATCGACGCCCGCATCGCAACCGACATGGTCCGCCTGGAGCTGATGCTCAAGCTGGGCTATTACGTCACCGAGTCGACCGAGCACATGGCCGAGTACGTGCCGTGGTTCATCAAGTCGTCCCATCCCGAGCTTATTGACGAGTACGGCATCCCGCTGGATGAGTACCCCCGGCGATGCGTCCGCCAGATCGCCGGCTGGGAGAAACGCCGCGACGAAATGGTCAACAACGCCAAGCTCTCACACGAGCGGACGCACGAGTACGGCTCGTACATCATGGAGTCCCGCGAGACCGGCCAGGAGCTGCGTATCCACGGCAACGTCCTCAACGACGGGCTTATAACCAACCTGCCCCGCCGGGCGTGCGTGGAGGTCCCCTGCCTGGTGGACTTCAACGGCGTGCAGCCGGTGCGGGTGGGCGATCTGCCTGAACCATGCGCCGCGGTAAACCGCACAAACGTGAACGTCCAGGTTCTGACCGTCGATGCGGCGATTACCGGTAACCGCGACCATGTCTATCAGGCGGCCATGCTGGACCCGCACACGGCCGCGGAGCTGACTATCGACCAGATTGTGGCGATGTGCGACGACCTGCTGGAAGCCCACGCCGAGTTCCTGCCGCAGTTCGCCTGAGCCGGCCCGGCTAACGACTCAACGGCTTGACTGCTGAACGGCTTAGCGAACAGCCGGCCGTTGCCTCCGGGAGCCGCCGCGGGTATTGTCTGGCCCTGTAATATCCGTCACTGAGACCTTCTGGAGAAGCGCATGAACGCACTTATTACCGGCGGAGCGGGATTCATCGGCTCCCACCTGGCCGAGCGGCTGCTCGAGCGCGGTGACAGCGTCGTAGCGGTGGACGACCTTTCGACCGGCTCTATGGACAACATAGCCCACATCGCCGCCCATAAGCGGTTCCAGTTCGTCCGCGAGGACATCCGCAACGCGGCCACGCTTACCGCCCTGGTGGACCGCTGCGACGTGGTCTTTCACCTCGCCGCCGCCGTTGGTGTACAGCTCATCGTGGATGAACCGGTCCACACCATCGAGACCAACATCCACGGCTCGGAGGTGGTGCTGAACCTCGCTAACAAGTTCGGCCGAAAGATACTCGTCGCCTCCACATCGGAGGTTTACGGCAAGAACACCAAGGTCCCGTTTAATGAGGACGACGACACCACGCTCGGCTCCACACGCTTCACGCGCTGGAGCTACGCCTGCAGCAAGATGGTGGATGAGTTCCTGGCCCTTGCGTATCACGATCAGTTCGGGCTGGAGACGATAGTCTGCCGGTTTTTCAACACAATCGGCCCGCGCCAGACCGGCCAGTACGGCATGGTCGTGCCGCGGTTTGTGCGCAAGGCATTGGGGGGCGAGCCGCTGACTGTCTTCGGCACCGGCGACCAGAGCCGATGCTTCTGCCACGTGGCCGATGTGGTGGGCGCCATAATCGAGCTTATCGACTGCCCCGACGCCGTCGGGGAGGTCATCAACATCGGCTCCGACGAGCCGATAAGCATCTCGGCACTTGCCGACAGAATCATCCAGTTGACCGGTTCCGATTCGCCGAAGGAGTTCCTCAGCTATACAGAGGCATACGGCCGGCCTTTCGACGACATGCTGCTGCGCGTGCCGGATCTGTCGAAAATCCGCCGGCTCATTAACTATCGGCCGAGCAATGACCTGGAAGGAACCCTCCGCGACGTTATCGCGTATGAAAAGTCCCGGCTCAAATCGGCCGACGCATGAAAGTACCGCCGCGGAGTTTCCGGCGGCGGGCGAAAGGCGAGCGCATGGCGAAATATCTCGTAACCGGAGGCGCGGGGTTCATCGGGTGCAACCTGGTGCGGTTCCTGCTGGAAAAGGACTGCCAGGTCGTGGTCCTGGACAATTTCTCGACCGGCAGACGCGAGAATCTCGAGGAAGTCGCCGGCGGCGTGGAGTTGATAGAAGGCGACATCCGCGACCGCAGCGCGGTTGACCGCGCGGTCGGCGGCTGCTCGGCCGTATTTCACCAGGCGGCTCTGGGGTCGGTCCCGCGCAGCGTCGAAGACCCGCTGACCTCCCACGACGTCAACGTCAACGGCACGGTCAACGTCCTGGAGGCCGCCCGCTCGGCCGGCGTGCGGCGGGTTATATTCGCGGCCTCGTCCAGCGCGTACGGCGACCAGCCGGTAAGCCCGAAGCGGGAATCCATGCCCCCGCTGCCGCGAAGCCCGTACGCCGCCGGCAAGGTCGCCGGCGAGGCGTACATGCGGGGCTACGCGGCCGTGTTCGGCATGGAGACGCTTTCGCTGCGTTACTTCAACGTGTTCGGCCCGTACCAGGACCCCCACGGGGCCTACGCCGCGGTCATACCGGCGTTCGTGAGCAAGCTGCTGGCGGGTAAGCCGCCTGTGGTCTTCGGCGACGGCGAGCAGACGCGGGATTTCTGCTACATCGCCAACGTGTGCGAGGCGAACTGGCTGGCCGCCAATGCCCCGGCCGAGGCCTGCGACGGAAGACCCCTGAACATCGCCTGTGAACAGGCCACCAGCTTGAACCAGATACTCGATCAGCTCCGCAAGCTGCTGAACGTGGATGTGCAGGCGGAATACGCCCACCCCCGGCCGGGCGATGTCCGCGACTCGCTGGCCGACGTCTCCTGCGCAAAGGAAACCATCGGCTACGAACCGAAGGTCCTGTTCGCCGAGGGGCTTGAGCGGGCGATCGAATGGTATCGTGACTGCTTGTGAAGCGGTTAATTGGTTGACTGGTGAACTGGGAACACGGCTAGACGCGAGCTTATCAGTCTGATAGTCCGACGCGATGGTAGTTTCACGGTGTAACCGCTTAACGGCTTAACGGTTCAACAAGTTAACCAGTCAACCAGTCAACCAATTACCACGTGCTAAAACGCCTCATCGACATCCTCGGCAGTATCGTCGGGCTGCTGCTATTAGGGCCGGTGATGCTGGCTCTGGCGATGGAGATTCGCCGCGACTCGCCGGGACCGGCGCTGTTTCGCCAGCGCCGCGCCGGCCGGGGCGGAAGACCGTTCACTATGCTCAAGTTCCGCACCATGCGCACGGACGCCGACCCATACGGCTCATCGCCCCAAGACGGCGAGGACCCCCGCCTGACCCGGCTGGGCCGGCGCCTGCGGGAGTCCAGCTTGGACGAACTGCCCCAACTGCTGAACGTGCTGGCCGGACAGATGAGTCTTATCGGCCCGCGGCCGCTGTACGAGCGACAGGCGGCACAATGGACCGACCGCCAGAGGCGCCGGCTGGACGTCCGACCCGGCATCACCGGCTACGCCCAGGCCTACGGCCGGGCCGAGTTGCCCATCGAGGACAAGATCGAGATGGACCTGTACTACGTCGAGCACCAGGGGCTGCTGCTGGACCTGCGCATACTGCTCAAGACCGTCGCCGACGTCGCCGCCGGACGCGGAACCGTCTATGAACAGCAATACAGCCGCGACAGCGACAAGGAGACCGATGCCGCGTGAACTGAACATACTGTTTACCTGTGCGGGCAGGCGCGTGGCCCTGCTGAAATGCTTCCGCGAATCACTGGAAAAGCTCAACGTCCGCGGCATGTTGCTGGCCGCCGATATCACGCCCGCGGCGTCGGCGTTTCAGGCGGCCGATGAGGGACTTATCGTCCCCCGTGTGGACGATGACCGCTACATCACCGCCCTGCTGGAGATCGCCGGGAGCCGGCGAATCGGCCTTATAGTACCCACCACCGACCGCGACCTTATGTTGCTGGCCCGCAATCGCGACCGCTTCGCCGAGGCCGGCTGCACCGTGATGATCGGCTCGGAGCGGTCCGTGGGCCTCTGCCGCGACAAGCTCCGCACGCCGGAGGTGTTGGCCCAGGCGGGACTGGCCGAGGTCCGCACTGTGGATTACGCCGCTTTCCTCGCGGAGCCGTTTTATCCGGTGTTCTGCAAACCGGCCGGCGGCTCCGGCGGTCGCGGCTCGGCCGTGGTTGGCGACGAGGCGCAGTTGCAGGCGCTTCTGACGATGCACGGCCGCGAAAACGTCGAGAGAGGGTACGTCTTCCAGCAATACTTCCCCGGCCGGGAGTATACCATCGACGTATATCGCGCACGCGACGGGCGCGTGATCTCGGTAGTGCCCCGGCAGCGGCTGGAGGTCCGCAGCGGCGAGGTGCAGCAGGCCGTAACCGTCCACGACGCGGAACTTATCGACTCGGCCCGCCGGCTGGCCGATCACTTGGGCGACATCTGGGGCGTGTTCTGCTGCCAGTGCCGCCGCGCCCCCGGCGACGTGGCCCGGTTCTTTGAGGTCAACCCGCGCTTCGGCGGGGGGGTGCCGCTGTCGATAGCCGCCGGGGCCGACATGCCGTCGTACATAATAAGCGAGGTCCTCGACGAGCCGATGGAAGCCGAGGTCGGGCATTTCACGGAAAACCTGATGATGCTGCGCTACGATGATGCGCTGTTCGCGCCCGCCGAAGACCCCGCGTCGCTACCGGGCTTCGACGAGCCGATGTTCCGCTGAAAGGCGAGCGAGAAATGGCGGCAAGCGGACAAAAACAGATTCGCGCGGTCGTGTTTGACCTGGACGATACGCTTTTCCCGGAGCGGGATTACGTGCTCAGCGGCTACCGCGCCGTCGCCGACCACCTGCGGGGCCTGCTCGGCAGGGATGAACCGTTCGAGCACTGGCTTCGGAGCCGGTTCCTGCGCGGCGAGTCCGACAGCGCCTTCGACGCCCTGAACGAGCACTTCAAACTGGGCCTGGACGGCGAGCATATCGAAGAGATGGTCGCCATCTACCGCTCCCACCGGCCGGATATCGACCATTACCCCGGAGCGGCCGAGATGCTGGCCCGCTTTCGGCCGCGTTACCGGCTGGGGCTGCTAAGCGACGGCTACATGCCCGCCCAGCGGCTGAAGCTCTCGGCCATCTCGCTGGAGCGGTTCTTCGACTCGGTGGTCTTCACCGAGGAAATCGGCCGGGGGGCGTGGAAGCCCTCAGAGGCCGGCTTCGAGCTTATCCAAGAGCAACTTGACGTGCCCCACCACGCCTGCGCCTATGTCGCCGACAACCCGGCCAAGGACTTCGTCGCCCCGAACCGACTGGGCTGGCGGACCGTGCAGTTCCTCCGGCCCGGTCAGATCCACGCCCACAAGCCCGCGCCTGACGGCGGCCGGCCGCGTAACGTGGTTTACCTCTTCGGGGACATCCACAAGGCCCTGGTGTAGCCCCGCGAGCCGCTACAGACGCCCGGTGTCCAGGAAATGGTGATTCACGGCCGCCGTAACGCTCTTGCCGCTTGCCGCGATGAAGCGCACCTGAGAATCAGCGAACTCCACATCCGACACCCGGTCGAAGCCGCGAGGAATCGGCACGGCACCTTCGATGTAGCTGACCGCAGTGGGCTTGTCGGCCGAGAGCTTGACGGCCGTCGGTATGCCCGCCTTCGAAAGCGGATTTGCCTGCACCGAAGCGGCCAATCCCTGGTCGAAGTACGCGCAGACATCCTCCAGACCGACACACCGGTTGCGCCCTTCCCAGGGCGGCCCGTGACGGCCACGATTTGCTATCCACACGGCCGTCGCCGGCAGCATCCGCGGATCCTTAAGCGAGAACCACAGGTAACCCTCCGAAACCACGGTCGCCGTGGTCCAGGCGCGTTTGACGTCGCGCCGCGCGAAGACCGCCAGCAGGTCCGTAAAGCCCGGCCGGCTCGGAAGCTCCGAACAGTCGCCATATCGCGGGTTTGCCCAGACCAGCGGAACCTTGCGCAGGTCGCGGAAGCGCCGGCCCGAAGCCAGCGACGTGTACTCACCCGAGGCGGGGTCGCCGAACTGCCCCGGAGCGGTCTGTCCGAAGCGGAAGGGACTGACCGCTATCCGCATCGCCCCGGGCTTATCGGGCACCGCCAGCGTGGCGTGGTGGCCCAGCGGCATCGACCCGGAGAAGCCCTCCAGCTCGTGACGGATGTACACCGCATCATGGCCGTCGGCGAGGCGGAGGTGCTTCGTGACCTTGCCCGGCCGAACACGGGTCCGCATCGAAAGCGTCAGAGTGGTCATGCCGTCGGCCTGCTCGCAGCCGCCCAGCCGCCAGGTCCGCCCGGCGGTCTCCCCGTGGGCGGGGTGCAGTTCGCCACGATACTCGCCGCCGCCGAACGGCAGGCAGAAGAAATCGCCCCGCAGGGGCGCCAACACCGGTTCGTCTATTCTGCGCCCTTCGCCCTGCCAGGGGCTTATATAGTACGGGCTGACGGGCCTTCGGCCGCGGCGGCGAAACGTCACCGGCGCCATGTGCCCGCCGAGTTTCGTTACCGCAAGCTCGATGTCCCGGGAGCGAACGACCCACGACGGCTGACCGGCGATGGTGCGCAAGACGGGTTTCATGGAGCTTTCTCCTTCAGGGCAACGTTGTCACTTCGGGAAGATCGCCACGTCCACAAAGGTAAGGGTTTTCGAAAGCATTGCCAGCATCATCGGCCAATACCGGCCGATGAGCCGATAGCGTGGCGGGTATCCGGCTTTCCCGGCGACGTCCGGCTGGGAATATGCCAGGCCACGGCGTACCGGCTGCCGATTACGGGGGATGTCCAAAAACTCCGGGCAAGCGTATCAATGGCTTATGGTAAGTTTGCTCCGGCCCCTGGGGCCGATGCTTTAACAATGGCCGACAGCAGGTTCGAAGGACCGGCAGTTATCAGCCGGGGGCCGCCTTTCAGCGCAAGTGCCTCAGCCGCCAGATGGGGTATCTCTCATCCACATCGACCGCCGAGCCGCCGGCGCGCCAGTTCTCCCTGGGCAGTTCGTCGATGTCGAAGCTGTCCACGTGCCCGTCGAGCATCATGATGTTGGACCGGCTGTTGCGCAGATGTCGGGCGTTTATCCGGCCGGGGAAGACGTCTACAAGCCAGAACCCGTCGAACATCCCGGCAATGCTCGATACCCGCGGGAATTCGTCCAGTCGGTGCAGCGTCCGCTCGTTGCCGTCGTTGGGTATCTGCGTGAACGGGGTATCCCAGACCGCCCACGTCTCGCCGTTGACGCCGTACCAGTTGTGGACCCAATAGTTCTGGTCGTCATCGTCGCACTCATTTGGGCGCCCCTCGGCGCCTGCGTGGTGCCGCTGGGCGTCCCGAATCTCGCTTTCGCTCCAGTTTGTGTCCAGGCCGCCGGCCAGCCATCCGCCGGGATCGGTCATGGCCGGCTCAGCGATGCCGCTGGGGCAGCGAAGCGAGGAGGGGCCCGATGCGATCACATCACGCCGATCGGACTTCGGGGCCGTCAGCTCGCCCTCGTTCAGCAGGATCGTGGACCACATGTTGCGCGATCGAATCCGCGCACCGCTGGCCGGATCGGCGTCCGGACGATAGCGCGCCGGCACCAGGTAGCCACGATAGTTATTGGCGTAGCTCGATACGGCCATGCCTATGTTCCGCAGATTGGTCATGCACACCACCGCCTGCGCCTGCTCCCTGGCCATGCCCAGAGCGGGCATAAGGATGCTCATAAGCAAGGCGATGATCGCGATGACCACCAGCAGCTCTATAAGGGTGAAGCCGCCCTCCCGCCCTCCGACCCCGCGTCCAATAATCGCTGCCTGGCTGAACATAACGCTGACACCTCCGGACTGACTGGTCGGACCTGCGCCGCATCGACGGGTGAAAGTGATCATATGCTAACCTGACACAATATTATGCCAAAAAAACGGTTGACTGTCTATCGGCTTTCGCGCATTAATCCTGAGTATATGCGACAGAGCGTGTCAATGCACGAGAGGTGTAGCCAATGGTGAATGTGAAGAGCATCTGGGTCTTCCACGGCACGGCCACATCCTGGGGCCGGGACATCCTGCGAGGGCTTGCCCGCTTCACAGAGCATCGTGAGCCGTGGGAGTTCCGCGTGCACGCCTGGGGAGAGGCGCCGGGCGAGCTTCCACAGAACGGGGACAATGTTGACGGGCTTATACTCGCCGTCAGGGATGAACGGCAGGAGCAGGAGATAATCGACCGCGGCATACCGTGCGTCAACGTCAGCGGCACACTGGACGTATATCGGTTGCCGTCGGTGATACTGGACAATCTCGCCCTGGGACGCATGGTGGCGGACTACCTTCTCAATCAGGGCGTCCGTCGCTTCGCCTACTGCGGCAACGACCTATGGGGCTTCTCACCGCAGCGCCTGAAGGGCTTCCGGCAGGTCGTGGAAGAAGCCGGCTGCGAGTGCATCGCCTTCGAGCCGAGCCGCAGGGAGCATCTCGCGCTCGGCGAGCAGGAGCTTGCCGAACTGGCGCAGTGGGTTCTCTCGCTCCCGAAGCCGATCGGTCTTATGGCGTGCAACGACATCCGCGGCCGTGACGTGGCTACCGCGTGCCTGCGGGCCGGCGTCCGCGTGCCCGACGATATCGCCATTGTGGGCGTGGACAACCACGACCTGATGTGCACCATTACCGTCCCCCCGCTTTCCAGCGTGGATACCGGCGCCGAGCGCGTCGGCTACGAGGCCGCCCGTCTGCTGGACCGGCTTATGAGCGGCGAGCGACCGGCGCCCGAACCGCTGTACGTCAGGCCGAGGGAAGTCGTAGTGCGGCGCAGCTCCGACGTGGTCGCCGTCCGGGACGAACTCGTCGCCGCCACGCTGAAGTTCATCAAGCGCCGCGTGGACAACAACCTGACGGTCGCGAAGGTGGCCGAGGAGATGGGCGTGTCGCGCCGGCTGCTGGAGCGGAAGTTCCGCACGGTCCTGAACAGGACCGTCCACAACGAGATACGCCGCGCCCAGATGGACACCGCCCGACGCCTGCTGGTTGACACGGACATGCCTCTTTCGGAGATTACCAAGAGGTGCGGGTTCCGGTATTTCTCGCACTTCTCGCAGGTATGCAACGAGGAGTTGCACATGCCGCCGGGCAAGTACAGGCGGCACTTCCGGCTCGCCTGAAGGCCGGGCCGGCCGAGGCGCCGGGTCGCCCGCAAGTATGATTCATCTTGATTTACGACCGCTGCCGAAGAAGCTAACGGACCATGACAGACCCGTACTACGTGACAACGCCCATTTACTATGTCAACGACGTGCCCCACATAGGGCACGCCTACACCACAATCGCCGCGGATGTGCTGGCGAGGTTCTTCCGCTCGGCCGGGCGGGACGTGCGGTTCCTGACCGGCACGGACGAGCACGGCGTGAAGATATTCAAGGCCGCCGCCGAGAAGGGCAAGCAGCCCCGCGAGCTTGCCGACGAGGTGGTCGAGCACTTCCGCCGGCTCTGGAAGGAGCTGGAGATATCCAACGACGACTTCATCCGCACCACCGAGCCGCGACACGAGGCCCGCGTGCGGGAGATCGTCCGCCGGCTGGTCGAACGCGATGAAATATACCTCGGCAAGTACGAGGGCTGGTACGACGAGGGCCAGGAGGAATTCGTCACCGAATCCACCGCCCGCGCGAACGACTACAAAAGCGCCATAAGCGGACGCGACCTCGTCCGCTACTCCGAGCCGAGCTACCACTTCCGGCTGGGCAAGTGGGCGCCTAAGCTCATCGAGCATATAGAGAACAACCCGCGGTTCATCCAGCCGGACGCCAGGCGTAACGAGGTGCTCAGCAAGCTACGCCAGGGCGTCGAAGACCTGTGCATCTCGCGCCAGAAGCAGAAGCTGCCATGGGGCGTCCAGATGCCCAACGACCCAGACCACGTCGTCTATGTCTGGGTGGATGCGCTGAGCAACTACATCACCGCCCTGGGCATACCCGATATCGGCGACGAGCACGACGGCGAACATGCGAAATACTGGCCCGCCGACGTCCAGTTGATAGGCAAGGACATACTCTGGTTCCACGCGGTTTACTGGCCCTGCCTGCTGATGGCGCTGGACCTGCCCGTGCCGAACTGCGTGTTCGCCCACGGTTGGTGGACGTCCGAGGGCAGGAAGATGTCCAAGTCGCTGGGTAATTTCATCTCGCGCGAGGTCATCGCCGAAATCTGCGGCGATTACTCCGTGGACGTGTTCCGCTACTACCTGCTGAGGACGGTCGCCTTCGGCGCCGACGGCGACTTCTCCCACGAGGACCTGCGGCAACGCTACAACGGAGACCTCGCCAACGGCGTGGGCAACCTGCTTGCCAGGACGGTCAACATGATCGTCAGCTACTTCGACGGCAAGGTCCCCGAACCCGGCGAGCCGGGCGTGGACGAGCGGGAGGTGGCCGGCGCGGCCGAGGACCTCACATCGTCGGCCGAGCAGGCCATCGAGCTGTGCCGCTTCCATCTGCTGCTGGACAAGGTCAACGCCCTGGCCGACGCGACCAACCGATACATCGACTCCACTCAGCCGTTTAAACTGGCCAAGGACCCCGAGCAACGCGAGCGGCTGGGAACCATACTCTACACCTGCGCCGAGGCCGTGCGGCTGGTGCTGGTGTACCTCCAGCCGGTCATGCCCGCGACCGCCCGGCGGGGTCTGGAGCAGCTCGGCGCCACCGGACCGGACCGCCCCCTCGCCGAGACAGGCGCCTGGGGCGCGCTGGCGCCGGGAACGCCGGTGCACAAGGGCGAGTCGCTGTTTCCCAGAAAGACCTGAAAGTCCCACAAGCCGCGCGAAACGACCGATGCCGGAGAATCCCAAAGAACCGAGCGAATCCATGGAAGAGGTCATCCGTCGCGACGGGCGGTATCCGCCGGAGGCGTTCGCGCTTCTGCAGGATGCGATGGCCCGCGCCGTGAAGCGCCATTACGGCGAAGGCGCATCCCGGACCGGCAGAAAGCACGTCACCGGCCGGCAACTGTGCATGGCGGCACGCGACATCGCCCGGATGCGGTGGGGCATGCTCGCCACGACCGTGCTGGCACGGTGGAACATCCGCCGGACTCGCGACTTCGGCAACATGGTGTTCCTGCTTATCGAGCACGGTTACATGCGCAAAAGGCCACAGGACACCATTGAGGACTTTGACGACGTGTTCGACTTCCACCTGGAGTTCGAGCGGGAATACACCTTCGGGCCTGACGAGTGAGCGACAAGGACAAATCCAACCAACACGAGCCGCCCAAACCCGTGGACATCCGGGATGGAATACCCGACAGAAGCGGAGACAATCGGCGGTGGCCGGTGCTGATACTGGCGGGCGTGTTCGTCGGCTGGCTGATATTTCTGATTTTCTGCGCGGCCGCCGGCAACCCGTAACCGCACAACAAAAGGCGGAGACAATATGGCACGGACGCTGCGTTCCCCACACCCGGCGCGACTGCCGGCCTGGCTGCTGCTGGCGGTTGTGGCGGCCGTCGGCTGCAACGACAACCACCACCTCCACGGCGCCGGCGGGGAGATAGTCTCGGCGCCGCCGGGCGCCATCAGCACCTACCAGCTCGCCGGACGGCTCGGAATGAGGGTGGTTGAATCGTCGTCCGTAACGGCCACGCTGGCCGACTCGGCCAATACCGTCGTGCTCTACGCCGACCCCAGGGGCCAGGCCTATGTCAACTCGCGCGTAATCGACGCCAAGGGCGCCACCGGCGTCGGCGACATGCTGTTCGTGCCCGAACCGCTGGTCGAGCGCATACGCGCCTCGATGCGTCCGGCCGAGCCGACGCCCCGGCCGCGGCCTCGACCACAGCCGACTCCGACACCCCGACCGACCGAGCGGCTCGGGACGGTCGTGATAGACCCCGGCCACGGCGGCCGCGACCCCGGAGCGATAGCCGTAACCGGCATCGAAGAAAAGGCCGTCGCACTGGCGGTGTCGCTGCGGACGGCCGAGCTGCTGCGGACCCGCGGCGTGAACGTGATTATGACGCGGACCGACGACACCTACATCCCGCTGGATGTCCGTGCCGACATCGCCAACGAGGCCGGCGCCGACCTGTTCGTCAGCATCCACGCCGACAGCGCCGAAAACCCCTCCGCACGCGGTTTCACGGTGTACGTCGCGCGGGCGGCGTCGCGCGATTCGCACCGGGCGGCGCAGGCGGTGCTCGGCCGGCTGGAAAACCTGCCGTCGCCCAGCCGGGGCGTCCGACAGGCGGACTATCGCGTGCTGGTCCGCACGGCCGGGCCGGCGATGCTGATCGAACTGGGCTACCTCTCAAACGCCCGCGAGGCCCGCATGCTCGCCGACCCCGCATATCAACAGCGGCTCGCGCAGGCCATAGCCGACGGAATCGTCCAGCACTTCCAGCGGTGATGAATCGCGAGTCGTCCCTCGACTTTGCTCGGGTGCCGTGGCCTGCGACCGAAGGGAGCGGGCCTGTAGCGACTGTCTTGTTTGTCAAGCGGAGGAACACGTCCATTTGTGGTTTTTTCGGATCATGGCATTCAGGATGGTGATGAGTTTTCGCGTGCAAGCGGTGACGGCGGTCATTTTGTCTTT